>NZ_CADCWD010000063.1 GCF_902806315.1 uncultured Sphingosinicella sp.
AGTGATCGCGATTGCACGATGCGAATTGTAACGCAACCACCATCCGTGGTTATTTTGACACATTTGTAGCGATGAAAACTGCTACCAGGAGCGTTCACACTGCCCTTGACGGGCCGTTTGCGTTCTGCAAATTATTGCAAAGAGACGGCGCAAAGCGTCGCAGGTAGGAAGGATAGATGAACGTGGCGGCTTGGCAAAAGACACGGACGGCCCTGCTTGGGGCGATCGCTCTTGCGGGCCCTGCAGCGCCTGCCCTCGCGCAAACGAGCTTTCTCGACCGCCTGCCGGAAGACGAGGTCATCTACTTCGTGCTCCCGGATCGCTTCGAGAACGGCGATCCCGCCAATGACCGCGGCGGGCTCGGTGGCGATCGCCTGTCCCATGGCTTCGACCCGACCGCCAAGGGCTTCTACAATGGCGGAGATCTGAAGGGACTGACCCAGCGGCTCGATTACATCGCCGGGCTGGGCGCGACAGCGATCTGGCTTGGCCCCATCTACAAGAACAAGCCCGTGCAGGGCCGGCCCGGTCAGGAATCGTCCGGCTATCACGGCTACTGGATCACCGATTTCACGCAGGTCGATCCGCATTTCGGCACCGCGGCGGATATGAAGGCGCTGGTCGCCGCCGCCCATTCGCGCGGGATCAAAGTCTATCTCGACATCATCACCAACCACACCGCGGACGTGATCAAGTATCGCGAATGCACGCAGGGCGACTGCGCCTATCGCAGCCTTGCCGATTATCCCCACACCAGCCGCGGCGGCCCGGCGGGCGCGCCGATCAACGAGGGCTTTCGCGGCATCGACAAACCGCACCAGCGCAGCGGCAACTTCGAGCGGCTGACCCGGTCCGATTTCGCCTACACGCCGTTCGTGCCCCGTGACGAAGCGCGCGTGAAGGTCCCCGCCTGGCTCAACGACCCGATCCTCTACCACAATCGCGGTGACACGAATTTCCGCGGCGAAAGCTCGACCATGGGCGACTTCGCCGGCCTCGACGACCTGTTCACCGAGCATCCCCGCGTGGTGGACGGCTTCATCGAGATATTCGGCCGCTGGATCGACGAATATGGGATCGACGGCTTTCGCATCGACACGGCACGGCACGTCAACCCGGAATTCTGGCAGGCGTTCGTGCCCGCGATGCGCGACCGCGCCAAAGCGCGCGGCATTCCGAACTTCCACATTTTCGGCGAAGTCTTCGATCCGGACCCGGCGACGCTGGCCCGCTTTACGAAAGTCGATCGCTTCCCGGCCGTGCTGGATTTCGCGTTCCAGTCCGCAGTGACCGACGCGGTCGCGAAGGGCGCGCCGACCGAGCGGTTGGCGCGTCTGTTCCAGGCTGACCCGCTGTACGAGGGCGGATCGGAAACGGCGAAGACGCTGCCGACCTTCCTCGGCAATCACGACATGGGCCGCTTCGCCCATTTCGTGCGCAAGGAGAATCCGAACGCGCCCGATGACGAGGTCCTGAAGCGGGTCCTGCTCGGCCATGCGCTCATGTTCTTCTCACGCGGGTCGCCCACCATCTATTATGGCGACGAGCAGGGCTTTGCCGGGGACGGCGGAGACCAGGATGCGCGCGAGACTTTGTTCGCGAGCCGGGTGGCGGTCTACAACGACAACAAGCTGGTCGGCACGGACGCGACCAACGCCACCGCAAACTTCAATGCCGATCACCCCATCTATCGCGCGCTGGCGGGCATGGCGCGCATTCGCGCATCCGATCCCGCGCTGCGCAGGGGAGACCAGGTGATCCGCGCCTACGGCGACAATCCAGGACTGTTCGCGTTCACGCGCTCGGCACCGTCAGGCGGGGGCGAGACGCTCGTCTCATTCAACACCGGTTCGACCCCGACCTCCGCCAACGTGCAGGTGGATGCGAGTTCGGCCTCCTGGCAGAGCCTGCATGGCCGCTGCGCGCCGCGCTCGGCCGCGCCGGGAAGCATCCGCGTCGAGATCGCACCGTTCGACTACATCGTCTGCAAGGCTGCCACCCGTTGAACGAACTCACTCGCATGCGGCCCGACATGGCCTCTGGGACCAAAGCTGCGGAATGGTGGCGGGGCGCCGTCATCTATCAGGTCTATCCGCGCAGCTTCGCGGATTCGAACGGAGACGGGATCGGCGATCTCCCGGGTATTACCGCCAAGCTCGATTATGTCGCCTCGCTCGGGGTGGACGGGATCTGGCTATCCCCTTTCTTCACCTCGCCGATGAAGGATTTCGGCTACGACATCTCGGATTATCGGGATGTAGACCCGATCTTCGGCACCCTCGCTGATTTCGACCGGCTGCTCGATCGCGCCCACCAACTCGGTCTCAAGGTCCTTGTCGATCAGGTCTATTCGCACACGTCGGACCAGCATGCCTGGTTCCGGGAGAGCCGGTCCAGCCGCGACAATGCCAAGGCCGATTGGTATGTGTGGGCGGACGCCAAGCCGGATGGGTCGCCGCCCACCAACTGGCAGTCGGTTTTCTATGGCCCCTGCTGGACCTGGGACGCGCGGCGCGGCCAATATTATCTGCACAACTTCCTGCCGTGTCAGCCGAACCTCAACGCCCACAATCCCGAGGTGCAGGAGGCCCTCCTCGCCACGGCGCGGTTCTGGCTTGACCGCGGAGTCGATGGCTTCCGGCTCGATGCCATCAACTTCTCGATGCACGATCCGAACCTAACGGATAATCCGCCCGTGGCGCCCGGAGTGGGCAAGCGCACTCGGCCGTTCGACTTCCAGCATCACTTCCACAATCAGTCTCACTCGGACATTCCGAAGTTCCTGGAGCGTGTGCGCAGGCTGCTCGACACATACGGCGCGCGGTTCACCGTAGCCGAGGTGGGCGGCGAACAAGCCGACCGTGAAATGAAGCTGTTCACCCAAGGCCCCGAGCGGCTGAACAGCGCCTACGGCTTCAACTTCCTTTACGCAGACCGGCTGACGACCGAGCTCATTCATTCGACGATCGAACTCTGGCCGGGCGAGCCCGGCGAAGGCTGGCCGAGTTGGGCCTTTTCCAATCACGATGCCCCCCGCGTCGTCTCGCGCTGGCTGGAGGGGCGCGACCGCGATGCCTTCGCGCGCCAGGCGATGCTGCTGCTGATTGCGCTGCGCGGAAACATCTTCCTCTATCAAGGTGAGGAACTCGGGCTTCCGCAGGCGGACGTCCCCTTCGAAAGGCTGCAGGACCCCGAAGCCATCCTCAACTGGCCCGAGACGCTCGGCCGCGACGGCGCGCGTACGCCGATGCCGTGGCAAGCGAGCGCGCCCGAGGCAGGCTTTTCGAAAGCGGAGCCCTGGTTGCCGATCGATCGAGCCCACCTCCCGCTCGCCGTCGATTGCCAGGAAGCAGACCCCACATCGCTGCTTCACCTGACCCGCCGCTTGATCGCGCTGCGGAAGGCGCACCCGGCCCTCAGGACTGGCACCATCCGGCCCGTCGACGTGCCTCCACCCCTTCTCGCCTTCGAGCGCGCAGAGGGTGAACTGCTCTGCGTGTTCAACTTGGGCGAGCATCCCGTAGATTGGCCTGTTCCGCCGGGGTGGCGCGTGATCGAGCAAGTGGGCAGCGCACTCCACCCGCTGTCCGGCTGGATCGCCGAGCGGGTCCGGTGAGCTGGTCAGCCGCCGCAGGAGCCGCGCACGATGAGCTCGGTCGCGATCCGCTCCGAGCGCATTTCGCCGCCTCCGGCCGCGTCGATCAGTTTCGAGACGAGCAGCCGGCCGGCCCGCGCCGTGTCCTGCATTATGGTGGTGAGCGCCGGCCGGCTGTAACGGGCGAACGGCACGTCGTCATAGCCAATCACCGATACGTCGTCAGGAACCGAACGGCCGGCGTTCAGCAGCGAGCGGATCGCGCCCAGAGCGATCAGGTCGCTGGCGGCCACGATGCCGTCGAAGCTCGTGCCACGCGCAATCAAGGCGTCGACCGAGGCTTCGGCGGATTCAACCGTGAAATGAGCCGGCACCATCAGCTCCGGATCGAGCGGGAGCCCCGCTTGCTCGAGCGCCTCGGCATAGCCGCGCGCGCGCTGGGTGACCTCCGGAGCCTCCGTATCGCCGAGAAACAGGATCCGGCGCCGGCCGAGGCGGGCCAGATGCAGCGTCGCTCGGCGGCCGCCGAGCAGATTGTCGGATCCGATCGAGGGATAGACCTGGTCAGGGAGCTGCGCGCCCCAGACGATGAACCGCGCCTCGCTGCCGGCGAGCCGGTTAAGGGCGTTGTGGAGCGAGCTCTGGCCGAGGAAGATGACGCCGTCGGCGCGGCTGGTGGTCATTGCGGCGGAGATGTCGTCGAAGCTGGTCGGGGCGAGATGGCTGATCAGGAGATCGCAGCCCCGCTCGCGCGCGCCGTCGCTGATCCCTGCGACCAGTTCCAGGAAGAAGGGATCGTCGAGCTGGCTCTCGCGCCCCTGCGGCCTCGGCACGACCAAGGCGATCGTGCCGGTGGCGCCGATCGGGCCGGCCGGCATGTAGCGCCGGAACGGGTAATCATGCTCGCGCGCCAGCTTCCAGATGAGCTGCTTGGTACGTGCATTGACCGCCGGGCTGTCGTTCAGCGCCCGGCTGGCGGTGGAAATGGAGACACCCGCAAGGGCGGCTATGTCTTCGAGGCGGGTCGATCGGCGGCTCATGCTGCAAACTTTGCTGCAAATTTTGCGGAAATGGCAAGAGTGGAAATTGAGGAGATGTGTCCGTGATGAGGCTCGTTTTGGCTCTGGCCGCCGCTCTGCTCGCCACGCCTGTTCTGGCAGCCCCGGTGACCGTCTCCTCCCCGAGCGGGGTGATCACCGTCGCTGTAGATGTCAACGGCGAAGGCCGACCCGAATACAGCGTCTCGCGGCTCGGCACCGCAATCATCTCGCCGTCGCGGCTCGGTTTCCTGCTGACCGATGCGCCCAAGCTCGAGCGCAACTTTACGATCGCGGAAGCCGGCCGCCGCAGCGTCGACGATCGGTGGGAACAGCCGTGGGGCGAGCGCCGCTTCGTGCGCGACCGCCACAACGAGCTGCGCGTCCGGTTGTCCGAAAAGACGCCGCCGGGCCGAAGCATCGACGTGGTCTTCCGCGTCTTCGATGACGGGGTCGGATTCCGCTATGAATTCCCGGCTGCACTGGGCCAGGTGAACATTGCCGAGGAGATCACCGAATTTGCGGTGGCGCAGCCCGCGACTGCCTGGTGGATTCCGGCCTTTCAGTGGAACCGCGAGGAATATCTCTACAACAAGACCAGGCTCACCGAAGTCGGCATCGCCCAGACGCCGATGACGATCCGCACCGACGATGGCCTGCACATCGCCTTTCATGAAGCTTCGCTCGTCGATTATTCCGGCATGCAGCTCCAGAATGAGGGGAATGGCCGCTTCCGGGCGATCCTGACGCCCTCGTCCACCGGCGCGAAGGTCAGCCGCGCCGCGCCTTTCCCAACGCCTTGGCGAACCATGCAGATCGCCGATCGCGCCGGCGGGCTGGTCGAGAACGACCTCGTTCTCAACTTGAACGAGCCCAACAGGCTTGGCGACGTCTCGTGGGTCGAGCCCTTCAAATATGTGGGCGTGTGGTGGGCGATGCACCTCGATAAGGAGAGCTGGGGCCCGGGGCCCAAGCACGGCGCCAACACCGCCAATGTGAAGCGCTACATCGACTTCGCCGCCCAGCACGGCTTTCGCGGCGTGCTGGTCGAGGGGTGGAACGAGGGCTGGAACGACGACTGGTTCGCTAACGGCAAGGATTTCAGCTTCACGCGCTCCTACCCCGATTTCGATATTGAGGAGCTCGCCCGCTACGGCCGCGCCAAGGGCGTGCGCCTGGTCGGGCACCATGAGACCGCCGGCAACATCGCCGTTTACGAGCCTCAACTCGATGCCGCCTTCGACCTTTACGAGCGGCTCGGCATCGATGCCGTCAAGACCGGCTATGTCGCAGACATGGGCGGCATTCAGGCGACCGGTCCGGACGGCAAGGTCCGCTTCGAATGGCATGAAGGCCAGCGCATGGCCCAGCATCACCTCAAGGTGGTTACCGAGGCCGCCGAGCGGAAGATCGCGATCAACCCGCACGAGCCGATCAAGGACACGGGCCTGCGCCGCACCTACCCCAATTGGGTCGCCCGCGAAGGCGCCCGGGGCATGGAGTTCAATGCCTGGGGGCAGCCGCCCAACCCGCCCGAGCATGAAGCGAACCTCGTCTTCACCCGCATGCTCGCCGGGCCGATGGACTTCACCCCCGGCATCCTCAGCCTCGACGGACGCAACCAGCCGATCCTGTCCACCCAGGCCAAGCAGCTCGCGCTCTATGTGGTGCTCTATTCGCCCATTCAGATGGCCGCCGACCTGATCGAGAACTACCAGCAGAACATGCGGCCCTTCCAGTTCATCAAGGACGTGCCTGCGGACTGGTCGGAATCACGCGTCCTCTATGGGGAGATCGGCGATTTCGTCACCATCGTTCGCAAGGACCGCCGCAGCGAAAATTGGTATTTGGGCGCGGTCACCGACGAGGAGAGCCGAGTGCTCGAGGTGCCGCTCTCCTTCCTCACGCCGGGCAAGCGTTACCGCGCACAGATCTACCGCGACGGCCCCAACGCGCACTACCGCACCAACGGCAAGGACATCGTCATCGAGGAGCGCAACGTCACCGCGGCCGACATGCTGACGGTTCGGCTCGCCCCCGGCGGCGGCCAGGCGATCCGGTTCGTGGCGGCGCGGTGATCGATCCAGGCCGCGGCGCCCGCCGCGGCCTGGCTCAGCTCAGCTGTGCCAGCATTTCCTTATGGTCGCGAAAGTTGCGGCCGCAGCGGGTCACGAAATCGTCGATCACGGCCATGTCGAAGCGCCGCGCGGCCGGCTCCGGCGAATGGAGTTTCTCTTCGGTCGGAAAGGTGCCGTACCCTGCCAGCAGGCAGTGCCAGGAGGCCGGCGCATAATATTGCGCGATGCCTTGGCGCGCGATCTCGGCCTCGAGGTCTTGCCCCGTGAACCAGCAGGTCAGGATTGCCTTTAGCGAATCCGAGAGATGATCATTCGTAGCAGTGTCCCGCCAATAGTCCGTGTCCGTCCGGCGGTTCACCCGATAATGGCAAACGATGTAATCGCGAATGCCCTCGTATCGGGCCGCGATGGCACGGTTGAAGTCGGTCCGTTTGGCGGACGTGAAGCCGCCTTCTTCGAAAGCCTGGATGAAGCCTTCGACCGTCGCCTGCACGATGTGGAGCGCGGTCGCCTCGAGGGGCTCGATGAAGCCCTGGGCGAGGCCGACGGCGAGGCAATTTCCGATCCAGCTCTCCTCTAGGCGCCCAACCTTCATCTGGAGGTGCCGGGCGGGCACGTCGCCGTCCGCGAGCCCGAGCCGCTTCCGCAGCTCGGCCTCCGCCTCCTCCGGCGAGCAATAGGCGGACGCATAGACATAGCCGTTGCCGGTGCGGGTGGTGAGCGGGATGTCCCAGGCCCAGCCATGCTTCATTGCGACCGACTTGGTTTGCGAGCTCGTGCCCGCGGGGTCTGCCGGGGTTGGCATCACCACCGCGCGATCGTTGAACAAATTGCTGGCGAAGGGCAGGAACTTGGCCCCAAGCGCAGTCTGCGCGATCACCGACCGGAAGCCGCTTGCGTCCACGAACAGGTCGCCGGCGAGCGTGTCGCCGCCTTCAAGGAGGAGCTGCGAGACCTCACCGCACTCGTTTACGGCCACGTCCACGACCCGCCGCGAATGGTGGCGCACGCCCCGCCCGATCGCATGCTCCCGAAGGAAGGCGCCGACCAGATAGGCGTCGAAATGATAGCCGTAGCCCAGGTCGAAAGGAAAATTCTCGGCAGGAAGTGGGGCCAGGCGGTGTTGGGCGAGGTAGGCCGGCACGAAGAATCGATCGGGATGCGCCCAGACGTCCTGGCCGCGGCGGCGCATGGCTGCGTTGAAGTAGAAGGCGCCTTGCGTGTGCACGTCGAGCGCGCTTGGAAAAGGATGGAAATAATGCTGGAAGCCCGGCCGTTCGGACCAGCCATGAAAGGAGATCCCGTTCTTGTAGGTGGCGCTGCAGCGGGGCATCCACTCGGCTTCCGCGATGCCCAGCGCTTCGAAAAAGGCTGGGAGCTGCGGCGTCGAGCCCTCGCCCACGCCGACGATGCCGATCTCCTCGCTTTCCACCACGTCCACCTGCACGCGCCCCGCCCAGCGCAGCGCAAACAGGTTCGCCGCCATCCATCCCGCCGTTCCTCCGCCCAGGATAACGATCCGCAATTCTCGGCCTTGAGTTTCCATTAGCTCTGCAGAAAGCAGCTAGGCGCGCGCGGAGCAAGCGGGTGGTCGGCCGCGACGATCTTCCTTTTGAACATCAGCTATAGCTGAAGCTCCGTGTCTGCTTCGCTGAACAGCTGGGATAGCCTTATGAACGCCCGCTAAAGCGCAGTCCGGCAGAGCTCGCGACATGTCCCTTCGCCGGCGCGGCTGCGGCGGCTCGTCGAAACCAATGCAAGCCGCCTCCCTGCCCTGCGCCAGCTTCCGCCAGGGATTCGCCATCTTCCTCTTACCCCATCTGAAAACATGGACAGCAGCGGCGCCGCCGCTTAGTCGCAGCTGAAAATTCGGGAGGGTTTCGAAATGGATCGCCGTCAGTTCATGGCCTCGGCGGGCGTGGTCGCGCTCGGTGCTACCCTTCCCTCCTGCGCGACCGTTTCACGGGAAAGCGAGGACGCGCGGCTACGGGCGATGCTCGATCGCTTCTTCTACGATCGCCTGCAGGACAGTCCAGAGGCCGCGACGGGAGCGGCGCTGGACGTGGGTGAGCGGGCGAACCTCCGCTTCCTGCTCAGCGACTATTCCGCGGCCGCCCAGGCGCGCGATCTCGCCCGCTCGCGGCAGGAGCTGGCGAGTCTTCGCACCGTGAAGCGCGCCAGCCTCAGCGAAAATGCTGCGCTCGATTACGACGTCGTTGAGTATGGCCTCAGCCGCTCGATCGGCGCCAGCGAGCGCTTCTCTTTCGGAGCGACCGGCGGCCGCTTTTCGCCCTACGTCATCAGCCAGCTGACCGGCCCCTATCGCGGCGTTCCCGACTTCCTCGACAGCCAACATCCGATCGAGACGAAGAGCGACGCCGAGGCCTATCTCGCCCGCCTCTCCGCCTTTCCACGCGCACTCGATCAGAGCAGCGAGCGGCAGCGCCAGGATGCGGCCCGCGGCGTGTTCGCGCCCGATTACATCCTCGACACCACGCTGAAGCAGTTGCGCACCCTTCGCGACCAGCCGGCCGGCAAGACCCAGCTGGTCACCTCGCTCTCGAAGCGTGCCGCCGAGAAGGGCATTGCCGGCGACTGGGGCCGCACGGCGGAGCGTATCGTGGCCGAAAGCGTCTTTCCGGCGCTCGACCGCCAGATCGCGCTCGTCACCGACCTGCGCCGCCGCGCCGGCCACGTTGCCGGCGTGTGGCGGCTGCCCGACGGCGAGGCTTATTATGCCGGTGCGCTGGAGGCTGCGACCACCACTTCGCTCAGCGCCGACGAGGTGCATCGCATCGGACTCGAGCAGGTGGCCGCGCTCGAAGCCGAGCTCGACCCGATACTGCGCAATGCCGGCCTCACTCGCGGTACTCCGGGCGAGCGCCTGGCCGAGCTCAACAAGCGGCCGGATCAGGTCTATCCCAATACAGACGAGGGCCGCGCCGCCCTCATCGCCGAACTCAACCGCCAGATCGCCGAGATCGAGGCGCGCCTGCCCCAGGCCTTCGCCACTTTGCCCAAGGCGCGGGTCGAGGCCCGCCGCGTGCCGGAGCTCATCCAGGCGGGCTCCGCGGGCGCTTATTACGACAGCGCACCGCTCGATAATTCGCGATCGGCGATCTATTTCATCAACCTGCGCGACACGTTCGACCGGCCCAAATTCGGCCTGCGCACCCTCACCCATCATGAAGCGACGCCCGGCCACCACCTTCAGGTCAGCCTCGCCCAGGAATCGGAGTCGATCCCGCTCATCCGCCGCTTCGGCGGCTATTCCGCTTATTCGGAAGGCTGGGCGCTTTATGCCGAGCAGCTCGCGGACGAGATGGGCATGTATCAAGGCCGTCCGCTGGAGCGCGCCGGCATGCTGCAATCCTTCCTGTTCCGCGCCACCCGCCTCGTGGTCGACACGGGCCTCCACGCCAAGCGCTGGTCGCGCGAGCAGGCGACCGACTATTTCCTGCGCACCACCGGCATTGCGCGCGGCCGCGGCCAGAACGAGATCGATCGCTACACCGCTTGGCCGGGCCAGGCGACCAGCTACAAGATCGGCCACACCACCTGGGTGCGCCTGCGCGACGAAGCCAAGGCCAAGCTCGGCGACCGCTTCGACCTCAAAGACTTCCACCAGGTGCTGCTGCAGGGCGCCATCCCGCTCAGCATCCTGGAGCGGCTGGTGCGCGAGCGAACCGCGCGGGTCGCCTGAAAGCCCTCTCCCCAGCGGGGAGAGGACGAGCAGGCCGCCATGCCCCCGGCATGGCTGCGAATGTCCGGGGGACATTCGCACCTGCTCATGGGGAGGGGGAGCGAGCGTTCAGCGAGCGTCGGACGTCAGAGTATATCCGCGCCTGGCTACGACCCGACCTTCCCCTCGAAGCCCTCGCGCTTCAGCAAGGCCGCTTTACGGTCGAGGCCGTATGCAAAGCCTCCGGGCGCCCCGCTTCCCCGCCGCGCGCGGTGGCACGGGATGAGCACGGCGATATGGTTCGCCCCGCAGGCCGAACCCGCCGCCCGCGCGGCGCCGGGCTTCCCCGCCCGCACCGCCAGCGCGGCGTAGCTCAGCGATTCGCCAGGCGGGATGCGCGAAAGCTCCCGCCATACCGCCTGCTGAAAAGCAGTGCCGCGCACGTCGAGCGGCAGATCGTGCGGACGCTCCGGCTGCTCGACGGCTTCCGCGGCCCGTGCTACCAGCTCCGCCATCGTCTCCCCGCCTCGTTGGATCGTGGCGTGGGGGAAGCGCGCCCGCAGCTCCGCCTCGCCCTCGTCGAACGACAGGCGGCAGATGCCCCGTTCGGTCGCCGCCACCATCATCGTGCCCAGCGACGTCTCAGCCGTCGCCCAGCGGATCGTCTCGCCGCGCCCGCCGTCGCGCCACGCCGTCGGCGTCATGCCCAGCCTCGCTTTGGCATCCGCATAGAAGCGCCCCGGCCCCGAATAGCCGGCATCATAGATCGCATCCGTCACCCTCCCATTCTGCGCCAGGCTCCGCGCCATCCCCTCCGCCCGCTTGCCCCGCGCATAAGCCGCCGGAGTGACCCCCGTCGCGCGCTTGAACAGCCGATGGAAATGATGCGGCGAATAGCCCGCCACCTCCGCCAGCGTCTCCAGCGAAGGCGGCTCCTCGGTCCGCTCCAGCAAGGCGAACACCTTCTCCAGCGCAACCGCCTCCCGAGTCACCTCGTCCGGCTTGCACCTGAGGCACGCCCGCAGCCCCGTCGCCGCCGCCTCGGCGCCACTCGCAAAGAACCGCACATTCTCCCGCTTCGGATGCCGCGCCGCGCAGGACGGCCGGCAATAGATGCCGGTCGTCAGCACCCCCACCACGAACATTCCGTCCGCCGCGCGGTCCCGAGCGCTCGCCCGCGCCCAGGCCCAGTCTTCGTCGATCCCGGACGTCTCCGGCTTCGCAGCGCTCGCCATCAATCCCTCTCCACCCGCGCCAGGAAGCAGCCATAGGCCGCATTATGCGCATGGATGCTCGCAATCTCCGGCCGCCCGAACAGCTCCCGGCTCCGCGCATCCGCCTCCCCCGGCATCGCCAGCAGCGCCCCCTTCAGCATCCCCTCGGCATCGAACCCGCGCAGCCCCAGCGTTCGCCTGTCGAGCATGGCCGGCACCTCGTCTCTATAGCATGGCGGCTCGCCCGCCGCCTCGCGCACATAGATAGCATAAGCGGTGCGGAACGGCCTCGCCACCTCGTGGCTGACATGGCTGAGGAGGATCAGGCTCTCCCCGGCCTCCGCCTCCTCCAGGCTGATCCGGCAGGGAGCCCCACCCTCTTCCGCCCGCACCCGCCGCGCATTCCGCGCCGCAAGCTCATCGTCCCCCAGCCGGAACAACGGCTCGAACTCCTCGCGCGCCAATCCGGCGATCCTGTAAGCCATCGCAAACTCCTTCCGCCCCTCATCGGGCAAGTGGCGATGCCCAGCGTCTCGAACCTTGCTATCAAAGCCAAACAGCCAAGATCGTCAGCCAGCTTATCCTTCGGCTGCTCTCAAAAGCTTATCGGACGGCGCCTCTTTTCTCCCCCTTCCGTTTCCCGCAACAAAAGAGCATCCTACTGCCCGCACAGAGCAGGAGGATGATCATGACTAGGCGCTGTCTAGTGATTCTGTTGGCAGTCACCGCCGTTCCGCTTCAGGCGGCAGACGTTGCTCCAGTCCCGATCGCCCCGGGTGTCGACACCGCCGAGCAGCGGCAAGCTCTGCGAACCTTCACCGCATGCTTGGCGAACGCCCGCCCCCGCTGGGCGCGCCAGACGCTTGCTCAGCCTTATCTCAGTCAGTCGCAGGCGAGCGCGGCTGCCGAGGCGCTGAGCGGACAGGACAATTGCATCGCGGGCGAAAGGGCCGAAGTGACCTTCCGCACTTCAAGTCTCGTCGGCAGCCTGGCCGAGCATTTCGTCCGGTCCGACATCGAGAAGGCGGATCCCGCCCGGCTCAAGGATAGCTTGTCCACGATCGAGCCGCTCAACGTCACCGAGGATTTCGCGCTCTGCGTCGCCGCCCGCAACCCGCCGGCGGCTCGCAATCTGGCCGTCAGCGAGCTCGGCAGCGAAGCCGAAATGGCCGCGGCCCATCAGCTCTCCGGCCCCGTAAAGGAGTGCACCAATCCGGGCGAGAAGCTTACCGTGGACGTGCAGGCGCTTCGAGCACTCGTCTCGACGGCGCTTTACCGGGGCATGACGAAGGTTCTGGCAGCGAGGAACTAAGGAAGGGGGCGCTAAGCCGATTCCGGCCGCGCCCCTCGCCTAAGAGTTAGCGCAGTGCGGAGGCGCTCGGCCCGCGGGATTCAGCCTCCGAACGGAAACCCGGCCCGGTCTGTTGCTGGAGAGCCGCGTCCTGTGTGTCGGTCATGGCCTTGTCCCAGTCCGCCTGCGTCCGGCAGATCCGGCTGCTGAGGCGCGAGCCGCTGACCACCAGGTTCCGGCATACGCGGCGGCTCCCGCTCTTGTCGGCAACTTTCGCCTTGGCCGGCGTGGTGCTCTCGGCCGCGCTCTCCTGCGCGAGAGCCGTACCCGTGGACAGTGCGGCAAGCGCCATCGCCAACGCCGCGGCCGCTCCAGTGAATGTCCTCATCATTGTCTCCCTCCTGCCGCGCACCGGCAGCGAGCCGACATCATATAACATTTTGAGAGATAAGGAAGCATCCGCTTCACCCTGCGACGCCGCACGGATCCGCCTGCTAGGCCGATTCGCAAGGGAGCCCCACTTCCGTCCATGGTGGAACGGCGAAGGCAGCGTATTCCCATAAGCGCTCTGAAAGGGACGCTCGTTTTCTATCGCCGTGGCTGCGCTTCTTCGAGGCCAAGCTGCTACGGTCGACCTCGCCTGTCTATAACTGCCGAATATCCAGCCAAGCCACGATGATTGTCGCGGCCGCGCACAGTGACACCAATATCCAATATTCACGTGGCTCGTCCACGCGGCGAAACTGCAGATCCTTATCCAGCGTGGCCACGCCGCTGCCTAAGGTTCGCGCTAAATACGTTGCGAGGCTGATAAACGCGCCACTGAACACAACAACAGCGCCAATTTCGTCGAAGAGCAGATGCAGCTTATCGATGGCGTTCATGGCGAACTGTATAACAAACGCCCCGGCCCTGAGATAGCAGCGTCGTCTCGGACGGCCCGCGAGGTAGGCAGCCGAAAACATCACTGTCCACCACATGGGACCACGGCCGCCCGCCTTGCATCCCCCCGCGGCCCCTGCTAACGGCGCGGCAACCCAGCGGGGGCGCTTAACTGCGCCCCCTCTTCGCATGGGCAAACCCACTTGGAGGCACGAGCGCGCGTGGAGAATTCCGGCGGCATAGCGACAGGTTTGGCAGGACGCTACGCGACGGCTCTGTTCGAGCTGGCGCGTGACGAGAAGCAATTGGAAGCGGTCGGCGCCAGCCTCGCCACCCTGCGCCAGACGTTGCGCGACTCAGAAGATTTCCGCGAGCTGACCACCAGCCCGCTCATCTCGCGCGAACAGGCGACCGGCGCCGTCGCCGCGACCGCCTCGGCGATGCGGCTCGACCCCATCACCACCAACTTCCTCGGCGTCCTCGCCCGCAACCGCCGCCTCGGTCAGCTCGGTGCGATCATCCGCACCTTCAACATGCTGGCCGCCGGCCACCGCGGCGAGACCACCGCCGAAGTCACCTCCGCCCACCCGCTGACCGACGATCAGGTGAGCGCACTCCGGCAGAATCTCCGCACCCGCATCGGCCGCGACGTCGCCGTCGATCTCAACGTCGATCCCACCATCCTGGGCGGGCTCGTCGTCAAGATCGGCAGCCAGATGATCGACGGCTCCATCCGCACCAAACTCAACACCCTCGCTCACGCGATGAAAGGCTAAGGCACGACAATGGACATCCGCGCCGCAGAAATTTCCAAGGTCATCCGCGACCAGATCGCCAGCTTCGGCACCGAAGCACAGGTCAGCGAAGTCGGCACCGTGCTCTCGGTCGGCGACGGCATCGCCCGCATCCACGGCCTCGACAACGTCCAGGCCGGCGAGATGATCGCCTTTCCGGGCGGCATCCAGGGCATGGCTTTGAACCTCGAGGCGGACAATGTCGGCGCCGTGATCTTCGGCAACGACAGCGCCATCAAGGAAGGCGACACCGTCCGCCGCACCGGCACCATCGTCGACGTCCCCGTCGGCCGCGGCCTGCTCGGCCGCGTGGTCGACGGCCTCGGCAACCCGATCGACGGCAAGGGCCCGATTGAGAGCACCGAGCGTCGCCGCGTCGAGGTGAAGGCCCCCGGCATCATCCCGCGCAAGTCGGTGCACGAGCCGGTGCAGACCGGCCTCAAGGCGTTGGACGCGCTCGTCCCCGTCGGCCGCGGCCAGCGCGAGCTGATCATCGGCGACCGCCAGACCGGCAAGTCCGCCGTCGCGCTCGACACCTTCATCAACCAGCGCAAGGCCAATGCCGGCGACGACGAGAGCCAGAAGCTCTACTGCATCTACGTCGCCATCGGCCAGAAGCGCTCCACGGTCGCCCAGATCGTCCGCGCGCTCGAAGAGAATGGCGCGATGGAATATTCGATCGTCGTCGCCGCCACCGCGTCCGAGCCGGCCCCGCTCCAATTCCTGGCGCCCTATACCGGCTGCACGATGGGCGAATATTTCCGCGACAACGGCATGCACGCCGTCATCGTCTATGACGATCTCTCCAAGCAGGCCGTCGCCTACCGCCAGATGTCGCTGCTCCTGCGCCGTCCGCCGGGCCGCGAAGCCTATCCGGGCGACGTCTTCTATCTCCACTCGAGGCTCCTGGAGCGCGCCGCCAAGCTCAACGAAGCGAACGGCTCGGGCTCCTTGACCGCGCTGCCGATCATCGAGACGCAGGCGGGCGACGTGTCGGCCTACATCCCGACCAACGTCATCTCGATCACCGATGGTCAGATCTTCCTCGAGACCGA
>NZ_CADCWD010000064.1 GCF_902806315.1 uncultured Sphingosinicella sp.
GTTCGCGGCCTAGTTCTTTCGCGCCTTGTGGCCGCGCAGGAGCCCTTGCATCGCCTCTTCCGACACATTCTCGAGAAAGGCGGCGCCGATCATCGTCCGGCGGATCCAGCGGATCTGGACGGCGACGGGGTCCTGCTGCTTGGTGAGGTAAAGGATCACCGTCTGATTGAGCGCGAGCGGGGCGTCGGTCATCCCCGACACGCCCGTGCTGCTGAGGTCTTTGAGGTGAAGCTTGTACTTGGTCGCGTCCACCAAAAGATACATGACCGCGCCCATCAACTCGTGGCGCTCGGCCTTACGGTCCTTGATGGTGCCGGCCTGAGCGGCGGCTTCAGCCGTCGCGTCCCGGTCCCGGCTGCGGAAGCTCAGCGCGCTCAGGAACCCCACGTCAAAGCCCTCCTGGCGTCGGAGTGCCTGCGGCGCTTTCGCCGCGCCAGGCAAGGATGATCGACATGCGCCGATTGCGCGGATCGTAGCGGTCGGCGGCTATGTAGGGCTCGCGGTCGGCCACGCCCTCGATGCGGGCGAAGCGGTCGATCACCAGGCCGGAGCTCGCAAGCGTGGCGCGCGTGGCCTCGGCGCGGGCCGTGGAAAGCATCCAGTTGTTGCCGGTCCGGCCCGAAGCATAAGGCAGCGCATCGGTGTGGCCGCGAACGATGATCTTGTTCGGCACCCCCTCGATCACCTTGGCGACCTCGCCGATCAGCCGCTGCGCCTGCGGCACGAGCTGGTCGGTGGCGAGCGCGAACATCGAGAAGTTGGCCTCGTCGACCAGATCGATGCGCAGCCCCTCCCGCGTCTCCACGAAGCGCACGTTGGCCTTGAGCTTCTTGAGCTCGGGAATGAGCTCCATCCTTTTGTCGAGCTCGCGCTTCAGTTGCTGGAACGTCTGCCGGTCCTGGTTGAGCTCCGCGCTCTCCTTCGCGCCGCCGGTCATCGACTGCGGGATGACGATCGAGCGATGCCCAGTCTGCGACGCGCGGTGCGGATAGTCGTCCTTCGAGATCAAGGAGTCGCCGCCGAGCAGACCGTTAGAGCCCGCGCTGTCCTGCTTCAGTTCCACCAGGGTCGGCGTGAAATAGTCGGCGATCCCCTTGCGCTTCTGCTCGTCCGTCATGCCGAGCAGCCACATGAGCAGGAAGAAGGCCATCATCGCGGTGACGAAGTCGGCATAGGCGACCTTCCAGGCACCGCCATGATGGGCGGCATGTCCCGCTTCGACGATCTTCTTGACGATGATCGGCCGGACCTCCGGCTCGTTCTTCCCGCGACGGGCGGCGCTCGCCATGGCTTAGCGGCCCCTCATGCCGTCGAACACGTCGGCGAAGGCGGGCTGGTTGTTGTGGCTGATGCTGGAGCGCGCGGCTTCGATCACCAGCGGCAGCGGATGGCCGTGCAGCGAGGCGACGATGATCTGCTTCACGACGTGGTAGATGGCGGCGTCGCCTTCGATCACCTGGCGGGCGCGGTTCGCGAACGGGCCGACGATGCCATAGGCGAGCAGCACGCCCAGGAAGGTGCCGACCAAAGCCGAACCGATCATGCCGCCGAGGATCGCCGGAGGCTGGTCGATCGAGCCCATCGTCTTCACGACGCCGAGCACCGCGGCGACGATGCCGAGCGCCGGGAGCGCGTCGGCCAGGCTCTGCAGCGTGTCCGCCGGGCGGATCGCGTCGTGGTGGTGGGTCTTGAGCGAATTGTCCATCACCTCCTCGACCGCATGGGGGTCGAGCGTGCCGGACGAGACGACGACCAGCCGCAGCGTATCCGTGATGAGGTGGATGAGCGTGTCGTCCTTCAGCAGCTTGGGATATTCCGCGAAGATCGGGCTCGACTTCGGGTCCTCCATATGCGGCTCGACCGCGACAGGGCCGTCGGTGCGCAGCATCTTCATCAGGCGCGAGACGAGGAAGATCGTGTCGAGATAATCCTTCTTGCTGTATTTCGGGCCTTTGAAGACGTTGCGGAAGCCGCCGCCGAGCTGCTTCAGTTCCTTGCCCGAATTGCCGGCGATGAGCGCGCCGAGAGCCGCGCCGCCGATGATCAGCATCTCATGTGGGATGGCGTGCATCACCGGACCGAGCGCACCGCCGGTAAGCGTGAAGCCGCCGAAGACCATGAGGAGGAGAACGGCGACGCCGATTGCTGGAAACATGAACCAAAACCCCGTCAGCTGCCGGAAGGCGAGAAGCCCGCCCTCACAATCATTTACGGCAGGGTAAGCGGGGTCTTTATGGTTAAGGGCCGCGGAAGATGGTTAAAAGCGGCCGGATCAGCGGATCAGGTCAAACAGGCTGCTCTTGTTGAGGCGCGCGAAGATCGCCTGCGCCGCCTCGAGGCTGATCCTGCGGGATTCCAGCCGCGCGATCGCTTCGGGAATGTCGGTGCCCTCGATCGCGCCGCGCTGTTCCTCGAGCTGCACGGCCGAGTTTTCGAGGCCCTCGCGCAGCGCATCGAGCCGGTTGGCGCGGACGCCCTGATCGGCGCGCGCATTCGCGATTTGGGAGACGCCGAGCGCGATATTGGCAAGGGCGGCCTGACTCCCGGCCTTCCGGGCGGCGGGGTCCGGGTCGGTTATGGTCGTGGCCGCGGCGCTGATCGCGGCGACCAGATCGACCGGAACGTCGAAGATCGAGGCGCGATCCGCGACGGCTGCGATCCGCACGCCCGTGCTCACCGGTATCTCCAACGCTCCGTTGGTGCGGAAGAGCGGCTCGCCGCGCGGATCCCGCGTCTCGCGGAACGCCGCCATCTCCTCCGCGATCGCACGAAGCTCGCCGGCAATGGTGGCTCGATTGGCGTCCGACAGGGTGCCCGTCGAGGCCGCAATCATCAGCTCGTTCGCGCGCTCCAGGCTGAGCCCCACGGACTTCAGCACCGTATCCGAGCGAGCGGCGAGCGCGGAGGCGGTATTGATGTTGCGGATCCAGGTCTGCTCGTTCGCCTCTGCGCGGGCGATCTCGCCGACGCGTGCCGCGCCGATCGGATCGTCCGACGGCGCGAGGATGCGCTTGGTGGTGGCGATCTCCGCCTGCTTGCGCGCGATTTCCTGCGCGAGCCGGGTCTGGCGGTTGATCTCGAGGGTGAGGCGGTGACGCGTTCCGGTGATCATGGGCGATCCTTAAAGGACGTCGAGGATGGTCTGCATCGTCTCGCGAGCGACCTGGATGATGCGGGCCGACGCGTCGTAAGCGCGCTGGTAGCGGAGCAGTTCGGCAGCCTCGCGGTCGAGGTCGACGCCGGACACTTCATCGCGGGCGGCGAAGCTGTTGTCGCGGCGGGTCGCGGCGGCGGCGGCTTCGGCTGCAGCCGAGTTCAGCGCCTGGGCTTGAGCGGCGACGAGCGCTGCCCAGCGGCCTTCGACCCCGTTGCTGCCGCGAAGCGTGGAGAGGGCGATAAGATTGCCGTTCTCGGTGCCGTCCGTCGAGGCGGCAGCAATCGCGGCCGGATCGGTGGTGGCCAGAGTGAGCGACATCGCGCCCGCCGTCATGGAGAGGAGCGGGCCACCGGCGACGCCGGCGGCGGTGCGCCCTTGCGCGTTCCAGTTGTTGACCTCGGTCGTGAACTGCTGCGCAATGGCTTCGACCTCGGCGCGCTTGTCCGCAGTGGAAGCGGCAACGTCGACCAGGCCAGCCAGCCGCCCGCCCGAAGCGGGCAGGGGCGTGGTGGTGCCGTCCCAGAACATGCGCAGCTGAATGCGTCCGTCGGCGGCGATCGCCGAGCTGATCTCGGCTCGCTGCTGCGTGCTGAGGAGCGTGACGCCGTTGACCCCGCCAAGGCTGACGGTCACCGTCCCCTTGTCGCCGATGGTGGCGCTGATATCGATCCGGGCGGAGATGGAGTCGAGCAGCCGGTCCCGTTCGTCCTCGAGCGAGGCGAAGGTGCTGCGGTTCGGTGCCGCCTGGCGCAGCGCCGTGTTGACCTCCGAAAGCGCTTTCAGCTCGGCGTTGAGGGCGTCGATCTCCTGCGCCGAGGCGGCGGTGATCCCGTCCGAAACGCGCGAGAGTGCCTGTGCGGTGTCGCGGATCGAACCGGCGGCATCGCTGAGCGTGGACAGCATCGCCGAGCGACCGAGCCGGTCGGAGGGCGTCGCGGCCAGCGCTTCGCCGGCATTGAAGAAGGCGCCGATCCTGGATCCCACCGCCGTCGGCCCATCCCCAAGATTCGTCTCGATCGCGCCGAGCCATTGCTGGCGGGCGTCCGAACGTCCCGACGCGGAAGCAGCGTAGCGGGAGTCGGCTGCACGATAGGAGTCCCAGGCGCGGCCGATCGAAGCCGCTTCCACGCCGCTGAAGAACAGCTCCTCGCGGTAGAGCGGGCTGCGCGAGCCGCTGTTGGTGCTCTCGCGCAGACGCACGTCGCGGCGGGCGTAACCCGCCGTCTCGGCGTTGGCGACATTGTCGCCGATCGCACTCATGGCCGTGCGGTAGGCAGTGACGCCCGACAGGCCCAGCCCAAGTAGGTCGCTCATTTCTTGGTCCCCGCCGCGTCGAATTGCTTCAGCAGCAGCTCGGCGATGCCGAAGCTGCCTTTCTCCGCCATGTTGTCCGCGAGTTTCGCGTCTGCCATGTCGCGGAACTGATCGGAGGCCGAGCCGCCGAGAATGTCGTCGCCGAGCTTCGCCTGCCGCATCGATCCGATCATCTGGCGCAGGAACACGGCCTCGAACGCCTCCGCGGCCTTCGCAAGTTGGGCGCGCTTGGGGTCGGGCTGGGCCTGCGGTTGAGCGGCGGTCGAGGCGATCCGGTCCATCACAGGATCACCAACTCCGCCTTCATGGCGCCGGCCTGCTTCAGGGCTTCGAGGATGGCGACGAGGTCCGAAGGGGCCGCGCCGATAGCGTTCACCGCCTTGACGATGTCGGAGAGCGACGCTCCGGGCGCGAAGGCGAACATCGGGCGCGCTTCCTCCTTGATCTGGATCTGGCTGTCATCCTCGATCTCGGTCCGGCCGCGCGAGAAGCTCTCGGGCTGAATGACGCGCGGGCTTTCCTTGACCGCGACGGTGAGCTTGCCGTGGCTGACGGCGGCCGGGCTGATCCGCACCGCGCCGTTGATGACCACAGTGCCGGTGCGCGCATTCACGATCACGCGCGCCGGGGCGGCGGCGGGCTGGACCTCGATATTCTCGATCTTGCTCATCAGCAAAGTGCGCAGCTCCGCTCCTGGAGGGGCATCGATGGCAATGGTAACGGCATCGATGGCGCGAGCTGTAATGCCGGGGACTTCGCGGGCGATCGCTTCGGAGACCAGGGCCGCCGTGGTGAGGTCGGCATCGGCCAAATTGAAGAGCAGGCTCGGTGTGGTCGCGAAGCCGGCATCGACTGCACGCTCGACGGTCGCACCACCGGGGATGCGGCCGGCCGAAGGCACGTTGACCGAAACCTTCGACCCATCATTCCCTTCGACGCCGAGACCGCCCACGGCGACATTGCCCTGAGCCATCGCGTAGATCTCGTTGTCGGCACCGCGCAGCGGCGCCATCAGCAGCGTGCCGCCGCGGATCGACTTGGCCTTGCCCATTGCCGACACCGTGATGTCGAGGCGCTGGCCGGGCTTGGCGAAGGGCTGCAGCTCGGCAGTGATCATCACCGCGGCCGCATTCTTCAACGCCGGGTTGATGCCGGGCGGCAGGCTGAGGCCGAAGCGCGAAGCGACGCCCTTCATGCCCTGCGTCGCATATTCGAAGCTGTCGTCGCCGGTGCCGGCAAGGCCGACCACGATGCCGTAGCCGGTCAGCTGGTTGGCGCGCAGGCCCTGGAAGGTGCCGAGGTCCTTGACCCGCTCGGCCTGAGCGGGCGCCGCGAACAGCACGATACCGCACGCGGCGGCGAGGATGCGGAAGAGGTTCATGGAAAGCATCCTCAGAAGGGGGTGATGACGGAGAAGAAGCGCTGCAGCCAACCCTGGCGGCTGGCGCGCGCGATCTCACCTTTGCCCGAATAGGTGATGTCGGCGTCCGCGACCCGGGTGGAGGGTATGCGGTTGTCGGCAGTTACGTCGGCCTGGCGGACGATGCCGGATATGCGCACGAACTCGTCGCCGCGATTGAGCTTGATCAGCTTCTCGCCGCGCACCAGCATCGTACCGTTCGGATAGACCTCCGCGACGGTCACGCTGATTTCGCCAGAAAGCGTGTTCGACTGAGCGGCCTGGCCTTTTCCATCGAAGCTGGATGAGCCGCCCATGTTAAACTCTTGGGGAGTGAAGAGGGCTAACGGTCCGCTAACGGGTGGCTTGAGGCCGATGTCGGCATCGCGTCCGATGTTGGCGACCGACGTCTTGGCGGCCTGAGTGCGCTCGACGAGCACGATGGTGACGAGATCGCCGACCATCGACGCGCGGGTGCCGCTGGTGAGCGGCGCATAGCCGCGGCTCGCCTGGAAGATCGAGCCGTTCGCGACCGGAGCCGGTGGCGGCGGAGCGTAGCTCGCCTCGTACGGGTTCGGCTTCTTGCCCGCCGCCATGAGCAGCATGGCCGCGCCGGCGAGCGCGAGGAGCTTAGAGCTGCTGGTTTGCATTGCGCAGCATCTCGTCGGTGGCGGAGATCATCTTGGAGTTCACTTCGTAGGCGCGCTGGGTCTCGATCATGTCGACCAACTCCTGCACGACGTTGACGTTGGAGCCTTCGAGCGAGCCCTGGCGGAGCGAACCGCGGCCATCGAGCCCCGGCGTGCCGACCTGCGGGGTGCCACTCGCCGCCGTCTCAGCGAACAGGTTGCCGCCGAGCGCCTGCAGGCCCGACGGATTGACGAAGCGCGCGAGCTCGATCCGGCCGAGCTCGGTCGGAGTGCTCTGGCCCTGGAGCTGCGCGGAAACGGTGCCGTCGGCGCCGATCGTGACGGAGGTCGCGCCTTCAGGCACCGAGATCTCCGGCTGGAGGCGGAGGCCGTCGGAGGTGACGATCTGGCCTTCGGCGGACAGGCTGAAATTGCCTGCGCGCGTGTAGCCGGTGCTGCCGTCCGGGCGCAGCACCTGGAACAGGCCGTCGCCCTCGATGGCGAGGTCGAGCGGATTGTCGGTCTGCGACATCGCGCCCTGCGTGTTGACGCGGGCGGTGCCGGTCATCTGCACGCCTGAGCCGAGCGCCAGGCCGACCGCGTAGCGGTTCTCCGCCGATGAGGGCGCACCGGGAACCGTCATGGTCTGGTAGGCGAGCGTCTCGAACTCGGCCCGGTCCTTCTTGAACCCGGTCGTGTTCACGTTGGCGAGATTGTTCGCGATCACGCGCATCCGCGCGGATTGCGAGTCGAGGCCCGTGCGGGCGACGTGCATGGCTGCGTTGGTCATCTTCTTTGGTCCTCGGGCTTATTCGGGAAGGCGCATCAGGTCGGCTCCGGAGCCGTCCAGTTCGCGCGCGGTGCTGATCAGTTTGAGCTGGGTTTCCCACGCGCGGCTCGCGTCCATCATGTCGACGAGCGCCTTGGTGGCTTCGACGTTCGAGCCTTCGAGGCTGCCGGCAATGACGCGCGGGTTGGTGTCGGAAGGGAGGGCGCCGCCGTCGCGGACGCGGAACAGGCCGTCGAGGCCCTTCACGATGTTCGATCCCGTGGGCGATGCGATCTTGAGCTTATCGACCAGCTGGGGCTGCTTCGAATCGCCGCCCGTGGGCACGACGTAGATCGAGCCGTCGCGCTTGATCTCGACCTTGTCGGCCGGGGGCAAGGTGATCGGGCCTTGCTCGCCGAGAACGACATGGCCGTCCCCCGTGGTGAGAACGCCGCTGTCGCTGAGCTGCAGGTCGCCGCGGCGAGTATAGGCTTCCTCGCCGTCGCTCGCCTGCACGGAGAAAAAGGCGCTGCCGTCGATCGCGACGTCGAGGTCGCGCCCGGTCTGGTTGATCGTGCCCGGGCGCATGTCGGCGCCGCTCACCTCGCTGGACGAGAAAGCGCGCGCCTCGTGCGTGTCGCCGCGCACCCACAAGGCGCGGGCCGCGGCCATTTCGCCGCGGAAGCCGACCGTGTTGACGTTGGCGAGGTTGTTCGCCGTCGCGGTCTGACGGGCCATGGCCCCCCGGAGCGCCGAAAGCGACGTATATGCGAGCCGATCCATCTAGCCTTAGCTCCTCAGGTTGAAGATGGCTTGGGTCATGTTGTTTGCAGTCTCGATCGCCTTGGCGTTCGCCTGGAAGTTGCGCTGGGCGGCGATGAGCGCGACCAGCTCTTCGGTGATGTCGACATTCGCGCGCTCCAGAGCGCCCGACTGAACGCGGCCGAAGCCGTCCTCGCCCGCCGCTCCGACGATCGCATCGCCGCTGTCGCCGGTTACCGACCAGCGCGCGTCGCCGCGCTGCTTGAGGCCGGTCGGGTTGGAAAAGGTGGCGAGCACCAGCTTGCCGAGCGCCTGCGTCTCGCCGTTGGAGAAGGTCGCGGTGACCAGGCCTTCCTCGCTGATCGACACGTCGTCGAGCTTGCCGGCCGTGAAGCCGTCCTGCTCGAGGCTCGCCAGCGTGAAGGTGCCGGTCGCCTGGTTGGTGGCGGCGCCGAAATCGAGCGTCAGGCCGATCGGCGCCGAAGCGCCCGCCGGCTGGACGGGGCTGAACGTTGCCGGAGCGGTCGGGGACACGAGCGCACCGGCCGCGTCGAACTCGAGCGTCAGCGGCGTCGGCGGAGTGCCGCCCGCGCTCGCCTGCTCGCTGCCCACGAACAGGTAGGTATCCCAGGTATTCGTCGGGTCGCCCGTGGCGGTGGATTGGGTGCGCGCGAAATAGAGCGTCGCCGGCAGCGCCTTGCCGGTGCTGTCATAGACCACCGTCTGCGTCGAATGGTTGTAGCTGTTGGGATCCAGCCGATCGAACGTGTAGCCGCCCGAATATTGCGAACGGTCCGCCGGGATGTCGGCATTGGACGGGAAACCGATCGACAGCTCCATCAGGCTGGTCGCGCGCGGTGTGCCCGAGGTGAGCGGGAGCTGCAGGTTACGCGCCGAGGTGATGCCGCCCGATGTGACGTTGCCCTCCGGATCGACCGGAAGCACCTGCACGTAGCTGCCGTTGGAATCGACCAGGTAGCGCTCGGAGTCGATCGCGAACGAGCCGTTGCGGCTGAAATAGGTGCTGCCGCCGGTCAGGCCGTCGCGGGTCATGAAGAAGCCGTTGCCGGCGATGGCGAGGTCGAGCTCCTTGGAAGAGGCCTCGAAGCCGCCTTGGCTGAACTGCTGCTCGATCTTCTTGAGGCGCGTGCCCTGGCCGGCCGTGGTGCGCGAGGCCGCCACGATGTCGCCGAACTGGGCGCGGCTCTTCTTGAAGCCGAACGAGCCGACGTTCGCGATGTTATTCGACACGGTGCCCAGGTCGGTCTGGGCGCCCTTGAGGCCGGAAAGCGAGGTGTAGAAGGACATGGCAGTTTCCTCGTTTGAAGATCAGGAAAGACGGGTGGCGTCCTCGGGCGACAGGAGCCCGAGACCGGTGACAAGCTTTGTGACGCCGCCGTTCGCGGGCGACTGGATCCCGGCGATGCCGGTCCAGGTGGCGGTGGTGGCGGT
Source organism: uncultured Sphingosinicella sp. (assembly GCF_902806315.1). Taxonomy (GTDB): domain Bacteria; phylum Pseudomonadota; class Alphaproteobacteria; order Sphingomonadales; family Sphingomonadaceae; genus Allosphingosinicella. The sequence goes on from NZ_CADCWD010000064.1 coordinate 9,483, forward strand.
GATGGCTTCGCTGGCGCCCGAGGCGTTGACGATCATGCGCAGTGGGCCCGAGGCCTTGACGACGCCGTTCGAGTCCTTGCCGTCCCAGCCGAAGGAGAGCGCGCCGGCCTTTTGCGCGCCAAGCGACTGGCTGTGCACAACGGCGCCCTTTTCATCGACGAAGCTGACGGTGACCTGGTCCGCATCCTTGGGAAGCGTCACCTCGCCGGCATAGGCGCCGTCGCGAAGCGGCGTCGCGAACTCGCTTTCGACCAGCATCGAGCGGCCGATCCAGCTCGCGGCGTCGGTCAGTCGGCCGGGCTGAAGCGCCGCGGCGATGCCGGACAGGCTCTTGTTCATCTCGGCGATCCCGGCAACCTGGCTGAACTGCGCCATCTGGGCGACCATCTGGGTGTTGTCGACCGGGTTGAACGGATCCTGGGTGGTGAGCTGCGTCGTCATCAGCCGCAGGAAGTCGGTCTGGCCCATCGCGCCGATCGGCTTGCTTGCGGTCTTCACGGCCGGACCGCTCGCGACGTTGTTGGTGATCGTTGTCATTGGCCAAGCCTCAAGGTGTCGAGGGTGAGCGTCTTCGCGGTCTGGAGGACCTGGACGTTGTTCTGATACTGGCGGGCGCTCTCGATCATCTCGATGAGCTCGGCCGAGCTGTCGACGGCCGCTTCCCAGACATTGCCTTCCGCATCGGCGAGCGGATGCCCGGGCGAATGACGCTTAACCGGCTCGGCGCTCGCCTGGACGACGCGCGACACGCCGACGGTGGCGACACCGGGACGCTCGCTCACGCTCTCAAAGACTGGCTTCAGCGAGCGGAAGGCGTTTTCCTTCGTGGCGGAGACCGAACCCGCATTAGCGAGGTTGGAGGCGGTGGTGTTGAGGCGCACCAGCTGCGCGGACATCGCGCGGCCGGCGATGTCGAAGATGTTCATGGGCTTGTCCATGAGCTTATTCCCCCTTCAGCGCGCGCTTGAGCGTGGAGATGCGGCCCTCGAGGAATGCGAGGGTGGTGCGATACTGGACCGCATTTTCGGCAAAGAGCGTCTGCTCCGTGGAGAGCTCCACCGTGTTGCCGTCGAGCGAGGGCGTCACCGGCACGCGATAGGCGGCAGCTTCCTCGGCGGCCTGGCCGACTTGCTTGCCCTGGCCCGCCAGGTTGAGCGCCGCCTCGAAATCGATGTCGCGGGCCTTGTAGCCCGGCGTCGCCGCGTTCGCGATGTTGGACGCGAGCATGGAGAGGCGCTGCGAACGCAGTGCGAGCGCAGTTCCGTGAATTCCGAAGATCGACTGGCCACCGGCCATTTCCCATCCCCCCTAAAAACCCTGACGTTCCTGCCGTTACTTCTCTGGACAGGCTGTCGGCATGCCCGGTGCAAAGGGTGTGCCAGATAGGAGAATGGCAGTTTCGCGTGGGTTTCCGCGCGATGGCGTATCGGCGACCGGCAGGTTTTTGCCGGGTGGGCGGCAATTTGTTGCCGCTTTGCCGCGAGTGGGGATCGATTCAGTGTACGATTTGGCCGCACGATTGTTCGATCCCGCAGCGCTGGCGCTGGTGGTGGGCGGAAGCCTTGCCGCGGCGGGCCTGCGATCGACCCGGGCCGATCTCTTCCGGGCCCTCGCGGCCCTCAAGGTCCTCATCACCGGCGACCCCGAAGGTGACGCGCTGTCCGCCCGGCGTGCGGTGCGAGAGATCGAGCAGATCGCCGAAAAGAGGGGCACCGCCTGCGCCGACCGGGTCGGCGATGAAAGCAGGTTCGTCCGCAGAGCCGGCTTGCGGCTCGCCGACGCTCCCAGCGCTGAGGCCTTCGCGCAATGGGCGGCCGAGGATCTCGACGCGCGTGCCGTCCGCCACGAAAATGCCATTGCCGTCTGGCGCGCGGCCGCCGATGCGGCGCCGAGCCTGGGCATGCTGGGCACGGTGCTCGGCTTGATCGCCATGTTCGCGTCGATGGACGATCCCGACACGCTCGGGCCGGCAATGGCGCTCGCGCTGCTGACGACGCTCTACGGGATCGTGGCCGGCACGTTGCTGTTCGGTCCGGCAGCGCAGAGGCTGGAGCGGCTCTCGGAAGCCGAGCTGCGCTGGCAGAAAGCGGCGATTGCGCGGCTCGAGACGCTGGTGCGCGGCGAGGCTCAGACGACTACCGACTGGCTGAAGCGGCGCAACAAGGCGCAGGGATGAAGGCGCGCGCCTACCCGCGCTGGGTGTTCAGCCTGGCAGACATCATGATGCTGCTGCTCGGCTTCTTCGTCCTGCTGGTCGCGGGCGACGCGGCCGACGTGGCGGCGGGCGCCCGTGCGGCCTTCTCGTCCGAGCCGGCGCAGCCCGCGCTCATCGCCCACGATGCCGATCGCCTGTTCGAACCCGGCGAGGCGCGCCTTCGCCCCGGCGCGCGGGAGCGGATTGCGGGGATCGGGTCGGCCGCCGCCCAGTCCGGCCGGCTGCTCGTCGTGGAAAGCCGGGGGCGCGACACCGGCGCGCGGCGCTTCGACGGGTGGGAGCTCTCCGCCGCGCGTGCGGCCGCCATCGCGCGCGCGTTGGAAGAAGCTGGAATGGCTGAAGAGCGGGTGCAGGTGGTGATGCCCGGCACGGAGATGGAGGAAGCGAGGGGGCAGAGGCTCACCGTTCGCTACGGCCGCTGACGCACTTGGCACGGCCGTTGCTTCTGAGGCTCTTCAGATGGTTTGGAGAGTATCCAGTGACGAGTTTCCGACGTTCGCTTCCTGTCTTGCTGCTGCTGGCCGGCACCGCCGCCCACGCCCAAGGCTTCGAGGATCTGGCCGCGCTGGATCGAAAGATCGCTGCCACATTGGGCGCGGATGCGGGCGAGCCGGGCGGTCCGGCGCGGACGATCGACAAGCGCCTGAAACTTGCGGCCTGTTCGCAGCCGGCCATCATCGATCCTCCCGCCATGGGCGCGGTGCTGGTGCGATGCGAGCCGCTCGGGTGGCGCATCCGCGTCGCCCTTGTTCGGCCTGCCGCCGGCTATGCCCAGGCAGCAGCCAAGGCCGAACCGCTTGTCCGCAAGGGCGACCAGGTGGAGCTCACCGCCTCCAGCGGCAGCTTCAGCGTCAGCACGGTTGCGGTGGCCGAGCAGGACGGAGCACCGGGTGACCGGATCCGCGTTCGCTCCGAAGGAAAGAAGGGCGCGGTGATCGGCATGGTCACTCCCGATGGACGCGTCACGCTGCCGGGATTTAAGTGATGCGCGATGTGGTCGTTATAGCCATGGAAGCGGCATTGCCGCGCGAAAGGACCAGAGCATGATCGACGGTGTAGGAAAGGCGGGGGCAGGGCGGCTGGGGCCGGTGGGCGGCTCGGCCGAACGCGCGGCTTCGGTAGGCAAGTCGGCCGCCGTCGGCACGTCCTCGCGGTCCGTCTCGGGCCCGGCCAACCTTGCCGGCGAAATGGCCGCTGCGGGCGCTCCCGTCGACGCGGACAAGGTGGCTGCGATCCGCGCCGCGATCGCGGAAGGCCGCTACCCAGTCGATCCCGACAAGATTGCCCGCTCGATGATCGAGCTCGACCTGCTGAAGGGCGGCGAATGAGCGTGAATGCGTTGGTGCGCCTGGAACAGGCGCATGAGGGATTGATCGGAGCGCTCGACGGCAACGATGTCGAGAGCATCGAAGGCAAGCTCGATGAGCTGCGTACCGCCATCTCGGACGTCCGCTCGATGGGCGGCTGGCGCGAATCTCCGGACCTGAAGGCCCGGGCGAAGCGCATCGCAGCGCTCGGCGAAGCGGCCCGCATCCGAGTCAATTTTCTGACAGACCTGACCCGCCAGCGCCTGGAGATGCTTTCCGGCGTTCGCGGCGAGGTGCTCGGCAGCGCTTATTCCCACACGGGGCGCTGATCTAGGCGCTTGAGGGCGGTCGCCGGCCCAAGTGGCACGGCGATTGCAAAGATGCTCCCGAAGAGAAGGGGGCGTCATGAATCCGACGGGCATCAGGGAAAGCTGGCAGGCTGCCGCGCAGAGCGGCGTCGGCGTTGCGATCCAGCAGGCGGCCGCGCGCACCGGCGTCGATTTCAGCTATCTGCTGGGACAGGCGCGGATCGAGAGCGGCTTCGACCCCAACGCCCGCGCACGCACCTCCAGCGCCACCGGCCTGTTCCAGTTCATCGAGCAGACCTGGCTCGCGACCGTCCAGCAGCATGGTGACAAGCACGGTCTCGGCTGGGCCGCCGGCGCCATCAAGCAGGGCGCGAACGGCCGCTACCATGTCGCGGATCCGGCCATGCGCAAGGCGATCCTCGACATGCGCAAGGACCCGCAGGCCGCCTCCGCGATGGCGGCCGAATTTGCGGCCGACAACCAGAATTATCTCGAGAACAGCCTCGGCCGGCCGATGGAGTCGGTCGATCTCTACCTCGCCCACTTCCTGGGTGCAGGCGGCGCGCAGAAATTCCTCAGCGCGCACGACGCCAACCCAAATGCTCCGGCAGCTTCGATCCTACCGGCGGCCGCACGCGCGAACCGCTCGATCTTCTACGGGAAGAACGGCGCCGCCCGCAGCTTCGCCGAGATCCGGGAGCGTTTCGCGGCCAAGCTCGGCGGCAGCTCGATGCCGCTCCCGTCACCCGCCGCACGCGACTACCCGCAGGTCCAGATGGCGCTGCAGGAGACCGCGCCGAAAGTGGCCGGTCCGTCGCCGCAATATGCGCGGCTCGCATATCTCATGCTCGCGCAGCTCGGAGGCTAAGTGACTACCGCAGCCGTCAATCGCAAAGTCTGGCTGAGCGCCGGACGCGGGGCCGTTCTCCCGCTCGCAACCCTCATTCTCGTCGCTTTGATGGTCGTGCCGATCCCGGCGACCCTGCTCGACATCGGCTTCATCATCAACATCATGATCAGCCTTGCCGTGCTGATGGTGGCGCTCAACGTCGCCAAGCCGGTGGACTTCTCCTCCTTCCCAACGGTGTTGCTGTTCGCGACCCTGCTGCGGCTCGGGCTGAACGTCGCCTCCACCCGCGTCGTGCTCGTCCACGGCCACGAAGGGTCGGACGCCGCTGGCCACGTCATCGAGGCGTTCGGCAACTTTCTGATCGGCGGCGATTATGCGGTCGGCATCTTCGTGTTCGGCATCCTGATGATCATCAATCTGGTCGTCATCACCAAGGGCGCCGGCCGCGTGTCGGAAGTGTCGGCCCGCTTCACCCTGGACGCCATGCCCGGCAAGCAGATGGCGATCGACGCCGATCTGAACGCCGGACTGCTGACGCCGGAGGAAGCGAAAGCCCGCCGCCAGGAAGTCGCCACCGAGGCGGACTTCTTCGGCTCGATGGACGGCGCGTCCAAGTTCGT
>NZ_CADCWD010000065.1 GCF_902806315.1 uncultured Sphingosinicella sp.
ATCGTCAAGATCGGCCGCACCCATTTGCAGGACGCGACGCCGCTGACCCTGGGGCAGGAATTTTCGGGCTATGCGGCCCAGCTCGCCGACGGGATCGACCGGGTCGAGGCGGTGATGCCGCGGCTGCTGCGGCTTGCGCAGGGCGGAACGGCGGTCGGGACCGGGCTCAACGCGCCGGCCGGGTTCGGCGAAGCCTTCGCGGCCGAGATCGCCAACCTCACCCGCCTTTCCTTCGAGACCGCGCCGAACAAGTTCGAGGCTCTGGCGAGCCATGACACGTTGGTCGAGCTGTCCGGCGTGCTGAACGTGCTGGCGGTGTCGCTGACCAAGATCGCCAACGACATCCGGCTGCTCGGCTCCGGCCCGCGCGCGGGACTGAACGAGCTGAAGCTGCCGGAGAACGAGCCCGGAAGCTCGATCATGCCTGGCAAGGTGAACCCGACCCAGGCCGAGATGCTGACGATGGTCGCGGCGCAGGTGATGGGGAACCATGTCGCGGTCACCGTCGGCGGGCTGCAGGGTCATATGGAGCTGAACGTCTTCAAGCCGCTGATCGGAGCGGCGGTGCTGCGCTCAATCGACCTGCTTTCGACGGGGATGGAGAGCTTCACGGAGCGGACGCTGAACGGGCTGGAGCCGAACGAGCGGCGGATCACGGAGCTGATGAGCCAGTCGCTGATGCTGGTGACGGCGCTCGCGCCCGAAATCGGCTACGACAATGCCGCCAAGATCGCCAAATATGCGCATGAGCATGCGCTGACGCTCAAGGAAGCGGGGCTGGAGCTGAAGCTGGTCGACGAAGCGACGTTCGACCGGGTGGTGAAGCCGGAGGCGATGCTCGGGCGCTGAGCCGGCGGAACCGCGCGGGAGCAGGCGGGTTCAGCAAAGGGGGCTTCAGTTCGCTTCCGCAACTAGAAAGTCGCAGATGCTCTTCGATTTCGACGCCTCGCCCTCCGCGCTGGGCGACACTCTGGTCAATCCCGCCGCGGGTGCGCGGTGGGGCGTCGATTCCGAATATGGCGTGCTGCGCGACGTGATGCTGAGCGCGCCCGAGCATCTCGAGATGGTGCCGTGCAATTCGGTCACCAAGGCGAGCCTGGACGGCGGGCTGACTTTGTGCGCCGACACAACCGCCGCGCAGCATGCAAGGCTTGTCGCCGCGCTGGAGCGTGAGGGCGTCCGCTGCCACTTCGTGCCGCCGGCGGCGGAGCTGGCCGATCTGTGTTTCACGCGGGATTCGAGCCTGATGACCCCCTGGGGGCTGCTGACGCTGGTTCCGGCCGTCGGGCATCGCAGCGCCGAGGCGGAGCAGGTTCGCCGCGCCGCGGAGAGCTGGGGCGTTCCGATCCTGGGCGCGCTGGAGGATGGCCACGTCGAAGGCGGCGACGTTTGCCTGGTCCGGCCCGGCGTGGTGGCGATCGGCTGGTCGGGTGAACGCACGGACGAAGCGGGCGTGAATGCGCTCGCACGACTGTTCGAGGCGCGGGGCTGGCGTGCGCTGCGCACCCGCTTCGATCCGCATTTCCTGCACCTCGACACGATCTTCACGATGGTGGACCGGCACCGCGCCGTGGCGTGCGTCGAGGAGCTTGAGGAAAGCTTCGTCCAGGAGCTGGACGCATTGGGTATCGAGCTCATCCCCGTCACCCTTGAGGAGGTCGACCGGCTGGGGGCGAATATCCTGAGCCTTGGCGGCGAGCGGCTGCTGTCGACCGCGAGCAACGTTCGGGTGAATGGCGAGATGGAGCGGCTCGGCTACCGGGTGATCGCAATCGAGGCCGATCAGTTCGTGCGCTGCGGCGGCGGCATTCATTGCCTGACCATGCCGCTGTCCCGCCTAACCGGCTGAAATCGCTAACCCAAATCAGGTTAGCCGGCTTTGCAGGAACCCTGCCCTGCAACTCTTGTTTGCTGTTCATCCCAAAGCAGCCACGGAGAAGCTTAATGTACCGCTCGATTCTACTCGCCGCAGCGGCCTCGACGTCCCTCGCAGCCTGCGCGATGAACGGCGACGCCGGCATGGGCGGCGGCCAAAGCGGCATGTCCGCCGGAATGGCCGGAGGCATGACACCGACCAACCGCAACGGCTATGTCCGGATGGCCGCCTCCAGCGACATGTATGAGATCCAGTCGTCGCAGATCGCGCTGACCAAGGCGCAGATGCCGCAGGTCCGCCAGTTCGCCCAGATGATGGTCAACGACCATACCAACACGACGCAGCAGCTGATGGCCGCATCCCGCGCGGCCGGCCTTCCGCCCATGGCCCCAATGATGATGCCGATGCATGCACGCATGGTCGCCCAGCTTCAGGCGGCGCCCGGCGGGGCCGCCTTTGACCGGCTCTACGCCCGTCAGCAGTTGATGGCGCACCAGCAGGCGCTGGCGCTTCATTCCAACTACGCGGCGCGCGGCGACACGCCCGCGCTCCGGGCAGTGGCAAGCGGGGCGACCCCGATCGTGCGCGGGCACCTGCAGATGGTGCAGCGGTGGCCGCGCTAGGCCCTGACGGGACGGCGCCGGGCGACGAAGCGCCGCCCGGCACGCCCGGAACCGGCGAGAATCTGTGCCGCGACTGCAACGGCAGCGGGGCGCTGAACGGCGCCCCCTGCCCCACTTGCGACGGCACGGGTAAGATCGTGGAAGGGATCGGCGGGGCCTGAGCGCCCCGCCTCACCTGCCACCGCTTCCGAGCCGGTCGACCGGATCAAGCCTCGAGCATCTGCGCGAGCTTCAGAACCGTGCGCCAGTTACGCGCGGTGACCGGGGAGCCGGCGAGCCGGTCGAGGAGCGACGGCGAAAGGCGCGAGGTGCCGGCGCCGGAAGGATAATGGATCCACAAGGCGCCTGCGGCTTCCGAGACCCGCTCGCCGTCGCGGGCGCGCTCCTGAATCGCGGCGGCGGCATTGGGTGCGAGCGTTCGCTTGGAGAGGCTGAGCATCAGCCGGTTCGGCTCGGTCTCCGCCGCATCCGGGAACGGATTGGCGCTCGCATAGCCGCGCCACTGGCCGGCTGAGCGGACAAGCACCGGGACGGCGATGCCGAAGCGCGCTTCGATCGCCTTTTCCAGCCTGTCCTCCTGATCGGCTGCCGGCCCAGCCGCTTCGAACACGACGTTGCCGCTCTGGATGTAGGTCTGGACCGAGGTCCAGCCGAGCGTCTCGCACAGCGTGCGCAGCTCCGCCATCGGCATGCTCGTGCGGCCACCTACATTGATTCCGCGCAGGAGTGCGACGCTCTTGCCCATCATTGGAGCCTAGCTGGCCAGCGGCAAAGAAACCAATCGCACTTGACGGACCGGAGGCCGCCGCGCCACTAGCCGCCATGGCGACCGGCAATCCGCTTCTGAGGCGTGGCCTCCTTTTCGTGCTTTCCAGCCCGAGCGGCGCCGGAAAATCGACCATCGCCAGGATGATCCTGGAGGCAGACGACGGCATCGGCCTCTCCGTTTCCGCCACCACCCGCCCGATCCGCGAGGGGGAGGAAGACGGCAAGGACTATCATTTCGTCAGCAATTCCGAGTTCGACGAATTGGTCGAGAGCGGCGCCTTCCTCGAATGGGCGCACGTCTTCGGGCATCGCTACGGCACGCTTAAGACGGAGGTCGTGAAGCAGATCGAGGGCGGGCGCGACGTGCTGCTGGACATCGACTGGCAGGGCACCCAGCAATTGAAGCAGGTCGATCCGGACATCGTCCGCGTGTTCGTGCTGCCGCCGTCGATGGAGGAGCTTGACCGACGCCTGCGCTCGCGCGGCACCGACAGCGACGAGGTCGTCGCCCACCGCATGAATCGGGCGCATATCGAGATCAGCCACTGGGCCGAATACGACTACGTCTTCATCAATGACGATGCCGACAAGTGCAAGAAGCTGGTCCACACGGTGCTGAAAGCGGAGCGGCTGAAGGCGTCGCGGCGCGTGTTCCTGCACGATTTCGTGCGCAGCCTGCTCGCAGGCGAGGCCGCCTTTGTGCGCGAGCAGCGGCTGGGTTAGCCCCCTGCCATGCGCACGAGCATTGCGCGGGCAAGCTAGAGCAAAGTCAGCAGCCGGTGTCCGGCTTCGAAATCCTGGCGGCGGGAGGCGAGCATGGCGGCGGCTTCGGCGTCCTCACCCCATTGTTCGATCTGCCATTGCTCATCGAGCGTGGCCGCGGCCCAGCCGGCCTCCAGGTCGATCGCTTCTTCCGCGATGGCGAGCGCGAGCACGAGCGAGCCGCTCACCGTCACCAGCGGCGACAGCGCGGCCAGGTGGAACGCATCGCGGGCCGCCACTGCGCGGGCCAGACGCTCGATCGTCTCGGGATGCTGAGGGCGGTGCATGATGCCGGCGGCGACTTCGAAATCGATGTCGTAGCGGCGGCGCGCCCAGGCGAGCAGAGGGTCCCACAGCTCGGACTGACGGGCGACGAGGGGTTGGGGACCTTCCGCACGGTAACAGAGAAGATCGCTTTCGCCATATTGGGCGAGGCCCTGGGCGAAGGTCGCGGGATCGGGAGCGACACGGTCGATCGCTGCATTGGCGAGACCGGTGAGCGGCATCGTGCGGGGAACGATATCCTCGCCTTGGTCTCGCCATTCCTCGACAACCGCTTGGCCCAGCTTCTCGGTCGGGAGCACGAGGGCTGCGCGGGCGGGCGTCTTCACCGGCCGGCCGTCGAGCGCGATCTGCCAGCCGCCTTCCACGGGCGCCGCACCGGCTTCCTTGTAGAAGCGCTTCATCGGCGGCCGGAGGACCACTTGCGCGACAGCCATTTGGGGCCGGCGAAGCTAACCACGAGGCCGACAAGGGCGAGCGGCAGACCGATCTCGACCGCTCCCCCCTGTCGCAGCCAGTCGCTGTGCCAGATGGCGAGCCCGATCAGCACCACGACGGTGCCGCCGATCCGCGTGAGATTGAGGAGAATGAAGCGGTTGCGCCAGGTGGCTTCGTCAGCGCCGCGCGTGGGATCGGAAGTCATGCAAGCGCCTTTACGAACTCGGCGATCTGGAGGGGGTGGTCGGCGATGTAATCCGCACCGGCGACGAGAAGTTCCTGAGGCTCGTGATAGCCCCAGCTGACGCCGATCGCGGTCACGCCGGCGGCCCGAGCCATGGCCATGTCGTAGCTCGTGTCGCCGATCATCAAGGTGGTCTCGGGCGCGGCGCCGGCTTCCGCCATCGCAAGTTCGACCATGGATGGGTGCGGCTTGGACGGATGCCGGTCGGCGGTCTGGAGCGTGACGAAGCGGCGGCTGAGGCCGTGATGGTCGAGGCAGAACGAGAGGCCGCGGTCGGACTTGCCGGTCGCGACGCCGAGCAGCCAGCCGCCCTCATCCAGCGCGTCGATTAAGTCGATGATGCCGTCGTAGAGCGGCTCCTCGACAAGGCCCCTGCCCCTGAGCTGCTGGAAGGCGTGCTTGTAATCCTCGGCGAGCGCGACGTGGACGTGCGGCTCGGCCGCGGGGAGCATCGCCTGCATCGCTTCGACGAGGCTGAGCCCGACGACCCGGCGCGTCCGGTCGCGCGGCGGCGCCGGGAGCTCGGCTCGCGCGAAACACTCCTCCATGGCCAGGCAGATGTTGGCGCCGCTGTCGACGAGGGTGCCGTCGCAATCGAAGATGGCGAGGCGGTTGTTCATTTATCCTCCCCTGCTTTTGCAGGGGAGGGGGACCGCGCCACGCGCGGTGGAGGGGCGGCGGCGAAGCCGCCTGAGGAAGAGCTCGCGTCGCTCGCAGCCCCTCCACCATGCTGCGCATGGTCCCCCTCCCCCGGAAACCCGGGGAAGGATATGGGCACCATGAGGGCGCCCATTGCGGGATTGCCTGCCGCTGCGACCCCTGCGGCGGAGGCTTGGCGCTGCTCCGTATTCTTGGTCTGGCCGAGCTTTCGGGTGCCGCGCATCGCCTGGATCCGCATCTCGAAGCCGACTATCGCCTTCAACATCGTCTCGAAACGACCCGGAGCCATTTTGGCGCGCGTCCATTCCGGCTTGGGCGCAAGCCTCGCTTCCTGGTCGCGGCTCAGTTCCTCCAGCAGGTGCGCAAGCTCAGCCTCGTCGAGCTTGCGGAGCGGTCCCTCGCATTCGACGGCGACATAGTTCCACGTCGGCACCTGATCGGGAACGCCATACCAATCCGGGCTCACATACGCGTCGGGCCCAACGCAGGAGAGCAAGGCGTGCGCATGCTCCAGCGCCGCCGCCGCGCGGTTCGCACGCGAGATGTGGAAGCGCAGGCGATCGTCGCCCACCCTGACGACGGGCGTATGGACCAGCACCGGACCGGTTTCGCCGCACACGAAGATCGTGCTGAAGGACACGTCGGACAAATAGGCGAGCATCTCCCCGCGATCCGTCCAGGCAAAGGCCGGATGGGGGTGCATCAGTAGCGGCCCCGCGACCGCCGTTCGCCCTTGCGCTCCTTGCGGCGGCTCTTCGCGGCGGCCGTCACCGCCTTGCGCTTGCCTTCCGGCGTTTCCGAAAACTTGATCTCGTCGAGCGGAAGATCGCCCTGCGCCAGCTCGAAGCCGAGCCCGGCCAGGCTTTCCGAGAAATGCGGCGGCAGGTCGGCGGTGACGTCGATGCGGCCTTCGTCGGGATGATCGATGCGCAGCCGGCGCGCGTGGAGGTGGAGCTTGCGGCTGATCGCGCCGGTGAGGAACGCGTCCTGCCCGCCATATTTGCCGTCGCCGACGATCGGGTGGCCGATGGCGGCCATGTGGACGCGAAGCTGGTGGGTGCGGCCGGTGAGCGGCTGGAGCTCGACCCAGGCGGCGCGGCTGCCGGCGCGGTCGATCACGCGGTAGCGGGTCTTGGAGACGAGCCCCTGCTCTTCGTCGACGCACATCTTCTCGCCGCCGGTGCCGAACTGCTTGCCGATCGGCAGGTCGATATAGCCGTCCCTCACCTCGGGCACGCCGACGACCAAAGCCCAGTAGACCTTGCGCGCCGTGCGGCCCGAGAAGGATTTGGAGAAATAGGCAGCCGCGCGCGGGGTGCGGGCGATGAGGAGGACGCCTGACGTGTCCTTGTCGAGCCGGTGGACGAGCTTGGGGCGGCTCGCTTCGGCGCCGGGGAGGCCGTCGAGCAGGCGGTCCAGATGGACATTGGTCTTGGTGCCGCCCTGGGTGGCGAGGCCTGGCGGCTTGTTGACGACGAAGGCGGCCGGATCAGCGTGGATCACCATCTCGCCGACGAAAGCGATCTCGTCCTCGCTGAGCTGGGGGCGGTCGGGCTTGGCGCGGGGCTTTTCCTCCACTTCCGTGTCGGCCGGGGGAACCCGGATGATCTGGCCGGCTTCCACCCGGTCGCCCGGCGTGGCGCGCTTGCCGTCGAGACGGAGCTGCCCCGTCCGTGCCCACCGCGAGACGGTGTTGAATCGCGCGTCGGGCAGGTTGCGCTTGAACCAGCGATCGAGGCGGATGCCGTCGTCCTCGGGAGAGACGGTGAACTGGCGGACCTGATCGCTCATGCTGCGTGCGATGTAGCGAGGCTCCGCCGGGGGCGCCAGTGCTGGCCGCGCGGCTACACGCCGTTGACGATTACCGCGACTTCGGAGCCGGCCTGCTTGGGCGTGACGATGAGATAGTAGGCGCTGCCCTTGCCAGCGTGCGAGCCGGCCAGGATCTGGTCGCCGTCGCGCTGCTGCTGATCGGCGGAATAGCCGGCGCCCTGGACACGGCCGCGATACCAATCGAGCACGCGCGGGGCCGGATCGGCGCTGGTGAAGGTCACCACGCGCATCCGGCAGTCGCCCTGGTTGTTGGCCGCCGCTTCAGTGAGCTTGCCGCCCGGATAGATGGTCAGCTCGGGCGGAAGGCGACGCGCCCATTCAGGATTGTAGTCGAACTTGCCGGTGGCGCAGCCCGAGCTGTTCACGGCCGGAATGGGCGCCTGGCCCGCTTTGGACTGGCCGGGATTGACGGCGGGATATTGCGCCTGGGCCGGGCGCTCGGCCGGGCGGACCACATTGCGGTTCGACTGCTGGGTGAGCGTCGGATCGACCATGATCTGGTCCTCGAGTGCGCTGGTCAGCGCCGGATCGGCTTCGTTGCCGGCGATCTGGTTGTCGAGCTTGGCATTCTCGCCCCCTGACTGGCTGCAGGCGCCGATCGTAAGCGCGGTCGCGGCGAGCAGGACGGTGTGGAACAACTTGGGCATAGTGAGCTCCTTCAGGCGCTTATGCCGGAACCGGACGACCGATGGGTGAGCGAGGATGGTTAAACGGGCCGGCTTCGTGGTTAAGGCCCCTCCTCGGTATTCTTCGTGCCGGACTGGGACTGCCAGTAGGCAAAGGTTTCAGCCTGCACGCCATCGATGAAGCGGCGCGCCTCCGGCCCCTCCCACGGACCCGAATAGCCGCGCGGCTTCGCGCCGCCGGCAACCCACCAGCCCTGTCCGGGGATGCCGTCGCTCTGGCGGACGACGAGAACGGCAAGCTCAGGCTCGCCTCGCGCCTCGGCCTCCTCGTCCACTGTGCCGAGTATGGCGCAGAGCGCGCGCATCTTCGGGCGAGAGAAGGGGTAGCCGAGACGTTCCAGGAGTTCGGAATAGGTGAGCGCGACGCCTGCCTGTGCGGCGGCGACGAGATGCGCCCGGATTTCCGCTGGATCGGCGAGGCCGGGCATCAGCAGCGCCGCGTCAGCGGGACTTCCGGTCCTGGAGCACGATGCGCCCCTCCGTCCCGCCGCCCGCCGGCGTTAGGGTGAGGGTGAACGGGTCGCTGCCGCCCTTGCTGGTTCCGACGATGCGATAGCCCTGGCCCTGCTGCTGCGCAGACGTCACGGTCAGCTCCTTCGCCTGCGCCGGGTCGCGATACCAGGCGGCCACCTTCGCCGGGGCATCCGCGCTGGTAAAGCGGAGCTCGACCGAGCCCTGCCCGCCCCCTTTGTTCTCGCCCGCCTGCACGTGGAGGCCGCCAAGCTTGGAGCCGGGATAAAGGATGTCCTCGTCGCCGCCCATTTCCGTCCGCAGCGCTTGGGGGATGTTGAGCTTCATGTCGAAGCCGGGTGCGTCGATGCTGATCGAGCCGTCTTCCGCCTTGCCCTCGGCCGACGCGACCTGCTCGGTGCGGGCCTTGCCCTGCTGCCCATCGCCGATCTGCATCTCGCAGGCGCCCAGCAGGGCGAGCAGGGGCAAGGAAAGAAGGCGGCGCTGCGGGTTCATCACTGGCTCCTTTGCAATCCGGCACAGACTAGCTCATTGCAGAGCCGCAACCAACCCGTAGCGATGCTTGTGACGGAGGGTGCGCTCCTCTAGGCGGCGCCGATGACGAACGATCACGCCCGCGCTCGCGGCGGCCTGCTTCTCGGCCTCGGCGCGTATCTGCTCTGGGGCGTGCTGCCGCTTTACTTCAAGGCGCTGGGGCATGTTCGCCCGACCGAAATCGTCGCTCACCGCATCCTGTGGTCGCTCATCTTCCTCGGCGCCCTGGTCGCGATCTGGGGCCGGTTGCCGCAGATCCGCGCCGCGATCGCCAACCGGCGCGCGCTGCTGACGCTCGTGCTGACGGCCGCGCTGATCGGGGTGAACTGGCTGATTTGGATCTGGGCGGTGCTGAACGGCCACGTGCTCGAGGGGAGCCTCGGCTATTATCTCAACCCGCTGGTCAACGTACTGCTCGGCGTCGTTGTGCTCAAGGAGCGGCTGAGCCGCGCCAGACAGATCGCAGTAGGCCTGGCCTGTGCGGGCGTCGCGGTGCTTGCCTGGGGAGCGGGCAGCGGCCTCTGGATCAGCCTCACGCTCGCAGTCACCTTCGCCCTTTACGGCTTTCTGAGGAAAGTCGCGCCGGTGGAGTCGCTGGAGGGGCTGACTATCGAGACCGCCATCCTGGCGCCGATCGCGCTCGGCTGGATCCTGTGGCTCGAACAGGCCGGCACCGGCGGTCTCGGCATCGACCGCTTCACCACAATCCTGCTGGTGCTGGCGGGAGCGGTCACCGCGGTGCCGTTGCTGCTGTTCAACGCGGCGGCGAAGCGGCTGCCTTATTCGACGCTCGGCTTCCTGCAATATATCGCTCCCTCGCTGCAGTTCCTGCTGGCGGTGCTGCTGTTCGGCGAGCGGCTGACGACCGCCCACCTCATCTGCTTCGGTGCGATCTGGACCGCGCTCGTCATCTTCGCCGCGGAAGGCTGGCGGATCGGGCGCGCCAATGCCCGCGAGCGCGCCGCCGCCCCCTGAGGCTTGCGCAGGCGGCGGCGCTCCCGCATTGTGCGCCCATGTTCAACATCGCCTCGCTGCTGATCGGCATCATCGCGCTTGCGATGGCGGCCTTCGCCTTCATCCCGTTGCTCGGCTGGATGAACTGGTTCGTGATCCCGGTCGCGATCGTCGGGATGGGCGTCGGCATCATCTCCAAACGCCGGACCGGCACGAACCTCAACATCGCCGTGATCATCATCTGCGCCCTGCGCCTGATGCTCGGCGGCGGGATCTTCTAGAACGGACCGCATCCTGCCGGGCGACTGGTCGGATGCCATCGAGGCGCTGCAGGCGCGGCGGCGGGTCCTGGTGCTCGGCGCGACCGATGCCGGCAAGACGAGCTTCATCCGGGCTTTGGTCTCTGCACGGTCCAAGCTGGCGTTGATCGACCTCGATCCCGGGCAGAAGATGATCGGACCGCCGGGCACGATCGGCTTCGGCAGCGTCGATGCGCTGGAGCGGTTCGTCTTCATCGGCAGCACCAGCGCGAGCAGCCTTTCGGCGATCTGGCGCGGAGCCGACGCGCTCGGGCAGACCCGCAGGAGCTTCGTCGTGAACACGGCCGGGTTCATCAAGGGCATCGGCGCACGGCTGCAGACGGGCACGATCGCCGCGGTGAGGCCGGACGCCATCGTGCTGATCGGGGAGGCGGATGGTCTCGACGGGGTGCTGGCGGCGCAGAAGGAACGACCGCTGGTCCGACTGCAGCGATCCCCCCTCGCCCGCCGCAAGTCCGCCGGCGAACGGCGGCGGCTTCGGCAGGCCGCCTTCGAGGATGCCCTGCAACAGGCCGAAAGGGTGGAGGTGCCGCAAGCCTGCTTCTACCCTGCCCCTCCCCAACTGTTCGAGAGCGCCGCCCGGCCGGTCTGCGCCCTCAGCAACGCGGCGGGACGCGACTTCGCTTACGGGCTGCTGCTGGATCTGGAGCCCGTCACGATGTTGGTCCATGGACCAATCGGCCCGGCGGCGACGATCCGGCTTGGCAAGATGTGGGCGGAACCCGCGGAAAGCGGCTGGCGCCTCCTCGACACTTTGAGCCCGGCCTGGAGCGGCTGATGCGGCCGAACCTGCACCCCCGTCTCGTCAACGGCCGTTTCGGCGATCCGGCGCTGTTCGTCGAGATGCTTCACCGCAAGGGCGCCTTGCTGTTCGATATCGGCGATCTCTCCGCCCTCAGCGCGCGCGACCTGTTGCGAGTGAGCCATGTGTTCGTGACCCACACCCATATCGATCATTTCATCGGCTTCGACGCGCTGCTGCGCGTCTGCGTGGGGCGCGAGAAGGTGGTGGAGATGGTCGGGCCGGCCGGCTATCTCGATCGCCTCCAGCACAAGCTGCTCGGCTACGAATGGGACCTGGTCGACCGCTACGGCACCGACCTCGTCTTCGAGGCGAAGGAAGTGCATCGCGGCGGCCTCTGCCGCTCCGCCCGCTTCCGCTTCAAGAACGCCTTTCGTGGTGAGGCGCAGGCTGCAGGGCGCATCGATGCCGGCCTGGTGGCCTCGGGTCCCGGATTCGAAGTGCGTGCGCAGCCGCTTGAACATCACGGCCCCTGCCTCGGCTTCGCCGTCGGCGAGACTGCGCACGTGAATGTCTGGAAAAACCTGCTGGAGGAGCGAGGGCTTGGCACGGGCCAATGGCTGCAGGCGCTGAAGCAGGCGGTGATCGATGAAGCGGAAAATGATCTGCTCATCCCCCTGTCCTCTGGCGACACCGCCCCATTGGGATCCCTGCGCGATCTCGTCAGCGTCACGCGCGGGCAGAAGATCGCCTATGTTTCAGACGTGGCGGACACGCCGCGCAATCGTGAAGCCATCGCCGAACTCGCGCAGGACGCCGATACCCTCTTTCTGGAAGCCCGCTTCGCCGCCGCGGACGCCCAGCAGGCGAATGAGCGCGCTCATCTCACGACGCGAGCCTGCGGCGAGATTGCCCGCGCTGCATCTGTGCGCCGGCTCGAGCCCTTCCACTTCTCGCCTCGATACGAGGGCGAGAACGCGCGAATGCTGGCGGAAGTGGAAGCGGCGTTCGGACGCTCCCTCACTCCCTAATCGCCGCTCTCGTCCTTCTGCCCCCGACGCGGAAGGCGGCGGATCCGGCTGATGCCCGCCAGCATCGGCACGATCAGCAGCACGAGTGCCAGCGAGGCGATCAACGTCTTCATCGGTCCTCCAAACGAAAACGCCCCGCCGGTGAGCCCGACGAGGCGCTTCGTTTTCGCTCAGGCTTTAAGCCTTAGCTCTGCAGATACTCGCCGGCATCGGCATCGGTGCCGTGACCGGTCGGGGCGACCGCCGCCAGCGGATCGTCGCCGATCGCTGCCTCGGGGCCCTGGGCGAGCTCGGCCGCATGCTCTTCTTCCGAGCTGTTCGGAAGGATGAGCGACTCCTGCAGCTTGCGATGCGCGGCGCGGAGCGCGGCGTCGCGGCTGGTGGCCGCGATCCGCATCCGGTTCATGCCCGCGCCCGTTCCCGCCGGAATGAGACGGCCGACGATGACATTCTCCTTGAGGCCATCGAGCGTGTCGATCTTGCCCTGCACCGAAGCCTCGGTCAGCACCCGGGTCGTCTCCTGGAAGGAGGCGGCCGAGATGAAGCTCCGGGTCTGCAACGAGGCCTTGGTAATGCCGAGAAGAACCGGCTTGCCCTCGGCCTTGCGCTGCTTCTTGTCGAGCTTGTCGTTGATCTCGCGCATTTCCTGATGGTCGACCTGCTCGCCCACGAGGAGGGTGGTGTCCCCGCTCTCGGTGATCTCGACCTTCTGCAGCATCTGGCGAACGATCACCTCGATGTGCTTGTCGTTGATCTTCACGCCCTGCAGCCGGTACACCTCCTGGATTTCCGCCACGAGATATTCCGCCAGCGCGACCACGCCGAGCACCTCAAGGATGTCGTGCGGATCGGGCGAGCCGCCGATGAGGTTGTCGCCGCGCTTCACGAAGTCGCCTTCCTGCACATCGATGACCTTGGACTTGGGCACCAGATACTCGACCAGTTCGCCGCCATCCTCTGGACGAATGCCGATCTTGCGCTTGGCCTTATAGTCCTTGCCGAATTCGACACGGCCCGAGACCTTGGCGATGATCGCATTCTCCTTGGGCTTGCGCGCCTCGAACAGCTCCGCCACCCGCGGCAGACCGCCGGTGATGTCGCGGGTCTTGGCGGCTTCGCGGGAAACGCGCGCGAGAACCTCGCCCGCGGCGACCTGCTGGCCTTCTTCGACCGAGAGCATCGCGCCCGATGCGAGCATGTAGCGCGCGGCCTCGCCGCTCCCTTCGTCGAGCAGGGTGATGCGCGGACGCAGATCCTCCTTCGACCGTGCCGAGCCGCGGAATTCCGTAACGACCCGCTGGGCGATGCCCGTCGCTTCGTCGACCTGCTCGGTGAGCGTCTTGCCCTCGATCAGGTCCTGGAACTTCACGACGCCACCCTTTTCGGTGATCACCGGCATCATGAACGGATCCCACTCGGCGATCCGGTCGCCCTTGCTGACGATCGCGCCATCGTTGACCATCAGGTGCGCACCATAAGGGATGCGGTGCGAGGAGCGTTCGCGGCCGTCCATGTCGACGATTGCCAGCTCGCCGTTGCGCGCCATCGCCACCCGGCGCCCGCGGGCGTCGAGAATGGTCGGGAGGTCGCGCAGCACGATCGTACCGTCGGCCACGGCCTCAAGGCTCGAGGTCTCGTTGAGCTGCGCCGCGCCGCCGATGTGGAAGGTGCGCATGGTGAGCTGCGTACCCGGCTCGCCGATGGACTGCGCGGCGATCACGCCGACAGCCTCGCCGATGTTCACCGGCGTACCGCGGGCGAGATCGCGCCCGTAGCATTTGCCGCAAACGCCATGCTCGCTCTCGCAGACCAAAGGCGAGCGGATGTTCACCGCCTGGATGCCCATCTCGTCGATGCGCGCCGCGGCCGCCTCGTCGATCAGCTCGCCCTTCCCC
>NZ_CADCWD010000066.1 GCF_902806315.1 uncultured Sphingosinicella sp.
GCGCGGTACCGCGTTCGAAAAGGCTGCCACAGAGGGCGGTTCGGCCGCGATCGAGCCGGTCGGCGGCACCGGCGACTCAGGGCTTTCCAGCTTCGTCGGCTCGGAAGTCGCGCATTCGGAACGACCCGAGCTCACCAGCGCCAAGATCATCGTCTCGGGCGGTCGCGCGCTGGGTTCCGCCGAGCAGTTCCACGCGCTGATCGATCCGCTCGCCGACAAGCTCGGCGCGGGCGTCGGCGCCAGCCGCGCCGCGGTCGATGCGGGCTATGCCCCCAACGACTATCAGGTCGGCCAGACCGGCAAGATCGTCGCCCCCGAAGTCTATGTCGCCGTCGGCATCTCCGGCGCGATCCAGCACCTCGCCGGCATGAAGGACAGCAAGATCATCGTCGCCATCAACAAGGACGAGGACGCCCCGATCTTCCAGGTCGCGGACCTCGGTCTCGTCGGCGATCTCTTCAAGCTGGTGCCGGAGCTGACTGAAAAGCTGTAGCGGTCCAAGAACGACTGAGGCGCCGCCTCAGCCGTTCGGCCGCAGGCTCAATAAACCCGCGCCTTCGGCTTGATGTAGCTGGTCTCGTCGGTCAGCGTATATTCGTGCACCGGCCGGTAGTCGATCCGCACGCCGCCGCCCTTGCCGCCCCAGCCGTCGAACCAGGACACGGTGTGCTTCATCCAATTCGCATCGTCGCGGTTGGGAAAATCCTCGTGCATGTGCGCGCCGCGGCTTTCCTTGCGGTTCGCGGCCGAGTGCATCGTCACCACCGCCTGTGAGATCAGATTGTCGAGCTCCATCGTCTCGATGAGGTCGGTGTTCCAGATGAGGCTGCGGTCGGTCACGTCGATATCGGCCATGCGCGCATAGACCTCGTCGATCTTGCCCCGGCCCGCCTGCAGCGTTTCCTCGGCGCGGAAGACGGCGCAATCGGCCTGCATCGTGCGCTGCATCGCGTTCCTCACCTGCGCCGTCGGGCTGCCGCCCTTGGCGTGGCGGAAATGGTCGAGCCGAGAGAGCGCCATCTCCTCGGATCCCTTGGGCAGCGGCCGCTGGGAGGCGCCGCTCTTCAAGGTGTCGCCGAGCCGGTGCCCGGTCGCGCGCCCGAAGACGACAAGGTCGATGAGGCTGTTGGAGCCCAGGCGGTTGGCGCCATGGACGGACACGCAGGCCGCCTCGCCGATCGCGAACAGGCCGGGCACGACCGCATCCGGATTGCCGTCCCGCAGCGTCACCACCTCGCCCCAGTAATTGGTCGGGATGCCGCCCATATTGTAGTGGACGGTCGGCACCACCGGCAGCGGCTGGCGCGTCAGATCGACGCCCGCAAACACCTTCCCCGTCTCGGTGATGCCGGGCAGCCGCTCGGCCAGCACCTTGGGATCGAGATGGTCGAGGTGGAGGAAGATGTGATCCTTGTCCTTGCCGACGCCGCGGCCTTCGCGGATTTCCATCGCCATCGAACGTGACACGACGTCGCGGCTGGCGAGGTCCTTGGCGGAGGGGGCGTAGCGCTCCATGAAGCGCTCGCCTTCCGAATTGGTCAGATAGCCGCCCTCGCCGCGCGCACCTTCGGTGATCAGCACGCCCGCGCCGTAGATCCCGGTCGGGTGGAACTGGACGAACTCCATGTCCTGAAGCGGCAGGCCGGCGCGCAGCACCATGGCGTTGCCGTCGCCCGTGCAGGTGTGGGCCGAGGTCGCCGAGAAATAGGCGCGGCCGTAACCGCCGGTCGCCAGCACCACCGCCTGCGCGCGGAAGCGGTGGATGCTCCCGTCCTCGAAGCACAAGGCGATTACGCCGCGGCACTCGCCATCTTCCATGATCAGGTCGAGCGCGAAATATTCGATGAAGAAGTCGGCGTCGTGCTTCAGGCTCTGCTGGTAGAGCGCGTGCAGCATCGCGTGGCCGGTGCGGTCGGCGGCGGCGGCGGTGCGCTGCACCGGCGGCCCTTCGCCCATATTCTGCATGTGGCCGCCAAACGGGCGCTGGTAGATGGTGCCGTCGGCATTGCGGCTGAACGGGACGCCGTAATGCTCAAGTTCGACCACGGCAGCCGGAGCCTCGCGCACCATATATTCGATCGCGTCCTGGTCGCCGAGCCAGTCCGACCCCTTGACGGTGTCGTACATGTGCCAGGTCCAGTGATCGGGCGTGTTGTTGCCGAGGCTCGCGGCGATCCCGCCCTGCGCCGCCACCGTATGGCTGCGGGTGGGGAACACCTTGGTGATGCAGGCGGTCTTAAGCCCCTTCTCGGCCGCTCCCATCGTCGCGCGTAGCCCGGAGCCGCCGGCCCCGACGACTACGACGTCGAAGATATGGTCGATGATCTTGTAAGCTTCAGGCATGTCGTTCCCCACGAAGTGGTACTTCACAAGCCCGCATGGAAGGGACCCGAAGAAGTATTACCGCGCGGAGGCCCGGCGCAATCCTGACGCCCCCGGTGCAGCCCCGCTTCTAGCCGCAGCGCGGGAGGTTGCAAGGGTAGCGGGAAGCCCCCTGGCGGGCCTTCGCCGCTAGCCGCCGAAGCCGCGGCTGCCGCCTCCCCAGCCGCCGCCGCGTGCGCTGGCGCGGCCGCCGAAGCCGCCGCGGGAGACGACCGAGCTTCGGGTCTGGATGCGCTGGGTGGTGACGGGCGAAGCGAGCGCGCGCGAGCCCATCTGGTAGCCGTAGCCGCGCCCGCGGCGCCCGCCATTGTAGAGCCAGGCGCCCGAAGGGTGGTAGTACATGCCGTCGCGGTGGCTGCGATACAGGCCCGAATAGCGGTAGCGCGACCGGCCGCCATCCATCAGCTGCCCGATCATGAAGCCCGTCAACAGCGGCGTGAAGAAGCTTTGCCCGCCGCTCGTGCGCGACTGGCACCCATTGTCGCCGAACTGCTCCTCGCAGGTTTGCTGATCTTGAAAGCGCGGGGCTTGCGCCTGATCGTTGTTCCAGGCGGCCCGCTGCGCCTCGTTGCACTGATCCTCGGTGTAGGCGCCGCTCGCCACGCATTCGGCGACTCCGGTGAAGGCCGCCACTTCGGTCGGCGCACCGTGGCGCTCGCGGGAGACCTGATCGAGGTCGGGCGCCGGATCGCAGGCGGACAGCATCGCTGCCGCCCCGACGGCGGAGAGCCCCGCGGCCGCCGAGCGTTTGCGGCGGCGTGGCTGGATGGGATCGCTCGTCATCGCACTCGCCCTCAATAGGTCATGCTGGCGGCGTTGAGCATGCCCACGCCGATTGCCGTCGCTGCCAGATAGACGGCGCTGGCGATGTTGCCGCTTTCGATCCGCGCGACGAGATCGCGCACGATCACCTTGCGAACGACCAGCGAGGCGACGATCTGAATTACGCCCGCAAGCAAGGCCCACATCGTGAATTCGAGCGGATCGGCGGTCTGGGTGAGCGCGGAAGCGAGCGGAAGCGCGAAGCCGATGATCGCGCCGCCGAGCGCGATCGAGGCGGCCGTGTTGCCCTCCCGGATCAGGTTCGCCTCGTTATAGGGCGTCGACCACTGGTAGATGCGCTTGAAGATGGCGAGGAACAGGCAGGACAGCCCGAAAGCGAGGATGAAATGCCCCGCGCCGGTCACAAAGCCTTGATAGTCGACGTTCATCTGCACTCCCCCGTCAGGCTGTGAACTCGCCCGGCGACACGGCCAGGCCGATCATGATCTCATGTGTAAGGTCGCCGTCCTCCGGCTGCATAGCGAGGGCGAGCAGCAGCTCCTGGCCCTCGGGCGCTACCTCGCGGGCGAAAAGCATGCAATTCTGGCGGACATGACGAACCGGCGCTCCGGTCCGTTCATGATAAATGGCTTCCCACAGCTGGATCGGCGGTTGCGGCCGATCGTCGCCCTCGTACCAGAAGCGATCGTAGCGCCCGATCTCCGGCTCGTCCCAAACGGGCTGCGAGAGGCGATGGACGAACAATTCGGTGTCGGCGCGGACGGTCGGATAGCTGCTCGACCAAGGCTGGAAGAGCGTGAAATCGTCGGCATCCGAGCCGTCCGGGGTCTGCGACACCGCCTGGAGCATCAGCTCGTCATCGGTGTAGAAGCGGTGGACATAGCCGCCCTCGTCGAGCTTGATCAGGCCCTGCGCGGTGATCTCCAGCGTATCGCGATCGAGGTGGAAGCGTGTGCCTTCGAGCGCCCGCCAAGCCAGCGGGTCCACCCGCACCTGGCGCCCGATGGTGACGTTGCGCACCACCGCCACCGCCGGCGCGCTGCTCCCCCCGCTGCCTCCGAACAGCCGGTTGAAGATCATGCTGCCACCCTCTGCTTGGCGACGTAGAAGAGGCGGTCTCCGGCAGCGATCGGCGCGTCCAGATTGAACCGCGGGCAGTTGTCGCCGGCGGCGCAGGTGGCGATCAGCACTGCGCCTCTGGCGCGCAGATCCTGGGCATGGTCGTCGAACCGTCCCGCGGACGGCGCAACGGTTGCATAGAGCGTGGCGCCTTCGTCGGTGTGGCTCGCAAGCTGCGCGATCAGCCGGCTCGACCCGGGGTCGCTGAGCGCCTTGACCACGAGCTCGACCGTCGGCGTGAGCACCACCTCGACCGAGGGGCAATGGGCATTCAGCAGCCGCGCCGTGTCCGGATCGCGCAGGAAACAGACGACGTGGCCCCCTTGATTGATCGCTGTGACCGCGAGCGTGGCCGCCAGCGTCTCCGCGTCCGATCCGGCATAGACCACCACCCGCGCCGCGCGCTCCACCCCGGCACGCTTGAGCTCGGCCGGTGCGGTTAGCGAGGCGGCTCGGACGAAGCGATAGTTCGGGTCGTCCACCTCCATCTCGTCGGTCGCGACGAGCACGATCTCCTGCCCGCCGCGGTCGGCCGTGATCTCCGCGATCATGCGCGGAGTCCGGTCGCGGTCATATCCGACGAGGACGACGAGCCCGCTCACCTCGCTATAGTCCCCAAGGCCTGCCCGGCGGCGGCGCCACATCGCCGACAGCCCGGCAAAGGCGCGCGCCAGCGCGGCGGTGAACAGAGCCACCGCGCCCGGCATCGCGAACAAGGCGGCGACCATGCGGCCCACGTCCGACTTGGGCGACAGGTCGCCATAGCCGATCGTCGAGGCGGTGGTGAGATACCAGTATGTGAAATCTATCGGCTTCGCGAGGTCCGCTTCTCCGGCAGCCTGCAAGAGGAGGTAGCTCAGCGTCATGTGGCCGAGCAGAAGCGCGAGCATCACGCCCCAGTGCAGCTCGCTGGCGGCCAGATACAGACGCCTTAGCAGTGCCTTGAGACTGAATGGCCGCATCCTCCACATCGCCCCCTTTTCCAGGGCTTGCTGCGTGCTTATGCTTAGGGTGTCAAGCGGCTCGCCCATGTGCGGCGGCGCCTCCGGGGGAGAAGATGATGGACGTTGCACCAAGGGCCTGGACCGTTTCGAGCCTGGCTGAAGCCTTGGGCGGCCCGGAGCTGGCGGAGGAGTTCGCCGTCGATCGGATCGAGGGCTCCGAGCCGGTGCTTCGCGTCACCATGCGCGATCATGGCGACCTGTCGATCTTCCTCAGCGTCGCCGGCGAGCAGATCGTCGTCTCGACCCTGCTGTGGCCGGTGGACGAGCAGAACAATGCCGACGCGTTCAACCGCTTTATCCTCAAGGCGCAGAAGCTGGTGCCGCTGTCCAATTTCGCGATCACCGAGGTGGACGGGCGCGATTATTACGAGCTGATCGGCGAGCTTTCGAGCGAGAGCTCGCTCCGCATGATCACGCTGGAGCTTCGCGTGCTCGCCGAAAATGCGATCGCGGCCGCCGACGATCTCCGCGCCGAATTCGCCGCTTAAGGAAAAACGACATGTCCATGTGGAAGCAGCTCGTCACGATGATCCGCGGCTCCGCCTACGAGGCCGGCCAGTCCGTCACCGATGCGCGCGCACTGACGATCCTCGACCAGCAGATCCGTGACGCCGGCACGGCCCAGGCCAAGGCGCGCGACGACCTGGCCGGGCTCACCGCCAAACGGCGCATGCTGGAAAAGGATCTGGAGGCGCTCACCTCGCAGCGGAGCAAATATGAAGCCTCCGCCCGCGCCGCCATGCAGCGCGGTGACATGGACCTCGCCCGCCAGGTGGCAGAGCGGCTGGCCGCGATCGAAAGCGAGGGGTCGCTGAAGGCTCCGCAGATCGAGGAGATGCGCACAGCCGAGGACCGCATCCGCGGCATCATCCAGCAGGGCGACGGCAAGATCGAGGCGCTGCGCCGCGAGGTCGAGGTCGTGCGCGCAAACGAGAGCGTTCAGAAAGCGCAGGCCGCGGTGGCGGCGAGCCATGGCGGCGCCGTCTCCTCGCTGGGATCGGCGGCCGACAGCCTGAAGCGCATCCGGGAGCAGCAGGCAATCCGCGAGGAACGCTTCCGCGCCGCAGCCGAGCTGGAGGACATGCGCACCGGCGCCGATCTCGACGCCAAGCTGCGCGACGCCGGCCTCCTGCCTGGATCGAGCAGCGCCGACGACATCCTCGCCCGCCTCGCCGCGCCGGCTTCGGGCGATCCGCTGCGCCTCCCCGACGCGAGCCGCGACGCGCGCCAGCTTCCGCGCGAATAAGCGTGGAGCGCGTCGCGACGGAGGAGCGTCCGAACTGGCAGGAAGTGGCCCGGGAGATGGGCTTCACCTTCCACCACTCGGAAGGCCAGCGTTACTGGGACGAGCGCGCTTACTACCGCTTCACGCTCGACGAGGTGGAACGCGACATCGAGGAGCCCAGCGCCGAGCTCCACCAGATGTGTCTGGTCCTCGTCGACGAGGTGGTGAAGAGCGAGGCGCTCATGCACCGGCTCGCCATCCCGGAGCCGATGCGCGACGTGGTCGCCTCCTCCTGGCGCGCCGGCGCCCCCTCGCTCTACGGCCGCTTCGACTTTAGCTATGCGGGGGCGGGTCCGGCCAAGCTGCTCGAATATAATGCGGACACTCCGACCAGCATCTACGAGACCGCCCTGTTCCAGTGGCACTGGCTGGAGGACATGATCGCGGCCGGACGCCTCCCCGACGACGCCGACCAGTATAACCGCCTTCACGAGGCGCTGGTCGAGCGCTTCGGTGCCCTTCTCACGCGCGGCAGCCTCATCCATTTCTCCAGCGACGCCGACCATCTCGAGGACCGGCAAACGGTGCGCTACCTGGAGGATGTCGCGCGGCAGGCCGGCCTGGAGCCCGAATTCGTGCCCATCGACCGGATCGGCGTCGATGCCGATAGCCGCTTCGTGGACGAGGAGGGCGTGCTGATCGCCGCCTTGTTCAAGCTCTACCCCTGGGAGGACATGCTCCGCGAGCCTTATGCGGCAAAGCTCCCCGGCACGCCCACCCTGTTCCTGGAGCCGGCATGGAAGGCTGTGCTCTCCAACAAGGGCATGCTGCCCCTGCTGTGGGAGCGCCACCGCGGTCACCCGAACCTGCTCCCCGCCGCCTTTGCCGACGACAGCGCCGCCGCGGCCGAGATCGGCGCGCGTTACGTGCGCAAGCCGCTCTTCTCCCGCGAAGGCTGGGACATCGAGCTGGTCGACGGCGACGCGCGCGTGGCCGGCCCTGTGGGCGGCTATGGCGAGGAAGGCTGGATCGTCCAGGCGCTCGCTCCGCTTCCCGTCTTCGACGGAGCGCACGCGGTCATTGGATCCTGGATCGTCGGCGAAGAGCCGGTGGCGCTCTCGGTGCGCGAGGACGACGCGGCGATCACGCGCGATCTCGCCCGCTACGCCCCCCACGCCATCGCCTGAGCCTCAGCTCGGCGAAGCGTCGCCCCCGAACGCGATCTTCAGCACCGAGAAAAAGGCGAGCGCGCCCAGCCCGATCACGAAGAAGTTGAGAAGCGTGAGCGTGAACAGCTTCATCCCCTCGTCATGCACATAATCCTCGATGATCACCTGCATGCCGAGCTTGGTGTGCCAGAAGGTCGACACGATCAGCAGCACCATCGGCACCGCCGCAAGCGGCGAGGCGAGCCACTCCGTCACCATCTCGTGATCGAGCCGCGGCAGCCGCAGCAGCGACACGAGCAGCCAGACGAACAGCAGCAGAGTAGAGACCGAAGTCAGCCGCCCCAGCCACCAATGATGCGTGCCCGACCTAGCCGAGCCGAGCCCGCGAACTCGGCCGATCGCCGTCCCCTGTTTCATGCCCGCACCACCAATATGTAGAACCACAGCAACGCGGTCAGCAGCGCCGACCCGGAAACCGTCATTGTCGCCCAGAATTTGTTCGCGGAGATCTCGTAGCCGGCGCCGATGTCCATCACGAGGTGGCGGATGCCGGCAAGCGTCTTCATGAAGAAGGCCCAGCTGAGCCCGACGCCGACGAGAACGCCGTACCAATTGTCGGCATGGTCGGTGAAGGTCTTGTAGGCCTCCTCGCCGGTCGCCGCGGCCGCGAGCCACCAGACGAAGGCGAGCACCCCCACCGTCGACAACGCGCCGCCCGTCACCCGGTGCAGGATCGAGACCAGCATGTGCGGCCCCCATTTCCAGACCGTCAGATGCGGCGACATGGGACGCGCGGGATTGCGATGCATAGGCGTTCCTCGGATGAGGCGGGCCGCAGGGACCCCGAATTGGCCCCGCTTTTAGGCCCCCGGCGGGGGGATGCAAGGGCAGGATGAGCGGAGCCGGCACCGACCCGCCAACCCATGAGGCGGCGGCTCGAGCTCCGATCTGGTTATTCATCTTGAGTCGTAGGAATTTTTTTGGTTCCGCTATGTGCAATCGGAGGCGGGACAGTCCTAGGCCGCCTCCTGGCGCCGAGAAAGGCCCGCGATGCGATCGGCACATCGGCCAGGCACTTGTGGATCGCGATCGGCACGAGGATGCCGGCCATCGTAGCGCCCACGAACACTGGAAACTGCTCCGCTCCAAAATACCCGGCAACAATCCGGAAGCCCGCGGTGCCGAACACGTGATAAAGATAGATGGTGTAGGAGTAGACGCCGATGGCCGCGAGCCAACCGAGCTGCGGCATGACGCTCAGGAGCAACGAGACGGTCAAGATCGGGATCAAAAGCCTGAGGAAACCGTCGGTCGCGTTGGCAGCGAAGCCGTAGGCGCTGCTGACGACCGCAAAGATGAGGCAGATCTCGATGACGACTTTCCAGCGATCCGCGCTGAATCGGCGGATCATCACCCCTGCCAGGAAAAGGGCAGCAGGTAGAGCGCCCGCTTGAACGCGAACACATCAGTGAAGAGGCCGGAGGCGTGAAACAGCAGTGCCGCCGGCCCCAGGACGATCCCGGCTCTGAGGCGGCTTGAAAGCAGGCCGGCAAGATCGAGCCCGCCCACCATCAGGAACACCAGGAACAACGCCTGGAGGAACCAGAAATGGGCGTATGGGTAAAGCAGGATGGAAGGCATCTGGTGCCAGTCGAGCCGCATGTTGGAGCCAGGCACGAGCCGCTGCGTGACAACGAACAGGAAGCCCACACAGACGAGCGGGATCAGCAGGCGGAAGCTTTGCCGCGCAGAAAGCCGAGCACGTCGTCGGCCCGTACGGGGCGCATGGCATAGACCATGCCCGATAGCAGCGTGAAAAGCGGCATCCGCACATAGGACAGCGCGTCGGTGACGAAGCGGTAGGGGCTGTCGGAAGGGACACGCATCCCGAGCGCCCCGGTCGCTCCGACGGCATGATAGGCCACCAGCAGGAGGCAGGCGACGCCCCGGGCGGAATCGAGGGCGGCTTCCCGGTCAAGGTAGGATGGAGGTGAGATCACTCGATTGGCTGGGCGGGGGGCAAGACTCAACATCAGCATGAATAGGAAAAACCTACAACGCGGCAGCCGCCAGTCAGTTCATAACGACGGACTTTGGCTCTCCTTTACCTGTCCCTTGCGAAGTGGAGGTCAAGACGCGGCCGGTTCCGCGCGTTCAGATCGCGAATTCCTGAGCATGGGCGGCCCGGCTTAAGAGCACGTCCGGCCACGTCGCAGCCGCCGCCAATCGGTGGGGCGCCGGCCGATGGTCTGAAAAGCAATCAGCGCCCGGACGTGAGGCGCACAAGCGGACGTGGTCGGAGCCTCATCTCATGCCTCTCGTCGCGCCGATCGAACGTTGGTCGCTTTAGCGGTTGGCTGCAGTCCTGAATCCGAGTCTTCACTGGCCACCATCAATGGGGGAAAATTCATGAAGCTTCTTGTGTCCGGTGCGATCGCAGCCGGCATTCTAATCTCCGCGGGCGCCGCACAAGCCGCCACGGTTCTCGACTTCGAGGACCTCGCTCACACCGAGCAGACGGCTTTGCTTCTTGGCGACGCTCAAGGGCAGCTGGCCTATGGAGACTTTCTCTTCCGTCACAGTTTCCATGAAACTCCAAGCTTCCTTGTCTTCGGACGCAATGATGCGCGCAATGCAGATGCAGGAGGGGCGACGCTCGGCAGCCGGTGGGACAGGTTTCCGGTTGTTGTCTCACGCCTGGACGGCGACTCCTTCGATCTGATCTCGTTCGACTTCGCGGACATTCGCAACATCGGCGCACGTCACGCGAACCACTTTCAGTTCACCTAGGATGACGGCCGGTATGACTCTCTGAGCCTCACGACCGATGACCAGGTCGGACTGGAAAGCGTGTTCATCGGCAAGGCGGGCCTGAAGAGCTTCAGCTTCGCTGCGAGCGCGGAGCAGTGGGCGCAGTTTGACAATTTTACCTTCGCGAGCCCGGCCGGCGCGGTGCCTGAGCCATCCACGTGGGCAATGCTCATCGTCGGGTTCGGAGCCGTTGGCATGGGGATGCGCTCCAGCCGTCGGAGAGAGACCGCTTTAGCTGCCGCTTGACTCCGACCGAGCAGCAGGAAACGCCGTTATTGGGGCCCTAGTCCAATATCGCCTCCCTGAATGGCGGACACCGAGCGGTGATCTGCTCTTATTTCCATAGCGCCGGAGCAGGGTGGCTGGCACTTGACCGGATCGGGCCAAACACATTCTTCCATCGGAGAAGCGTGAGCATGGCGACCACTAGGGCCACGCCGGATACCCGAACCGGCTCCTGGCCAACGACTGCAACAAAAAAGCCCCAGCCATTGAGGCTGGGGCTCTTGGTGATGACTAGCGGGGGGGGGTGCTAATCATCATCGGGGGGGCAGCATAATAAACAGCCGATGAATCAAATGGTTCCGGGTGAAAACGAAGCGCCTTGCAACACGGGAAAGCGCTTCGCGGACATCAGCCTTGCGGCGACACTCTACCCCGCCGAACAACGGGTTCATCTGGCCGATATTGCAGCCAGCTGCCGCACGAAGCGCACCGGATATCGGTTAGTGGCTCAGGCCGATTTGGGCTTCGAAAATCGGGGCCGAAGCCGTAGCGGCCTCGACCCCGTAGCGCGCGAAAGGGAGGAAAGCGCTGCCGCAAAAGCAACACCTAATCTGAGTTAGTGTTCCCGCTCTTGGAAGCACGCTCGGCTTTGAAGCCGGCCGTAGCGTTGATCTTCCCCTTCAACGAGGCAGAAGTTCGGCTGGGGAGCACCAGCGCGTAGAGCCGCCAAAGAGAAAGGCGTCCGGTGCAAACACACCGGACGCCTCCCACAGGGCAGCGCATGAACGCCACGCTGCCGAATAGATGATTAGCTAAGTCGTTGTTACTGAAGCTTGAACACCTCGTTCAGGTCGGTGTCAGGCCAGCCAAGCGTCTCAGCCTGCGCACGTCTTGAGGCCGTGCTCGTGCGCCATCTGGGGCACCTGATTGTGCGCTCCGCAGCTGCACTTCAGCAACAATCGGTGAACAACTCTGAACATGCTGCGCAAGCTCCGCAGCGACAGGTTCCAGGCCAGAATATCCCTGCAAGCTCCACAGGCGACGTGCTCGGACTCCTCCCCTTTCAGGATCGGGAACCCCGCCTCGGTGACGGAGACAACGCAGTCTCGCCCGAGCTCCGGCTCGACGACCAGAAGACAAATCTTTGTGCCCATGGCTGACCTCTCGAAGCGAGCTTGGCCCGCATCTCGTGAAAATTCTGTTGTGCAGCAGGGTGTTGATCGCCGCGGCCTGTCTGCAGACACGCAGCGTCCGTCGCAAATGCGGCAGCAGAGGGAGTGTGACTCCAAAGACTCAGCCCGGAAGCTAAGTCGCGACTCTAATCCAGAGCAGTAGACGAGAAGCGCCGACTGAGTGAGCTTTCGCTTGCTGTAGGAGTTGCGTCGCATGGATATGTTCTCGGTTCTCAAGACGACCTTTCCCGTTCCGTCAGTGGCACCGGATTGGGAACCCGAGTTGCTCCGCCGACTTGGCACGATTGACACGGGCTGCACGGCGCGAAACTCCTGCGAAGCCGACAATCAGCCCGGACTGCTGCTCCCCGACCGTCTCGGCCAGGCAATTCATCCAAAGCACTAGCGCACGCGTGCTTCCTGCGTTGCCGGGGAACACTGCTCGCCAATGAACTGATCTGACGCGCGAATAAGGGAACGAAAAGGGGACGCAGGGCGCTAACCCAAATTAGCGGCCTGCGATCCTGCACGGCGTTGAGGGGATCTCTTGTGGCCCGCTATTTCATGCACTTGCGAGACGGCATCGATCAGGTGATCGACGAGGAAGGGGCTGAATGCTCGTTCGAGTGTCTCGCACGAAAGGCCGTCGTAAGCGCCCGCGACATCATTGCCGGCGAGGCCAAGGCCGGGCGGATCAAATTGAGCCAGCGCATCGACGTTGAGGACGAGGAGCGCAACATCGTCCACAGCCTCTCATTCGCGGATGCTGTCGAGATTGTCGGGCCCTGAGATGCGTTCAGCGCCCGCAGAAGCCAAAAGCTATCCATGCTTCTGACGCCCGAAATGTGTCGCGCAGCCCGCGCTCTTCTGGGCTGGAAAGCGCACCAGCTCGCCGATGCAGCGGGGCTGGGTATCGCCACGGTGAGGCGCTTCGAGAGCGGCGGCCTGGTCCGGCTGCCATCCGTCGAAGCGATGCTGGAAGCGCTCCAGGGTGCGGGGCTTCAGTTCATTCCGGCCGGTGGCAAGTCGCTGGGTGGTGGGCCCGGGCTGCGCATGATCCCAATGGCGGAACCTGAGGTCGCCGCGGCTGAGGAGGCGATTGAGCTGGACGAGCCGGCGCTAAGCGCATCGGACGACATTTAGACTGTAGACGCCTGAGCCAAGTGGGCTCGAAACTTCCGCATTTCCCCTCTTTGTCGAGATTCCGAGCACCGCCCGGCCCATGACTAACGCCATCTTAACCACTGCCTCCCTAACTGGCGGGCGGGGCACATGAGACGGGATTTTTGGGACCTATGGCTGGCGCGGAAGATCTGATGGGACCGGTGATGAACGCGCAGCGCTTCGCGATGTTCGACGGCAAGGGCGACCTGGTCGACAATGCGAAGGAGCTGTGGACGATCATCGACGACGATATCCACCGCGTCGCCCGTTCCTTCTGGATCCGTTATCTGCGCTCGCCCGAGGTCAATACCCGCGTCGACGAGGGCAAGCTCGAAAGCCTGACGCGGCGCATCTTCCCCTATCTGAAGCGCAAGTTCACCGATTTGTCCGGCGAAACCTGGGTCGAAACGGCCGGCGAATATGTATCGATGGCGTTCAGCGCCAACATCTCGACGACGAGCCTCTTCTCCGGAGTCGCCGCGCAGGCCGATGCAATGCACGAAATCCTGGTCGAGCGGCTGTCCGACGAGCCCGCCTTGCTCGCGCGGATGATCAAGACCGTGACGCAGACCACCATCCTCGAGATGGACGTGTTCGCCGCCCATTTCGATCGCCTGCGCCAGCGCGACGAGCGCGAGCGGCGGCAGTCGCGCGGCAACGAGTTCAACAAGGAAATGATCGGCGTGGTCGAGCGGACCGCGATCGAAAGCCAGAAGCTACGCGCCCAGGCGTCGGACGCTTCGGCCGCGACGCGGGGCATGCTCGGCAAGACCTCCGAAGTCGCCGCGGCGGCCGAGCAATCGGCGGTTGCGATGCGTGAGGCGGCGCAGACCGCGGCCGGCCTCATCCGCGCGATCGAGGATGCGCGCAATGAGGTGGAAGTGGCTGCCGACGTCTCGATCCGAGCGGGAAGCCAGGCGTCCCAAGCCGTCGAGGTGAGCCGGGCGCTGTCCGGTCACGTCGAGG
>NZ_CADCWD010000067.1 GCF_902806315.1 uncultured Sphingosinicella sp.
GCTGTTGCCCACCCGCACGCGCAGGGCCTCGGCGCGCGCGGTGCGGATCAGGGGACGCTCTGCCGTCGCGGGCACTTCGAAGGTTTCACCGGCCTTCATCTGACGTTGCAGCAAGGAAGGACCGCCGTCCGCATTGTAGACCCGCACCCAGACGTCGCTGACCGCGGTGAGGACCACGGGACCTGTTGCAGCTGCTCATGCGGCAGGTGCGGACGGGCCGCCGAGCGGCTGCTGGGGCGGCGCAGGCGCGGCCGCCACGGGAGTTTGCGTCGCCACCGGCTGCTCGGCCGTGGCTTGTTCGAGCATGTCGGGCTCTTCGGACGAGCTTGTGCGCCAGATGAAGTAACCGGCGGCGAGCAGGAGCGCGAGAATGCCGGCGACGATCGCGAGGGATCGGGGCGGCACGCGGGACGGATCGGCGGGCTCATAGGGTGCGACGCCGCTATGGGTCTGCGCTCCGCCAAGCAGTTCGCGAGTTTCCTGACCCATCCGGGTGCCATCCAGGCCCACGGCGTTGGCGTAGGAACGGACGAAGCCGACGCTGTAGGTGATGGCCGGAAGCGATTCCCAATCGCCATTGTCGATATGGTGGAGGTGGCGGATCGGAACGCGAGTCTTCGTCGCAACCTCGTCCAGCGAGAGGCCTCTCGCTTCGCGCGCCGCTTTCAGGCGCGCGCTGATGCTGCTGCCGGATTCAAGATTGTCTCGCACGTCGCTCATCTACTCACGATACCCCGCACCGGCGTGGCAAACCGCCGACCCCCCAACTTTGATCCGCCTTGTCATAGGAGCGGACGACGATTGTCAACCTGAGCGACACCGCGGCAGCCGCGGATCAGCCGATCGAGACGCCGTTTCGCTCGGCAAGTTCGGAAAGCGCGGCCCGCATATTGGCGGGAGGTTTTTCAAGCAGCGCGTTGATTTCGGGCGTGATGCGTGCGCGGTCCAGCGAGCGGATCATCGCCTTGATCGGGCCGACCGCCACCGGAGTGATCGAAAGTCGGCTGATGCCGATCCCGATCAGCGCCATGGCTTCCAAGGTGCGTCCGCCCATCTCGCCGCAGACCGCGACGGGAACCTCATGCTCCCCGGCCGCAAGGACGATGCGGCGAAGAAAGCGCAGGATAGCAGGGCTCAGCCAGTCGTAGCGTTCGGCGAGGCGCGGGTTGGACCGGTCCGCGGCGAACAGGAACTGGGTGAGATCGTTGGTGCCGATCGACAGGAAGTCGATCTTGGGCAGGAGGATGTCGAGTTCCTCCGCGAGCGAGGGCACTTCGAGCATCGCGCCATAGCGTATGTGCGAGGGGAGAAGCTTGCGCCGGTCCGCCAGCCACTGGCGCTGACCCTCGACAAGGGCGCGCGCCTCGTCGAACTCCCAGGCTTCCGAGATCATCGGGAACATGACGCTGAGCTCGCGGCCGCCGGCCGCTTCGAGCAAAGCCCGCGCCTGCGCCTTCATCAGCACGTCTCGATCGAGCGAAAGCCGGAGCGCCCGCCAGCCCATGGCCGGGTTCTCCTCGATCGCGTCGCCGACCTCCAGATAGGGAAGCGCCTTGTCGCCGCCGATGTCGAGCGTGCGGAAAATGACGGGCTTGTCGCCCGCGGCATCCAGAACGGAGCGGTAAAGCCGCTGCTGACTTTCGCGGCGGGGAAGGGTGGCGGAGACGAGGAACTGGAATTCGGTGCGGAACAGCCCGATGCCATCCGCGCCATAGGCACTCAGCGCTTCAACATCGTCGCGAAGGCCCGCATTCACCATCACGGTGATCCGCGTCCCGTCCTTCGTGACCGGGGGCACGTCGCGAAGCGCCGCAAACTCGGCACGGCGCTTCTGGGTTGTCGTCAGCTTGGCGGTAAATGCGTCCTCAATGGGCGCGCTGGGACGGGCGAAGGCCGCCGAATCCGAGGTGTCGAGCAGCACATAATCGCCCTCGCCGATCATGCGCCGCACGTCGCGCACGCGGCCGAGCATCGGCACGCCCATCGCCCGTGCAACGATGGTGACATGGGCGGTGAGCGATCCTTCCTCCAGGATCACGCCCTTCAATTTGCGGCGATCATATTCCAGCAGCTCGGCCGGGCCGAGGTTGCGGGCAATCAGGATCGCGTCATGCGGCAGCGCCATCTGCGCCGCGGTGCCGAGCTGACCAGACACGATCCGGAGCAGCCGGTTCGCAAGATCGTCGAGATCGTGCATCCGCTCCTGCAGCAGCGGATCGTTGATTTCCCGCATGCGCATCCGAGTGCGCTGCTGGACGCGCTCGATCGCAGCCTCGGCGGTCAGGCCGCTGTCGATCGCCTCGTTGATCCGCCGCGACCAGCCCTCGTCATAAGCGAACATCTTGTAGGTCTGGAGGATCTCCTGATGCTCGCCCGCCGTGCCGAACTCGGCCACGCTGGTCATAGTGTCGATCTGCTCGCGCATCTTCCGAAAGGCGGAATAGACGCGGTGACGCTCCGCCTCCGTATCGTCCGCGACGGTATGCTCGATCAGCACCCGGGGTTGGTGGTAGACGGCCTGGCCTTTCGCCATGCCGACGACGAGCTTGAGGCCGGCGAGGCGGGCCGGGCTCGCATCGCGCGCCGCCGCCGCGGCGGCGGCCGCCTTGTCGGCAAGTCCGGCATTGGCGATCAACTCGGCCAGCACCATCGCCACGGTCTGCAGCGCCTCGATCTCCACCGCATCATAAGGGCGAGGGTCCGCATGTTGGACGCACAGGACCCCAAGCGCCCGCTCGCGCCGGACGATCGGCACGCCGGCGAAGCTGTGGAACAGCTCCTCGCCCGTTTCCGGACGGTAGGCGAATTCCGGATGCCGGCTCGCCTCGTCGAGATTGAGCACGGCGACTTGCTCAGCAATCGTGCCGACCAGGCCCTCGCCGAGCGCGAGCTTGGTGACGTGAACGGCGCTCTGGTTGAGGCCTAAAGTCGCGAACAGCTCCAGGCATCCGTCGCGCAGCAGGTAGATGGAGCAGACCTCGCTCGCCATCGCCTCTGCGATGATCTTCACGACCTTGTTGAGCTTGGCCTGCGCGCCCGAACGGGACGCCATGACATCGTGCAGCCCCCTCAAGATCTCGCGGGCGGAGGAAGTCGACGCAGTGGGCATGATCCGGCGCTATCAGATATTAACGCGCCTTTCCAATGTGGGCCGCCGCAGCTTGACTGGGTTCATTGACAATCGAACTTGGGATATACATTGATCTATCTGTAGATCATGGAGTTTTGCTTATGCGTGTGGCGAAATGGGGAAACAGTCTGGCCGTTCGTATTCCCAAGGACGTCGCGGAAGCCCTTGGACTCAAAGAAGGGGATGAGGTTGAGCTGGCACCCGGAGAACCCGGGGTGATCGGCTTGTCGCGAAGGCTCAGCAGGCCGGAACTGATCCAGCGCATTCGTGACATGGCGAGACCGTTGCCCGAGGGTTACAAGTTCGACCGAGAGGAGGCGAATGCCCGTTGAGAGCGTTCCTCGACACGAACGTTCTTGTCTACGCCTTCAGCCACGACTCCCGCGCTGATAAGGCTCGGCTTCTGCTCGATTGCCGCGGGTTGATCGGGGTGCAATGTCTCAACGAATTTGCGAACGTTGCCCGCACCAAGCTCAAGATGAGCTGGGATGAGACGCAAGAGGCGTTGGTGGCCATTGCTGACCTGTGTGAGGTAACCGCGCCAATCGATCTGGACCTGCATCACGAAGGTCTCGCCCTCGCAGAGCGTTACCAGCTTTCCATCTACGACGGCCTCATCGTTGCGGCCGCTCTGCGATCCCGCTGCGATACGCTCTGGTCAGAGGACATGCAGAACGGGATGATCATCGAAAAGCAGCTGACCATCCGCAATCCCTTCGCGGCCGGCTGAACGTTACTCCACCCAGTCCAGGCCGATTTCGCGATAAAGGCCGCGATCCTCCTCCCACTTCGGGTTCACCTTGACGTGGAGGAAGAGGTGGACCTTGCGCCCGAGCAGCTCTGAGAGCTGGATGCGGGACGCCTCCCCGATCTGCCGGATGCGAGAGCCGCCCTTGCCGAGCACGATTGCCCTTTGAGTGTCGCGGCCGACCAGGATCTGCTGGTGGATGGCCACGGACCCGTCTTTGCGCTCCTCGTATTTCTCGGTCTCGACCGCGCTTGCGTAGGGAAGCTCGGCGTGAAGCTGGAGATAGAGCTGCTCGCGGGTGACTTCGGCCGCGAGCATCCGGTCCGTCCCATCGGAGACCTGATCCTCCGGGAAGTGCCATGGTCCGTCCGGCACTCGAGCCGCGAGCGCGGCCTTGAGATCCGCGACGCCGTCTCCGGTGGTCGCCGAGACCATGAAGATGTGCTCGAAGTCGAGCCGCTCGGTGAGCCGCACCGTGAGGTTTAGGAGCTCCTCTTTCGGCGTCACATCGACCTTGTTGAGGACGAGGATCTTCGGCTCCGAGCGGCTCTTCAGCGTGTCCAGCATGTCTTCGATCCGGCTGGAAAAGCCGGTCTTGGCGTCCACTACGAGCGCGATGAGGTCGGCGTCCTGAGCGCCGCCCCAGGCGGCCGCGACCATGGCTCGGTCGAGGCGGCGCTTGGGCTGGAAGATGCCCGGAGTGTCGAGGAGGAGGATCTGGGCTTCGCCCAGAATGGCAACGCCCATCAGGCGCGTCCGCGTGGTCTGCGCCTTCGGGCTGACGATCGCGACCTTCTGGCCGACGAGCGCATTCACCAGCGTCGACTTGCCCGCATTGGGCGCGCCCACCACCGCGATCAAGCCGCACCGTTCGCTCATTTCAGTTGCTCCAGCAGCGCCTTGGCGGCCTCGGTCTCGGCCTCCTGCTTTGAAAGTCCCTCCGCGCTCGCCTCGCCGACACCCTTGATCGAGACCTCCACCACGAAGGTCGGCGCATGGTGCGGGCCGGTGCGGCTGGTGAGTTGGTAGACGGGGGCCTTGCGGTCGTTGGCGGCCGCCCATTCCTGCAGGCGGGACTTGGGGTGCTTGGGAGCGCTGTCGTGGGTGTCCACTCGCTCGTCCCATGCGCGGCGGATGAAGGCTGAAGCCGTTTCCAGGCCCGCTTCCAGATACAGCGCGCCGATGAGCGATTCCGTGATGTCGCCAAGCACATTGTCACTGTCCGCGGCGCCGTCGTCCCGCGCCTGCTTGCCCAGGATCACGCGGTCTCCGACGCCGAGCTCGCGAGCCACTTCGGCGCAGGTCTCGCCCGAGACAAGCGCGTTGAGGCGCCGCGACAGCTTGCCCTCCGGCTCGTCCGGAAAGAGTTCGTAAAGCCAGCTTGCGATGGTGAGCCCGAGAACGCGATCACCCAGGAACTCCAGTCGCTCATAATGATCCTCGCCCCGGCTCGAATGAGTGAGCGCCCGCTCAAACAAGGCCGGGTCCTTCGGGCGGTGACCCAGCGTCCGCTCGACCCAGTCCGCAACGCCGTTCGTCATGTTCAGAAAGTTTCTCCAGTCCGCTCCCAGCGCGCCGCCGAGACCCAGGTCCAAGGCTTCAGCCATTCCGCGGTGCCGTCGGTCGAGAAGAAGGTGATCAAAGCCTCCCCGATCAGATAATCCTCGGGCAGGAAGCCGACGCCCTCGGCGTTACGCGGGAAGCGACTGTCCATGCTGTCGTCGCGATTGTCGCCCATCATGAAATAATGGCGAGCCGGCACTCGAAACAGGGGCGTCTCGTCGGCCATCCCCTCGATCTGGTCGAGGACGTAGTAGGACCGCCCGCCGGGCAGCGTCTCGCGATAGCGGTTATATGCGCAATAGCGGCTGCCGTCCGGGTCCTGAACGATGCGGGCAGCGTCGGGATCGACGGTTCGGCACGGGCTGTTGGGGGAGAGCGGCATCAGATAGTCGGCGACACGCACCCGCGGCACGGGCTTGCCGTTGAGGTGGAGGACGCCGCTGCGCATCTGGACGGTGTCGCCCGGAAGCCCGATCACGCGCTTCACATAATCATCCTCGCCGCCATTCGGGTTGCGGAAGACGGCGACATCGCCGCGATCGGCCGTGCGGCCGAAGATCCGCCCCTCGAACCCGCCGAGGCCGAACGGCATCGAGAAGCGCGAATAGCCGTACGGCCATTTGATCACGAACAGGAAGTCGCCGATCATCATCCGCGGCAGCATCGATCCGGACGGGATTACGAAAGGAGCGACGATGAAGCTCCTCAGGATCACAGCGCCCAGAAAGACGATGAGCAGGAAGCGCGTGGTTTCGGTGAGGCCGCTTCGCTTCCGCGAACTCCTCCTTTTCCTCGCGATGCTCTTGCTTGCCGCCATCGCCGCCGCTTTCGCTTGGGGTGGCGGCCCGGTCAAGCGCGGCGGGCGGCTAGGCTTTGCCGCCCTCCCTCCCTAGATAGGCCCCGCAGCGGACAGGGAGACGGTGAATGGGCGATGCGTGGGCGGCGGTAACGGGTGCTGAGCGCCGGACGCTTGCCGATCTCTTCAAGGCCGAGCCCGACCGGCTGTCGCGCTTCACGGTGGAGGAAGCGGGAATACGCTTCGACTTCGCGAAGACGCATCTCGACCAAGGGCTGCTGGACGGCTTTGCCGCTCTTGCCGAGGCCCAGAACCTGACCGGCGCGCGGGACGCGCTCTTTTCAGGCGAGAAGATCAATGTGACCGAAGGACGGGCGGCGGAGCATACCGCCGAACGCGGCCAGGGAGCGCCGGAAAGCGTCCAGCGCGCGCAGATGCTCCACTCCCGGATGCGCGCGCTTATCGATGCGATCGAAGCGGGTGCCTTCGGCGACATCGCGCACGTGCTGCACATCGGGATTGGCGGCTCCGCGCTGGGACCCGAATTCCTGATCGATGCCCTCGGCCGGGATGCAGGCCGCTACGACATGGCAGTGGTGTCGAACGTTGACGGCGCTGCGCTGGAGGAAGCGCTCTCCCGCTTCGATCCCACCGCAACCCTGATCGTTATCGCTTCCAAGACCTTCACCACCAGCGAGACGATGCTGAACGCCAACTCGGCGCTCGACTGGCTGGAGGAGGGCGGCGTCGACGATCCCTATGGCCGGGTCATCGCGCTGACCGCGAGCCCTGAAAAGGCGATCGAGTTCGGCATCGACGAAACCCGTATCCTGCCGTTTTCGGAGACTGTCGGCGGCCGCTACTCGCTCTGGTCCTCGATCGGTTTCCCGGTCGCGCTCGCGCTTGGCTGGGGCGGGTTCGAGGAGCTGCTCGAAGGCGCCGCCGCGATGGACCGCCACTTCCGCCTCGCCCCGACGCTTCGCAATGCGCCCGTGCTCGCCGCCTTTGTCGACCGTTACTATGCGAACGTGCGCGGCGCGGAGACGAGGGGCGTGTTCGCCTATGACGAGCGGCTGCGGCTGCTTCCCTCCTATCTCCAGCAGCTCGAAATGGAGTCAAACGGCAAGAGCGTCACCATCGCCGGCGAGCCGGTCGGGCGCGCCACCTCGGCGATCACCTGGGGCGGAGTGGGCACGGACGCACAGCATGCCGTCTTCCAGCTCCTCCATCAGGGCACGCACCTGGTGCCCGTGGAGTTCCTGGCCGTCGTCGAGCCGGATCACGCATTCACGGAGGAGCATCACCGCCAACTCCTGAT
Source organism: uncultured Sphingosinicella sp. (assembly GCF_902806315.1). Taxonomy (GTDB): domain Bacteria; phylum Pseudomonadota; class Alphaproteobacteria; order Sphingomonadales; family Sphingomonadaceae; genus Allosphingosinicella. The sequence goes on from NZ_CADCWD010000067.1 coordinate 7,556, forward strand.
CAATTGCTTCGCGCAGGGTGCCGCCTTGATGGCCGGCAAGCAGGCTGACGATCCGGCGCGCAGCTATTCGGGCGACCGGCCGTCCACCACGCTCCTGCTCGACCGGCTCGACCCGAGCAGGCTTGGCGCGCTGATCGCATTCTACGAGCACCGCACATTCGTGAACGCGGTGCTGCTCGGCATCAATCCATTCGACCAGTTCGGCGTCGAGCTGGGCAAGGAGATGGCAAAGGCGATCGACACGCCCGGCGCGCTCCAGTTCGATCCTTCCACCAAGGCCCTCATCGAGCGCGCGCTCGGGGCGGTTGCGTGATGGCGAGCCAGTTCGACTATGACCTGTTCGTCATCGGCGGCGGTTCCGGGGGCGTCCGCGCCGCCCGCGTAGCCTCGGCGCATGGAGCGCGGGTCGCGATGGCCGAGGAGCACAGGGTCGGCGGCACCTGCATCATCCGCGGCTGCGTCCCCAAGAAGCTGCTCGTGTACGGCGCTCATTTTGCCGAGGATATCGCCGACGCGCGGCGCTTCGGCTGGAACGTGCCCAAGGCCGACTTCAATTGGGAGGTGCTGCGCGACAACGTGCTGGCCGAGGTCGCGCGGATCGAGGTCGTCTATCAGGGCATTCTCGACAACAACAAGGTCGAGACGATCCACCAGCGCGCGACGGTGACGGGGCCCAACGAGGTGCAGCTCGCCGACGGTACGCGCGTCACGGCGGGCAAGATCCTGATCGCGGTCGGCGCATGGCCCTACATTCCCGACTTCGAGGGGGCCGAGCACGGCATCACCTCGAACGAAGTCTTTCACTTAGCGGAAGTGCCGAAGCGGCTCGCCATCGCCGGCGGCGGCTATATCGCCAACGAATTCGCCGGCATCTTCCATCACTTCGGCACCGACGTGACGATCATCAATCGCAGCGACCGGATCCTGCGCCATTATGACGCGCAGATCCGCGACCGCCTGCTGCAGATCTCGATCATGGCGGGCATGAAGTTCCGCTTCAACGCACCCTTCGAGCGGGTGGAGAAGGTGGGCGATGGCTCGCTGCGCATTCATCTGGGGGATGGCGGCGATCCGCTCGAGGCGGACGCACTCATCTACGCGCTGGGGCGCGTGCCGAAGACGCCCGGCCTCGGCCTGGAAACGGCCGGCGTCGATCTCGCCCGCAACGGCGCCGTGCTGGTCAATGCCGACAACCAGACGACCTGTCCCAGCATCTATGCGATCGGCGACGTCACCGACCGCGTGCAGCTCACTCCCGTCGCGATCCGCGAGGGGCAGGTCTTCGCCGACAGCATCTTCGGCGACAAGCCGGGCCGAGTCGATTATGAGGACATTCCCTCGGCCGTGTTCAGCCATCCGCCGATCGGAGGCGTCGGCATGACCGAGTCGGAGGCTCGAAACCGCCTCGGCTCCGTGCGCTGCTACACCTCCGATTTCCGACCGATGAAGAACGTCCTCGCCGGCCGCAACGAGCGGGCGCTCTACAAGCTGGTCGTGAACGGCGAGACGGAGGAGGTGGTCGGCATCCACATGATCGGCCCCGACGCGCCAGAGATCCTCCAGGCTGCCGCGATTGCGGTGAAGGCCCGGCTCAAGAAGAGCCAGTTCGACGCGGTGGTCGCGCTTCACCCCACGATGGCGGAAGAGCTGGTGCTGATGCGCTGACGCGCTGCCGGAAACGGATCGGCGGCCGTTCGTTCCTCTCGCGAAGGAGCGACTTCATGAGCGATCAGGCGAAAGACGAGAAGCAGAAGACCGACCCGGCCGGCGGCGCCGAAGGCGGCATGGGCGAGGGCAGCGCGGGCGGGCCGGGGCAGGGCAACAGCCTCAAGGACCTGTCCGACGAAACCGTCCGCGAGATGGAAAAGGAAGACGAGCCCCACGCCGGGCGTGGCGATTACGGCTGACAGGCCACCCCTACCACCTCCGTTCGTCCTGAGCTTGTCGAAGGACTGCCTTTCTTTCATCGATGCGGAAGAAGGGCAGGGCTTCGACAGGCTCAGCCTGAACGGGACGGGGTTTGGTGACCAGTACAGCGGACGTCGTCATCATCGGTGCGGGGCATAACGGCCTCGTCTGCGCCTATTATCTCGCTGCCAAGGGGCTGAAGGTCATCATGCTCGAACGCCGCCATGTGGTGGGCGGAGCGGCGGTGACGGAGGAATTCCACCCGGGCTTTCGGAACTCCACCGCGAGCTACACGGTCAGCCTGCTCAACCCGAAAATCATCCGCGACATGCGGCTTTACGAGCATGGCCTGAAGGTCGTGCTGCGCAAGATCGACAACTTCTTGCCCACCAGCGGCGGCGACTATCTGCTTGCGGGCAGGGAGGGGCTGACGCGCCGCGAGATCGCCCGCCATTCGGCCGCGGACGCGGAGGCGTACGACGCCTATTCCAAGGCGCTTGAGGCGGTGGTCGGGCTTTTGCGCCAGTGGCTGCTTCGTGCCCCACCCAATGCCGGCGGCGGGATCGGCGACGTCCTCGGCCTGCTGAAGCTCGGCAACAGCGTTCGCGGCCTCGCTGCGGAGGAGCAGCGCAACCTGCTCGACTTCTTCACCAAGAGCGCGTCGGATATTCTCGACCGCTATTTCGAAACCGACATCGTCAAGGCGCTGTTCGGCTTCGACGCCGTTGTCGGCAACTATGCCAGCCCGGAGACGCCCGGATCGGCCTATGTCCTCCTCCACCATCTGTTCGGCGAGGCGGCGGGAGTGCCGGGGGCCTGGGGGCACGCGATCGGCGGCATGGGCGAAATCACGCAGGCCATGGCGAGGGCCGCGAAGGCCAAGGGTGTGGAGATCGTTCTCGATGCGCCTGTGGACGAGATCATCGTCGAGCGGGGCAGGGCAGTGGGTGTGTCGGCAGGCGGCCGCGCCTATCGTGGGCGTCAGGTGGTCGCGAATGTGCATCCAAGGCTGCTGTTCGAGCGGCTGATCCCGAAGGGCGCCATGGCTCCCGAAATCGACCAGCGAATGAAGGGCTGGGCGAGCGAATCCGCCACCTTCCGCATGAACGTGGCGCTCTCGGAACTGCCGCGCTTCACGAGCCTTGCCGAGGCGGGGGACCACCTCACGGCCGGCATCATCATGGCGCCCTCGCTCGCCTACATGGACCGCGCGTTCATCGATGCGAAGCGCGACGGCTGGTCCAGGCAGCCGATCATCGAGATGCTGGTCCCTTCGACGCTCGACGACAGCCTCGCTCCCGCCGGAGCCCAAGTCGCCAGCCTCTTCTGCCAGCATTTTCCCTATGAGGTGCCGGGCGGGTGGGAAGCGAGACGCGATGAGGTTGCCGACCACATCATCGAGAGGGTCGATAGGTATGCACCCGGCTTCAAGCATTCGGTGGTCGGCCGTCTCGCGCTCTCGCCGCTCGATCTCGAGCAGCGCTTCGGCCTGGTCGGCGGGGACATCTTTCACGGCAAGATGGGGCTCGATCAGCTCTTCTCGGCCCGACCGATGCTCGGCCATGCCGACTACCGCATGCCCCTAAAGGGCCTTTACCTCTGCGGCTCGGGCGCGCATCCGGGCGGCGGCGTCACCGGCGCTCCCGGCCACAACGCCGCCAAAGCCGTTCTCGCCGACCAGCGCCGCTTCCGGAGAGTGTAAGTGAAGACCAGAGCCGCAATCGCAACCGCTCCCAACAAGCCGCTGGAGATCCACGAGGTCGATCTCGACGGCCCGCGCGCCGGCGAAGTGCTGGTGGAGATCATGGCGACCGGCATCTGCCATACCGACGCTTACACGCTGGAAGGCAAGGACAGCGAGGGCATCTTCCCCTCCATCCTCGGCCACGAAGGCGCCGGGATCGTGCGCGAGGTGGGCCCCGGCGTCACCTCAGTTCGGCCCGGCGATCACGTGATTCCGCTCTACACGCCCGAATGCCGGCAGTGCAAAAGCTGCCTCAGCCAGAAAACCAACCTCTGCACCGCCATCCGCGGCACGCAGGGCAAGGGGCTGATGCCGGACGGCACGAGCCGCTTCCGGCTCGGGAGCGAGACCATCCACCATTATATGGGCTGCTCCACCTTCTCGAATTTCACGGTGATGCCGGAGATTGCGCTGGCCAAGGTCCGCGAGGACGCGCCGTTCGACAAGATCTGCTATATCGGCTGCGGCGTGACGACGGGCGTCGGCGCCGTCATCTACACGGCCGGGGTCGAGCCCGGCGCCAGCGTCGCGGTGTTCGGCCTGGGCGGGATCGGCCTCAACGTCATCCAGGGCGCGAGGCTGGCCGGTGCGGACAAGATCATCGGCGTCGACATCAACCCGGCCAAGCGCGCCATGGCCGAGCAGTTCGGAATGACCCATTTCATCAACCCGAACGAGGTCGGCCGCGACAAGTTGGTCCAGGCGGTGGTGGACGCCACCGACGGCGGCGCGGACTACAGCTTCGACTGCACCGGCAATACCGAAGTGATGCGCCAGGCGCTCGAATGCTGCCACCGCGGCTGGGGCGAGAGCGTGATCATCGGCGTGGCGGAGAGCGGCCGCGAAATCTCCACCCGGCCGTTCCAGCTCGTCACCGGCCGGGTGTGGAAGGGCACCGCGTTCGGCGGCGCCCGCGGCCGGACGGACGTCCCGCGCATCGTCGACTGGTATATGGACGGCAAGATCGCGATCGACCCGCTCATCACCCACACCATGCCGCTCGACCGCATCAACGACGCGTTCGACCTGATGCATGCGGGCGAGAGCATCCGCAGCGTCGTCATCTACTGACCGGGAGGAAGCAGCCATGTATTCGCACATGATGGTCGGATCGAACGACCTCGACCGCGCCAAAAACTTCTACGACGCGCTGTTCGCAAAGGAGGGGAGGCGCGACGACAAGGGGCGGCTGTCCTACGGCCGCAGGGGCGCTGTGTTCATGGTCAGCAACCCGATCGACGGGGAGGCGGCGACCTGCGGCAACGGCTCGACGGTCGGCTTCGCGTTCGACAGCCCTGAGGAAGTGGACGAGTGGCACCGGCGCGGGGTGGAAGCGGGCGGCCGATCGATCGAGGACCCGCCCGGCTGGCGAGGGAACGCATTCGGGCGGCTTTACCTCGCTTACCTGCGGGACCCGGACGGCAACAAGCTTTGCGGCCTGCACCGGCCGCAGCAATGACGGTCGACACGCTTTCGGTAGTGCGCAGCCACGGCGGCACGCAGCATGTGGTGAAGCATGCCAGCCGCGAGACCGGCATGGACATGACCTTCTCCATCTACCTGCCCCCGCAAGCCCATGAAGGCGTGGCCTGCCCGGTCGTCTGGTATCTGTCCGGGCTCACCTGCACCCACGCCAACGTCACCGAGAAGGGCGAATATCGCCGCGCCTGCGCGGAGCTCGGCCTCATCCTCGTGGCGCCGGACACGAGTCCGCGGGGCGAGGGCGTGCCCGACGACCCCGCTTACGATTTCGGCCAGGGCGCCGGCTTCTACGTCGATGCGACCGAGGAGCCGTACGCGCGCAACTACCGCATGTACAGCTACATCAGGGACGAGCTTCCGGAGCTGATCGCCGCCACTTTTCCTGCGGACATGGGGCGACAGGCCATCACCGGCCATTCAATGGGCGGCCATGGCGCACTGACGATCGCGCTCAAGAATCCCGGCCGCTACCGCAGCGTCTCCGCCTTTGCGCCCATCGTCGCTCCCTCGCAGGTGCCGTGGGGCGAAAAGGCGCTGTCACGCTATCTCGGGCCGGATCGGACCGCCTGGCTGAAACACGACGCGGTGTGTCTGATCGAAACGGGCGCGCATGTGCCCGAGATTTTGGTGGACCAGGGCGAGGCCGACACGTTCCTGGAGCGTGAGCTCAAGCCCGATCTCCTCCGCGCCGCGTGCCGCGACGCCGGCATCGACCTCACGCTGCGCATGCAGCCGGGGTATGACCACAGCTACTTCTTCATTTCGACTTTCATGGAAGATCATCTGCGCTGGCACGCCGAGCGGCTGCGCGGCTGACCTCGACGCGCCGTCTCTGAGCGGCGCGATTCAGCGTCTTGCGTTCTGGTCGGCGAGATACTCGCTCGCGCCATCGGCCAGCTCGCAATGCTGCTTCGTCTGCTCGCAGCTG
>NZ_CADCWD010000068.1 GCF_902806315.1 uncultured Sphingosinicella sp.
CGCCAGATGTGTCTCAAATGATTTCTCGAGCGGGTCGCCATGGCTGTGAATGTCGATGAAGCCCGGCGCCAGGACCCGACCCTCGCCCTGGACGATCCGCGCGGCCAATCCCGATCCTCGACCCGCTGGCGGCGCAATCCGAACGATCCTGTCGCCCTCGACAAGGACGTCGGCCAGTCGCGGCGGGGCGCCCGTCCCATCGACACAAGACGAATGGGGGTATGGGGACCTTCTACAGGTCCAAGCACGAGCTGGTGTTTGTCTACAAGGTCGGCACCGCCCCGCATACGAACATCAGTAAAGGGAGGGATCGTGTCTTGGGCGGACAATTCGTGAATCCGAAGCGCGTGATGCTCTCCGCGATTTGGCGAACCTGCTTCTAAGGGTGCTTGCGAGCATGACGATTGTAGCCCCGGAGCGAAGTAGTCAACCAGGACTGGATCTCTAGGTTTGGCGAAGCCATGTGCGTCTCCTTCTTGTGTGACGCACCCTGGCTATGGCAGCCTTACTTCCCCCGCTGTGAAAGACCGCTATCAGTAAACGAATATTTTTTCAGCAGCTCGGCAGCTGCTTAGATGATCGCGGGCACGCACCGTGGCGGAAATCGCTCGCCTGGGCAGACCACTCGCGGGCCGTTTCGACCAATCACCTTCCTCTTGCCTGACAGGTACAGCCGTTCCCTGTTTTGCGTAACAGGGTAAGGGCCGACAAGTTGTTGATATTGGGGAGAAAAGGTCGAAGATCGCGGCTCAAATCGGCTGCGCATGGACAAAACAGGGAAAAGTCATAGGGAGACTGGTTCGCCCAGGACTGGGTGGCGCACCACTCTCAGCTCGTAACGAATTGCTCTCATCTGGGCGCTGGACGTGCTCCGGTGATCCGGTTCGGGCTGGATTCACAATGGCTTCCGGATAAGCGGTGGATGATGTTTCGTCGCGCCGCGTCCCTTCTCCTGCTGCTCTCCTTCTCCGGTGCCGCCGCCGCGCGGCCGGGTTATGCGGATTTTCCCATTGAGCCTGTCGAGATCCCGCCCAGCATCCAGCAGGGTCTCGATCTGATCTACATCGATCCCGAGATCGCGCCGGCGGTGCGAGAGCGCGACAAGTTGCTCAAGGAGATCGGGATCGAGGACAAGCTCGGATCGCCGGTCGATCTGCTGCTCCCCCTCAATCCTTTCTACACCGACCTGCGCCGCGGCCTGACGAGGTATCGGGCCGCCTGGGGGCGATTGCCCCAGGTGCAGGTGCCGTCGGGACCGCTCCTGAAGCCGGGCGCGAAGGGGGAGCGTGTCAGCGCCTTGCGCGAGCGGCTGGGGCTCGGGGCCGGCAGCGTCTTTGACGAGAGCCTCGCCAATGCGGTGCGGCGATACCAGAAGGTCCACGGCATCAAAGCCGACGGCATTGCCGGCGAGGGGACGATCGCCTCGTTGAATCTGGGAGCAGACCATTACAAGCGCCTGCTGAAGATCAACCTCGAGCGTGCGCGGCGCTTGCCCGGCACGGCCGAGAAGGGGCGATATGTTCTCGTCGATGTGGGCGCGGCGCGCATCTACCTGTTTGAGAATGGCAGGGTTCAGGACACGATGAAGGCGATCGTCGGCAAGCCGGGATCGGCGACCCCGATGATGGCTGCGCTGATCCGCTACGCCAGCATCAATCCCTACTGGAACGTCCCGCCCGATCTCGCGAAGACTCTGGTGGCGCCTCGCGTGCTCGCCGACGGGCTGGGACATCTCAAGGCCGAGCGCTACGAAGTGCTGTCGGACTGGACGACCGACGCAACGGTCGTCGACCCAAGCACGATCGACTGGAAAGCAGTCGCGGACGGCACCACCGAGATTCGGGTGCGCCAGCTTCCCGGGCGTGGCAATTCGATGGGCGCGATCAAGTTCATGCTGCCCAACGAATTCGGCATCTACCTTCATGACTCGCCCGACAAGTCGCTCTTCAACAATGAGGAGAGATGGATCAGCAACGGCTGCGTCCGGGTCGAAGACGCTCGAAAGCTCGCCACCTGGCTGTTCGGCGACATGCCCAAAGCGGCCAATCCCGACAGGGAGGAAGATGTCGGCCTGGCGGGGCCCGTGCCGGTCTACATGAGTTATCTGACCGCAGGAGCGACGAGCGAAGGCATCGTGTTCCGCAAAGACCGCTACGATCGCGATGCCGCGGTGCTTGCACGCTATTCGATCGGTGCCGGAAAGCTTGCGATGGCGCTTGAATGAAGCGATTGAGCGCATCTGCCATGCCGAACGCGGCACCACCGCCTCCTTGCGAGGCCCGCACCTGAAAAGCCGATGCAAGAGCCCTCCAACCAGAACCTGACCGCCGAGCGGCCGACCTTCGTCAGTCATCTCGAATGCTCGATGACCGGCGAGCGCTATGAGGCCGACGAGGTGCATGGCCTGTCGCGTGCCGGGCGCCCGCTGCTGGTGCGCTACGATCTGGACGCGGCGCGAAAGGAGCTCAGCCGCGAAGCGATTGCTGCGCGGCCTGCCGACATGTGGCGGCTGCGGGAGATCCTGCCGGTTCGGGAAGCCCGGAATATCGTCAGCCTGGGCGAGGCGGCGACGCCGATCGTGCCGCTGACGCGCACTGCGGCGCGATACGGCGCGAGCGGGTTGCTGGTGAAGGATGAGGGGCGGCTGCCGACCGGCTCCTTCAAGGCGCGCGGGATCGCGATGGCGGTGTCGATGGCCAAGGCGTTTGGGATCGGCAAGATCGCGATGCCGACCAACGGCAATGCGGGCGCGGCGCTCGCGGCTTATGCGAGCCGCGTCGGGATCGAGACGGTGGTCTTCTGTCCGGACGACACGCCCGAGATCAACGTGCGCGAGATCGCGCTGCAGGGCGCGCGGGTCTATCGCGTCAACGGCCTGATCGACGATTGCGGGAAGATCGTCGGCGACGGCGCCGCGGCGGGCGCGTGGTTCGACATGTCGACGCTGAAGGAGCCCTACCGGATCGAGGGCAAGAAGACGATGGGCCTGGAGCTTGCCGAGCAGCTCGGCTGGGACGTGCCCGACGTGATCTTCTACCCGACCGGCGGCGGCACCGGCCTCATAGGCATGTGGAAGGCGTTCGGCGAGTTGCAGAAGCTCGGCCTCATCGGCTCAAAGCGGCCGCGCATGATCGCGGTCCAGGCGGAAGGCTGCGCGCCGATGGTGAAGGCGTTTCAGGAGGGCGAGGAGCATGCCCCGCGCTGGGAAGGCGCGCATACGATCGCCGCCGGCATTCGAGTGCCGCGCGCGGTTGGAGACTTTCTCATCCTCCGTGCCGTCCGGGAGAGCGGCGGCGTGGCGATGGCGGTGTCCGACGATGATCTCATGGACTGCGTCGAGGAGGCTGCCCGCGAGGACGGCTTCCTGCTCTGCCCCGAGGGCGGGGCGACGATGGCGGCGTGGCGCAAGGCGCTGGATGCGGGACTGGTCGGCAAGGATGAGCGGGTGGTGCTGTTCAATTGCGCGACGGGGCTCAAATATCCGCTGCCCGACCATTCGGAGACGCTCGACCGGCACGCCGTGCCGGATTTCGCCACCCTGTAGAGGTCAGGCCGCCTTTCGCCTCTCTTCCAGCAGCGGGAGCACGAGCTGGATCTTGGCCGCGATCCATTCGAGATCGGTGCGGAAGCGGCGCAGCAGGGCGTCGGGCGTCAGGCCGGCCACCTCGCTGATATGCGGGGCGGACAGCGAGAGGCGCAGCGTCGGGGCCCAGCTGCCGTTCGAGTGGCGCAGGCATCGCACCGGCTGGCCTACATGGCAGGTCTCGGACGCGATCATCCGGTCCCAGGGCGCGGAGAAATGCTCGGACATGTCGGTGTAGAGCATCGCGTAGATGGCGCGCGCATCCTCGATGTCGAGCTCGCCGCCGGTCTCCGGGTTGCGGACGTTCAGCACGAAGGTGTGGAGCATCGTGCGGTCGAGCGGGTGAAGGCCCTCCTCGCTCCCGACATCGCTGGCCGGCAGCAGCCGCAATGCGGAGTCGGCGGGGAGTTCGCGGACGGCCTGGTGGAAGGTCTGGACCGCCCGCGCGACCACGTCCTCCCCATAAGCGAGCAGGCGCGAAAGCTCGAACAGGCCACATTCGAGCCGCAGCAGCAGACCGAAATTGGTGACCTGCGGCAGCACGGCGTCCATCGCCGTCCAGCGGGCGGGCATTTCGCCGCGCGCGAAAAAGGCGCCGAGCCCTTCCGCCGCCGTGCCGCAGTCGACCATGCGGTCGCCGAGCTGCTTCGGCAGGAATGCGAAGGCGCTGAACGGGGGCCCGCCAAGGAACTTGGAGCCGGTGACGAACACGGTCGAGCCGAGCGCCAGATAGGCCTGGATCATCTTGGGCGAGATGCGGCCCTGGCATGCGTCGACGATCACGTCGAGCCGGTCGCCGTAGCGGCCGACCAGGTCCTCGAGTATGTCGATGCACGGAGCGATCAGCCCGGTCTTGGAGCGATGCACGACGTGGAGGAGCACCTGCTCGCCTGCCGCCACCGAGCGCTCGATCACCTCCGCCAACACTCGCTCGCGCTCCGCGACGTCCCGCAGGCTCCCGTCCGGATTGCGAAGCGAGATGGTGTCGATCACCATCCGCTCCTCCGGGAAGCCGGGCACTGGGTCGCCCGTCGTCACGTCGAGGCCCAAGGCAGTGCGCGGGGCGAAATAGCGGCCCTTCTGGGCGTTGAGGCAGCCGCTGCCGACCTCGTCCACCTCGACCACGATGTTGCGCACGATCTTGCCCGCGCAAAGCGAGGTGGCGAGGACAAGATATTCAAGGTCGGTGCCCGAAGGCCCGAACGCGATGTCGACGCTCTCGTCGATGCCGTAGAGGAGCCGCAGCCGCTGGCGCGCATCCTCCATCGCATCCGCATAGATGTCGGCGACCGGGCGCGTCCGCGCGTCGCGCTGCAGCTGGAAATGGAAGGCCCGCGCCTGGGCGAAGGCGCCGGCCGAGACCGTGCTTGCGGTCGAGGAGGCGTAACTGATCGCCGGCATCGGCTTGGGCGCGCAGCCATAGGAGTTGAGCCCGCTCTGCTCGTCCAGCGTGATACGGGCGTCTCCGCCGAGCGCCATCAGCTCCGCCGTCGGCAGCGAGAGACCGCCGTCATCGGCGGCCATGTTGTCTTTGGAGCCGCCCGCCAATATGGCGAGCGTATCGGGATCGGTGGTCATGGACCTATGTAACACCCGCCCAGTGCGTTTCAATTGACCCGGGAAGCTTCATGCCCTCCATCACTCCGCTTCGCATCCCTCGCCAGGTCAGGGACACTCTGCGAGTGATGTTCATCGCCAAGCACGCCAAGGGCGGCGGCCAGGCGCACCAGACCGACGGCAACCACGCCATCTACCATCACCAGATTCGGACCGTGGTGGAGGGGCTGTTTCGCAACGTCACCGTCGGCAACCGTTTCGAGGACCTGTTCGAACGGCCGGACGTGGACTACCTCTTTTCGCTGCTGAACCGCGGCGGCTTCCTTAATTCCGAGATGATGGCGCCCTTGCTGGCGACGCGTCACGGCATCCCGTTCCTCGGCGCCTCGCCGATCCTTCGCGGCCTCGCAGACGACAAGCACCTGATGAAGATGGCCGCCCGCTCGCGCGGCGTGCCGACCGCGGACTGGCAGATCTTCCGCCGGGGTGCGCCCGTCGAGCCGATCACGGCGTGGAGCGCGGAGCGTTACGTCGCCAAGCCCAATGCCTCCTCTGCGAGTTGGGGCGTGGTGGCGGCCAACAGCTGGCAGGAACTGCAAGGCGAAATCGCCCGCATCCACGGCGAAGGCCATGATGCGCTGGTGGAGCCCTTCCTGACCGGCATCGACGTCGAAATTCCGGTGATCGGCCGCGAAGGCTCGGAAATCCTGCCGATCCTGACCTTCGAACACGACCCCAACGTGCTGCGCACCTATGAGGAAAAGCGCGGATTCGAGGAGTCGAAAGCGCAGCTCGTCCCGCTCGTGGAAGGCGCGCTGATGGATGAGCTCAAGCGCTACACGAACATGCTCATTCCCGAGCTGTGGCCGTTCGATTACGGCCGCTTCGAGTTCCGCGTGAACCGCGCGACCGGCGAGGTGCGGTTCCTGGAGGTGAACCTCCAGGCCAACATCGCCCCAGATCGCGTGATCGGCCAGTCGGCGGCGCTGGCTGGCCTCAGCCACCCGGACCTCATGGAGACGATCATCTGCCACAGTCTGGTGCGCCAGGGCCTCGTCCGCGCGGAGGACGTGCGTGCCGGCTGAGGCGGGACGGCCGTTCACCGCCATCATCCTCGCCGCCCAGCGCGCCGGCAAGCTTGACCCGCTCGCCCAGAATGCCGGCGTCACGCACAAATGCCTGGTGCCGATCGTCGGCCGGCCGCTGATCCAATATGTGGTGGAAGCGCTGGTGCCCGTGCCGGGGCTGGAGCGCATCCGCGTGTGCATCGAGCCGCGGGCGGTGCCGCCCGTCCGGGCCGTGCTGGACGCGATGAAGCTTGCCGTGCCGATCGACTTCGTGCCCTCGGCCGAGACGCTCACCGAGAGCGCCTATGCGTCCGCGCAAGGCGTGGAGCCGCCGCTGATCGTCACCACCGGCGACAATGTGAACCTCACCCCCGGTGCGGTTCATCAGATGCTGACGGCGTTGGAGGGCGCGGACGTCGCGCTGGCGATGGCGAGCAAGGCGGCGGTGCTTGCCGCGCATCCGGAAGGGCAGCGGCGTTTCTACGAGTTTTCCGACGCGCCTTATTCCAACTGCAACCTTTACGGGATCGGCGCCCGCGCCGGCCTCAAGGTCGCGGAGGTCTTCCGCAGCGGCGGCCAGTTCGCGAAGAACCGCAAGCGCCTCATCCAGGCGTTCGGCTGGTTCAACATCCTCCTGTTCCGATTCAAGCTGCTGTCGCTGGCAGGCGCGATGAAGCGCATTTCGGGCCGCTTCGGTCTGCGGATCGCGGGCGTGGTGCTGGACGACGGCGCCAGTGCGATCGACGTCGACAACCAGCGCACCTACGACATTGCCGAGATCGTTCTGCGGCAGCGCGGAAAAGGTGCGGCGCCCGCCCATTGAGGAACGGCGGCCCAGCCGCTATCTCGCGTGGCGAAGGGACTTCTTGAAGATGGCTGAATTCGCACTTCCCAAGAACAGCAAGATCAAGGGCAAGGGCCGCACCCACAAGGCGGCGAACGGCAACGGCCGGATCAAGTCGTTCAAGATCTACCGCTACGATCCCGAGAGCGGCGAGAATCCGCGCTACGACACGTTCGAGATCAACCTCGACGAGACCGGGCCGATGGTGCTCGACGCGCTCATCAAGATGAAGAGCGAGCAGGACCCGACGCTCACCTTCCGCCGCTCCTGCCGCGAGGGCATTTGCGGCTCCTGCTCCATGAACATCAATGGGCGAAACGGCCTCGCCTGCACCACGGCGATCGAGGATTATAAGAGCGACGTGCGGATCACGCCGTTGCCGCACATGGACGTGATCAAGGACCTGGTTCCGGACTTCACGCACTTCTTCGCGCAATATGCCTCGATCCAGCCGTGGTTGAAGACGGTCACTCCGAACCCTTCGGGCAAGGAGCGGCTGCAATCGCCGGAGGATCGCTCGAAGCTGGACGGCCTTTACGAGTGCATCCTGTGCGCCTGCTGTTCCTCGTCCTGCCCGAGCTACTGGTGGAATTCGGACCGCTTCCTCGGCCCGGCCATCCTGCTCCAGGCCTATCGCTGGCTCGCGGACAGCCGCGACGAGATGACCGGTGAGCGCCTGGACGAGTTGGAGGATCCGTTCCGGCTCTACCGCTGCCACACGATCATGAACTGCGCGAACGTCTGCCCGAAGGGCCTGAACCCGGCCAAGGCGATCGCGGAGACGAAGAAGATGCTGGTGGAGCGAGCGGTCTGATCATCTCCCCCGCTCGTCCGGAGCGAAGTCGAGGGGCGCTGGCACGGACTCATCACATGCGCCCCACGACTACGTTCCGGACGAACGAAGTGGGCGGCTGAGCGGTGGCGCTCGTTCTCGACACCTATCAAGCGCTGGCCGCCTCGGGGGAGCTGAGGCCCGACGAGGATCAGCAACGCGCCGTCGCGATTCTTGACCGACTGGCGCGCGATTACTCGACGGCAGGAAAACCACGCTTCTGGGCCCGGCTCACCGGATCGGCTCCGAAGGCTCCGCGCGGCGTCTACATGTGGGGCGGTGTCGGGCGCGGGAAATCCATGCTGATGGATCTGGCGTTCGAGACGATCGACACGAGCCCTAAGCGCCGCGTCCACTTCCACGAGTTCATGCTGGAGGTGCACGAGCGGCTGCGGGTCGAGCGGCTGCGCGAGACGGGCGACCCGATCCCGCCGCTGGCGCAAGCCATTGCGGCCGAGGCGAGATTGCTCTGCTTCGACGAGATGGTGATCAACAACAGCGCCGACGCCATGATCCTGTCGCGGCTCTTCTCGCATCTGTTGGCGGCGGGAGTGACCGTGGTCACCACCTCGAACCGCCCACCGCGCGATCTCTACAAGGACGGGCTTAACCGCGAGCTGTTCCTGCCCTTCATCGACCTGGTCGAGAAGGAGCTGGACGTGGTGCCGCTCAATGGCCCGACCGATTACCGGCTGGAGCGGCTCGGCGGCATGCCAACCTGGTACGTGCCGAACGGGCCGGAGGCGACGCGGGCGCTGAGCGAGGCCTTCTTCCGGCTCACCGACTTTTCGGTCGAGGACCGGGCCAAGGTGCCGAGCGAGGATATCCCGGTGCAAGGCGGGCGCACGCTGCACGTGCCCAAGAGCCTCAAGGGCGTGGCGGTTTTCTCGTTCAAGCGCCTGTGCGGCGAAGCGCGCGGAGCCCCCGATTATCTCGCAATCGCGCGGCGCTATCACACCGTTATCCTGGTCGGCGTCCCCAAGCTCGGGCCGGAGAACAGGAACGAGGCAGCGCGCTTCGTGACTTTGATCGACGCGCTCTACGAGCATAAGGTAAAGCTGCTCGCCGCCGCCGACGCTCAGCCGGCGGAGCTCTACACCCAGGGCACTGGCGCTTTCGAGTTCGAGCGCACCGCCTCGCGCCTGATCGAGATGCAGAGCCAGGACTATCTGGCCCGGGGCCACGGGGTCGAAGAAGAGCCTCGGCGCGCCGCCTAGACGTTGCGGATCAGGCGAGCTGCCAACGGAGCTGCTCGCCCGCGTGAAACGGCACGATGTCGGTGAAGCCGAGGTCCAGGCGATCCGGCACGTCCAGCGACGAGCGCCCGAGCGTGACGGTGCCCTCGTTCAGCGGAAGTCCGTAGAAGCGAGGCCCGTTCTTGGACGCAAAGGCCTCAAGCTTGTCGAGCGCCCCCTCCTCCTCGAACACGGCGGCGTAGCTTTCGAGGGCGTACGGCGCGTTGAAGATGCCCGCGCAGCCGCAGCCGGTTTCCTTGGCGCCGATCGCGTGCGGCGCCGTGTCGGTGCCGAGGAAATATTTGGGCGAGCCGGAGGTCGCCGCCTTGCGCAGCGCCAGGCGGTGGCGCTCGCGCTTCGCGACCGGCAGGCAATACATGTGCGGGCGGATGCCGCCGGCGAGGATCGCGTTGCGGTTGATGTGGAGGTGCTGCGGCGTGATCGTCGCACCCATGTTCGGCCCGCTCGCAGCCACGAAATCCGCCGCCTCGGCCGTGGTGATGTGCTCGAACACGACCTTCAGCTCGGGGAAGCGCGCGACCAGCGGGATCATCACTTGGTCGATGAACACCGCCTCGCGGTCGAAGATATCGACATCCGGATCGGTGACTTCGCCGTGGACGAGCAAGGGCATGCCGATCCGCTGCATCGCCTCCAGCGCCGGATAGATGTTGGCGATGTCGGTGACGCCGTGCGCAGAGTTGGTGGTGGCGTTGGCCGGATAGAGCTTGGCCGCGGTGAACACGCCTTCGGCGAAACCGCGCGCGAGTTCGTCCGGGTCGGCATCGTCGGTGAGGTAACAGGTCATCAACGGCGTGAAGTCCGCGCCTTCCGGAAGCACGGCGCGGATACGGTCGCGATAGGTCGCAGCCGCTTCGACGCTGGTGACCGGCGGCGTCAGGTTCGGCATCACGATCGCCCGCGCGAATTGGCGCGCGGTGTAGCCGGCCACAGCGGCCAGCATCGGCCCGTCCCGCAGGTGGACGTGCCAGTCGTCGGGTCGGCGGATGGTGAGGCGATCGGTCACTGTCGCTCCGGCTTGGGATTCGGCGGTCGCGACCCTAACTAGCGCTCATGGCCGCGACCACCCTCATCGACCGTGCGCTGATCCGCGTCTCCGGCGAGGATGTGCGCGGATTCCTGCAAGGGCTCGTCACGAACGACCTTTCCCTCGTCTCGGACGAAGGGCCGCTCTGGTCGGGTCTCCTGACCGCACAGGGCAAGGCGCTGTTCGACTTCATCCTCTGGGGCGACGGCGACGACATCCTGATCGACTGCGAGCGCGATGCCGCTGCCGACCTTGCCAGGCGCCTGACCCTGTATCGACTGCGCCGGCCGATCAGGATCGATCGCGAGGAGACGCTTTTCGTTCATTGGTCGCCCGGCGGCGGCGGCGTGCCGGACCCTCGCCTTCCCGAGCTTGGCCATCGGTGGCTGGCGCCGGAGAGCGAACCCGCCGAGGGTTGGCTCCGCCATCGCCTGACGCTCGGTGTCGCGGAAGGGCGGGCTGAACTCGGGTCCGACAAGACGCTCTGGCTGGAATGCAATGCGGGCGAGCTGAACGGCGTCAGCTTCACCAAGGGCTGCTATGTCGGCCAGGAGAATACGGCCCGGATGAACTACCGGTCAAAGGTGAACCGGCGCCTCGTCGTGGTGCCGACCGACCAAGCCGGGGAGCGGACCCGCGTCGTCTATCCCGAGCTGAAGCTCGCCGTCGAGCATCGGCGCGTCGAGGATCTCGGCACCGCGATCATCCCCGACTGGCTGAAGCCGGCGCTCAGCGAGCGAACCGCTCGTTGAGCTTCAGCATGGCGAGCGCCGCTTTCGCCGCCTCGCCGCCCTTGTTCTTCTCATAAGGGCGGGCGCGGGCGAGCGCCTGAACCTCGTTTTCGACGGTGATGATGCCGTTGCCGATCGGCAGCCCGTCCAGCGTCAGCGCCATGATCGCGCGCGCGCTTTCGTTGGACACGATCTCAAAATGGTAGGTTTCGCCCCGGATTACGACGCCCAGGGCCACGAAGGCGTCGTAGCGGCCCGTCTCCGCTGCCAGCGCGATCGCGGCCGGCACTTCGAGCGCGCCCGGAACGGTGATCGTCTCGTGGCTGTGCCCCTCCGCCTCGATCGCGCCACGCGCGCCCTGCAGCAGCAACTCGTTGAGGTCCTCGTAGAAGCGCGCCTCCACGATCAGCACATTCGCCAATAAATCAGCCCTCCCGAAGCGGAATCGGCCGCTCGCCGACAATAGTGAGCCCGTAGCCCCCCAGCGCGACGGGCGTATGATGGGTGTTGGTCAGCAGCACCATGTCGTGCACGCCGAGCGCGGACAGGATCTGCGCGCCGACGCCATAATCGCGCAACTCCTCCATGTCCTTCGGCTCGACCTTGCCGGAGCGGACGTTGAGCGCGCGCGACAGCGCGTCCGGCATCGGCCGGTTGATGACGACGATCACGCCCGATCCTTCCTCGCCGATGATCTTCATGGCGCCTTCGAGGAGCCCGCCGCGTTGTCCAGCTTCCGCAAAGGCGTCGGTAAACAGGCTGAGCGCATGCATGCGCACGAGCGTCGGCTTGGCCGGGTCGATAGCGCCCTTCACCAATGCGATCTGCTCGTTGCCGAGCGCCTTGTTGAGGAAGGTCTTGGCGGTCCAGGTTCCGCCCCAGCGGCTCTCGAACTTCGCCTCGGCCGTCTGCTGGACAAGATGATCCTTCTTCAGCCGATAAGCGATGAGGTCCCGGATCGTGCCGACCTTCAGGCCGTGAAGCTGAGCGAAGGCGACGAGGTCGTCCATCCGCGCCATGGTCCCGTCTTCCTTCATGATCTCGCAGATCACTCCGGAGGGGTTCAGCCCAGCGAGGCGGGAGATGTCGACCGCCGCTTCGGTATGGCCGGCGCGGATCAGCACGCCGCCATCCTTTGCGACCAGCGGGAAGACGTGGCCCGGGGTGACGATATGCTCGGGGCCCTTGGACGCGTCGATCGCGACCGAGATGGTTCGGGCCCGGTCGGCGGCGGAAATGCCGGTGGTGACGCCGTCGAGCGCCTCGATCGAGGTGGTGAAGGCGGTCTCGTGGCGGGTGCCGTTGTGCCGGCTCATCAGCTGGAGACCGAGCTGCTCCACCCTCTGCTTGCCGAGCGCGAGGCAGATGAGGCCGCGGCCGTGCTTGGCCATGAAGTTGATCGCGTCCGGAGTCGCCATCTGCGCCGGGATGACGAGGTCGCCCTCATTCTCCCGGTCCTCGTCGTCGACGAGGATGAACATGCGCCCGTTGCGCGCCTCGTCGATGATCTCCTCGGGATTCGAGAGGAAGCCGCGCTCCATCTAGCGCC
>NZ_CADCWD010000069.1 GCF_902806315.1 uncultured Sphingosinicella sp.
AGATGCGCGCCTCCCATTCTGGAGTGGAATGTGAAGGAGATTGCCGCCCGCTGAGACGGACCTGACGCGAGAGGCGTCAGTGCTTTCCGTTCGCGCGTGGTGTGCGGGCCGGCCATGCCAGCCGCCCGTTCGACTCCACGCCGTCTTCACGTCTGAAGAACGGTGTATCCAAGTGAATATCTCGAAATACGAACAGCGCGTGCTGCACGCGCTGGCGCAGGGCGGGCGCATCGTCCACCGGCGCGATCCAGCCAGGGGCAAGATCGTGGAGGTGGATTGCTTTACCCGCGAGGGCTGGCGGCTGTCGGACTGCAGGATGGGCGTCTTCCAGCGCCTCAAGCGCCGACAGCTCATCGCCAGCCAAGGCGGAGCGCCCTACCGCATCACCCGCCACGGCCTCGCCGCCGTGCGGGCGCAGCTCGACCAGCGCTGACGGGCAACTCCGCCGTGGCCGGGCAACCACGGCGGAGCTTGCTTTTGCCCCGCCTCTGCTAGACCCGCACAAGCGCCGGCCAAGAGGTGCCGAATGGAGATCGACGTGGACGCAGACCGCACCCCCAGCACCGCCCCCAGCCGCCGCATCGCGCTGCTGATCGATGCCGACAATGTCTCGCACGGCAAGATCGCCGCGATGCTCGCCGAGCTCTCCAAATATGGCGTCGCCAATATCCGCCGCGCTTATGGCGACTGGGCGAGCCCGTCCATGAAAGGCTGGACGGCGCGGCTCCACGAACATGCCATCCGCCCGATCCAGCAGTTCAGTTATTCCAAGGGCAAGAACGCGACCGACATGGCGCTGGTGATCGACGCGATGGAGCTGCTCTACACGCAGAAGCCCGACGCCTTTTGCATCGCGTCCAGCGACGCCGATTTCACGCCGCTCGTCATGCAGCTGCGCGCCAACGGCCACGAGGTCTACGGCTTCGGCGAACGCAAGACGCCCGAGCCGTTCGTCAACGCCTGCTCGACCTTCCTCTATCTCGACCGCCTCGGCGAGGAGGGGCCGTCCGCGCCCGCCGCCGCCGCCCCGGCCGCGCCTGCCAAGGCGGAGGCGAAGCCCGCCGCCGGTCGCGCGCCCAAGGCCGACGGGGCGAAGCCGCCGCTCGCGCAGGACGCCAAGCTGGTCGCGGTGCTGCGCGGCGCGGTGGAGGCGACCGCCGGCGACGACGGCTGGGCCAATCTCTCCGCCGCCGGCAGCGCCGCCAAGCGCCAGGCGCCGATCGACCCGCGCAATTACGGCGCCAGGAACTTCCCGAAGCTGTTCGAGGCGACCGGCCTGTTCGAGATCGTCAAGGCCGAGGACGGCCACACCTATGTCGCCGACAAGCGCAACAGGGACCGCGCGCCCGCTCCCGGCGGCGCACGCGGCGAAACCCTCTCCGAACGCCTCCCCGCCGCGATCGGCGCCCAATCGCGGCAATAGCGGGTCCGCTCGGGCGCGTCGAAACCGCCCGTGCCAAGGCGGCAGCGCTTGAAAGCTGCTTCAAAGCCATGGCCGTCCGACCGGGAATTCATTAGCCTAGGTCGGTCTTGAGAGGGGGATGATATGAGACGCATGTTGGCCTTGGGCCTGGTTCTGCTGGGCGGCTGCTCCGGGATGGGCACCAATTACGGCCCGATCGGGCTCAAGGGCGGGTATAAGGAAGCGCAGGTTTCGCCCGGGGTCTGGCGCGTCGTCGGGTCGGGCAACGGCTTTTCGGGCGAAGGCTTCGGCAGACACATGGCGATGTATCGAAGCGCCGAGCTGATGAAGGCGGCGGGGTTCTCGCACGTCCAGATCATCGATCAGCAGGGCAAGGTGCGCTATATGGGCCAGCGAGGCGCGCCCGCGACCAACTACGTCGGCGAGGATTTCATCCTGTTCGTGCGCGGCGCGAACAGCCCGGATTCTCCTTCGGAATGCCGCGCCAAGGTGCCGACCGCCTGCTTCACCTATCCCGTGGAAGAAACGATGGCGCGGCTGCGCCCGGTGCTTCGCATCAAGTAGCGGCCGTTCGCGCGAGGCCGCCGACCCAGCGCATATTTTCGCTGTCCTCCCCGAGTATGGGCCGGCGGAGTCGATCGAGGGCGATGGCACCCCCCGCGATGCCATATGACTTTCGTCCCACTGCCACGCACGCTGCGAGCAACCACCGGGCGGGAGCCGCTCGCGCTAGTGCAGCAGCGACTGGTGCGCCCCCACGCCCGCCATAACGCCGTCGGCCGAGGCGAAGGTGGCGTTGTGCATCGGCCGCGCCGCGTCACCCGCGGCATAGACGCCCTGGACGCTGGTCTGCTGACGCTCGTCGACACGGAGATAGGGTCCGAGCGGCCCCTCCTCGAACGCGCAGCCGATCTGGTGCGGGAGCTGGCTCGCCATCCGCACGCTCGGCGCCACGAACAGCCCCTCCACCGGCACCTCGCGCCCGTCCGCTAGCCGCAGCCCCGTGAGCCCGGGCGCCGCGCCCAGCGCCGCCACCACCGGCGCCCGCTCGATCGTCACGCCGCGCGCGGTGAGCGAAGCGAGCTGGTCCGCGTCGGGCTCGAAGCGGCCGTTGAGGAACAGGGTGGTCGGCCCCCAATCGGGGATCAGCGCCGCCTGGTGCGCCGCCATCGGCCCGGTCGCCAGCACGCCCAGCGGCCGGTCCCGGACCTCATAGCCGTGGCAATAGGGACAATGGAGCACGCTTTTGCCCCATCTTTCCTCCAGCCCGGGAACGTCGGGCAGCCGGTCCTCGACGCCGGTCGCAAGCACCAGCCGCCGCGCCCGCACCTCCTCGCCTCCGGAGACCGCCACCGCGAACCCGTCTTCGCCCCGTCGCGCCGCTTCCGCCGTCCCGCCGCGCAGCTCGAAGGTCGGATAGGCGCCGAGCTGCCGGAGCCCCAGCTCGCGGATCGCAGCCGGGCTGGTCCCGTCCAGCCCCAGGAAGCCGTGGCTCGCATGGGAGAAGCGGTTGCGCGGCCGCCCTGCGTCGATCATCAGCACCCGCCGCCGCGCCCGCACCAGCTGCATCGCCGCCGACAATCCCGCGAAGCTCCCGCCCACCACGATCGCATCATACATAGCGTCTCTCCTTCAATGATACTTTATATCATAAGCGGAGTGCAGGGCTTGTTCAACCCGGCGGCGGCTTCATGTCGGCGCGGGGAGGCAGCAAGGTGACGGCGGCGCGGCGAACCCTTATGTCTGCACCATGGCCGAGCGCATGCCCGCAATCCCGAACCGCCGCGCGATCGTCGATCGCCGCATGCTATCGGACCGGCTTGCGAGCTTCGGGCCCGAGCAGCGAGGAGACGTCACGGCCCTGCTCAAGCAGGCGCTCGCCGATGGACGCGCGGAGATTGCCGGCCGGCTGGAGGCGAGGCCCTATGCCGGCAGCGAAGCCGCCGCGGCCTATGCCTTCCTCACCGACCAGATTATCCGCCTCGTCCACGATTATGTGGTCGGCCGGCTCTATCCCATCGGTAACCCGACCGTGTCGGAACGGCTGCTGCTGGTCGCGGTCGGGGGTTACGGGCGCGGCGAGATGGCGCTCCATTCGGACGTCGACATCGCTTTCGTCACGCCCTGGAAGCCGACCGGATGGACCGAGCAGGTGATCGAGGCGATGCTCTATCTGCTCTGGGACCTCAAACTGAAGATCGGCCATTCATCGCGGTCGGTAGACGACATGATCCGCGCCGCGCAGGGCGACCATACGATCCGTACCGCCATCCTAGAGGCGCGCTACCTCTGGGGCGACGAGCGGCTGTTCGAGGAAGTGCAGGCGCGCTTCTGGTCCGAGGTGGTCGCGGGCAACGCCACCGCGTTCGTCACCCAGAAGCTGGAGGAGCGCAACGAGCGCCACCGCCGGATGGGCGACAGCCGCTATGTGGTGGAGCCCAATATCAAGGAAGGGAAAGGGGGCCTTCGCGACCTCCACACGCTCTTCTGGATCGGCAAATATGCCTACCGCGTCCGCTCCGTCCCGGAGCTCGTGGAGGCGGGACTTCTGTCACCCGCCGAGCTGAAGCGCTTTCAGAAGGCCGAGCGCTTCTTGTGGGCGGTGCGCTGCCACCTCCACCTCATCGCCCGCCGCGCGGAGGAGCGCCTCACTTTCGAATACCAGCGCGAAATCGCGGAGCGGATGCATTATGCCGACCGGCCGGGGAAATCGCCGGTCGAGCGTTTCATGCGGCACTTCTTCCTGCATGCAAAGACGGTCGGCGACCTCACCGGGATCTTCCTCTCCCACCTCGATGACAAGTTCGCTCGCCGAGGAAGTCGGCTCGGCCTTCCCGCGATCCGCCGCCGGCCGCGCAAGCTGGAGGGGTTTGTTCTGGATCGCGGAAGGCTCGCATTGCCGAGCGACACCTTCTTCCAGGAGGATCCGGTTCGCCTGATCCAGATCTTCGCGCTCGCCGACAGGAACGAGCTGGAGATCCATCCGCTGGCGATGCGTGCAGCGGGGCGGGACGCGAAGCTGATCGACAATGAGGTGCGCGCGGATCCGCGCGCGAATGCATTGTTCCTGGACGTGCTCACCTCGCCGCGAGACCCGGAGACGGTACTGCGCTGGATGAACGAGGCCGGCGTCTTCGGCCGCTTCGTTCCCGATTTCGGCCGCGTCGTGGCGCAGATGCAGTTCGACATGTATCATCATTATACCGTCGACGAGCATTCGATCCGGGCGCTCGGCCTGCTCTCGCGCATCGAGCGTGGCGACCTCAAAGTGGACCACCCGCTCGCCACGATCATCGTGAAGCAGATCGCGTCCCGCCGTGTGCTCTATGTCGCCGTGCTGCTCCACGACATCGCCAAGGGCCGCGGCGGCGACCACAGCGTGCTCGGGGCGGAGGTTGCGCGCGAACTCTGCCCGCGGTTCGGCTTGTCGGACGCGGAGACTGAGACCGTCGCCTGGCTGGTGCGCTCGCACCTGCTCATGTCCGCCACCGCGTTCAAGCGCGACGTCTCCGATCCGAAGACCATAGCCAATTTCGTCGCGCAGGTGACGAGCCTGGAGCGGCTTCGGCTGCTTCTGATCCTGACCATCGTCGACATTAGAGCGGTCGGCCCCGGCGTCTGGAACAGCTGGAAGCGCCAGCTGCTGCGCGAGCTGTTCGATTCCGCTGAGGAGATGCTGCGCCTGGGGCACAAGCAGCGCGGGCGGCACGACCGGGTTGCGGCCGTCCAGGCCGACCTCGCCGCGCGCCTGCAGTGGGAGGGGAGCCGGTTCGCGCGGCTCGCCTGGCACATGCCCGACAGTTACTGGCTCGCCGAGCCGGTCGATGTGCTCGAAAAGAATGCGCGCTTCATCGACGCCGCAGATCGTTCGCCCTCGCGGGTCAAGCCGGTGGCGATGAGCGTCCAGGAGGAGCGCGGCGGAACCCTCCTCACCGTCTATGCCAAGGACCGGCCGGGCCTCTTCTACCGTCTGGCCGGCGCGATCAGCCTGGCTGGAGCCAACGTCATCGACGCGCGCATCCACACTTCGACAGACGGCATGGCACTCGATAATTTCCTGATCCAGGACGCGGCCGGCGAGCCTTTCGGCGACCCCCACCAAATGCGACGGCTCGAGCAAGCGATCCTCGACGCGCTCGCGGGCCAAGAGCCGATGATCGAGCGGCTCGAGGCCAAGTCGCTCCCGATTGCCCGTTCCGAGGCGTTCGAGATCCAGCCCGCGGTGTTCATCGATAACATGGCGTCCAATCGCTACACGGTCGTGGAGATCAACGCCCGCGACCGCGCGGCGCTCCTGTCGGGGCTGGCACGCGCCATCTTCCAGTCAAAAGCGATCGTCCATTCCGCCCACATCGCAACCTACGGAGAACGGGCGGTGGACGTCTTCTACCTGACCGACAGCCACGGCGCGAAGATCGAGAGCCCACCCAGGCTCAAGGCGCTACAGGTCCGGCTGCTGACGGCCACGCGGGAACGTGAAGCTGCGAGAGTTGCAGCCTAGCGTTCGAGCCAGGTGACGTGGCCCATCTTGCGTCCGGGGCGAGCCTCGCCTTTGCCGTAGAGGTGCACATGAGCGGTCTTGTCGGCCATGATGTCCCGCCAGCTCGTCACGTCCTCGCCGATCAGATTCTTCATGCGGACGCGGGGCACGACCAACTCGGTCGCGCCGAGCGGGAGGCCGCAAATCGCGCGTATGTGATTCTCGAACTGCGAGGAGAGCGCGCCTTCGATGGTCCAGTGGCCGCTATTGTGGACGCGCGGCGCCATTTCGTTGAACACGGCGCCGTCAGGCCCGGCGAAGAATTCGAGGGTGAGGACGCCGACATAATCGAGTGCGTCCGCCACCTTCTCGGCAAGCGCGCGCGCTTCAGCGATTGCAGGCGCGAGCTCGGGCGGCGGGGGGGCTTCGGAGGTATCGAGAATGCCGTCTAGGTGGCGATTGCGCGGGGCATCCCACAGCACCGTCTCGCCCGTGAGGGAGCGGCAGAGGAGGATCGAGAATTCCGCGTCGAACCGGATGAAGCCTTCGAGAATAGACGGGGCTCCCCGCATCGAGTCCCAGGCGCTTTCGGCTTGCTCGGCGGAGTGGATCCGGGCCTGGCCCTTGCCGTCATAGCCGAAGCGCCGGGTCTTGAGGATGGCGGGGACGCCCGTGTGGGCGAGCGCCGCATGGAGCTCTTCACGGCTTGAAACCGGAGCGAACGGGGCGGGGCGGCCGCCGAGGCTTGCCACGAATTCTTTCTCGGCGAGGCGGTCCTGCGCAATTTCGAGCGCCCGGCGCGGCGGGTAGAGCGGAGCTTCAGCAGCAAGCGCGTCGAGCGGCTGGGCAGCGATATTCTCGAACTCATATGTCGCGACGGCGACGCTCGCGCCGAACCGGGTCAGCGCCGCCTCGTCGTCATAGTCGCCGCGGGTGAACAGCGCGGAGACTTCGGCCGCGGGCGGCGCTTCGTCGGGCGCGTAGACGTGGCATCTATAGCCAAGCTGCGCGGCGGCAATGGCGAGCATGCGGCCCAATTGGCCGCCGCCGACAATGCCGATCGTGGAGCCCGGCTCGACGATGCTCATTCGGGCGCTTCGGCGATTCCGTCGGTCTGCTGCTGGCGCCAAGCTTCGAGCCGAGAGGCAAGCGCGTCATCGGCGGTCGCGAGCATGGCGGCGGCGAGGAGCCCTGCATTGACCGCGCCGGCCTTGCCGATTGCCAGCGTTCCGACCGGCACCCCGGCCGGCATCTGCACAATCGAGAGGAGGCTGTCCCAGCCCGACAGCGCCTTGCTCTCCACCGGCACGCCGAGCACCGGCAGCCGCGTCATCGAGGCCGCCATGCCCGGCAGATGGGCAGCGCCTCCGGCACCGGCGATGATGGCCTTCAGGCCCCGTTCCGCAGCGCTCCTGGCATAGTCGTAGAGGCGTTCAGGCGTCCGGTGGGCGGAGACGATGCGGGTCTCATAGGGCACGTGCAGCGCGTCCAGCATCTCGGCGGCATGGCGCATGGTTTGCCAGTCGGACTGGCTGCCCATGATGATGCCGACCAGCGGCGCCTGCCCTGCCATTTCTTGCGACCTCCGCCCGGCGAAGCGGCACCTCTTAGGCGGCGCCCTCCAAACTGGCAAATGCCGGACTCGCAGCGGGCACGCCTCAGCCTTCTGTTAACCCGATCACGCTACTCGTCGTTAGACATTCGAGCAGCTCCAGGGAGGCTAAACGTGGCCGACGACGCAAACATCATTGCCGCCCTTGCAGGGGAGGAGCTGTCGCCCGCAGCCCGCGAAGCTTTTGCGGAGCTCGCCGACCGCAACGCGCTGCTGCGCGCCTCGCTCTCGGAAATGCGCGAACGCGTCTCAGAACTCGAGCAACTCGCCGACACCGATCCGTTGACGCCGCTGCCCAATCGGCGCCGGTTCCTGCGGGAAATCGAACGTGTCGCCGCTCACGCCAAGCGCCACGGCACGCCCGCGGCGGTGCTCTATGTCGATTTGGACAACTTAAAGGCGATCAACGACAAGCACGGTCACTTCGCGGGCGACGCGGCCCTTATCCATGTTGCGCGGCTGCTTCAGGGACTGATCCGGTCGACGGACATGGCGGCGCGCATCGGCGGGGACGAGTTCGCCCTGATCCTCGACCATCTCGACCATCACAGCGCGATCGACACGGCCGAGCGCATCGCCCGCTGCATTGCCGACAACCCGCTCGATCTCGGCAACAGCCTCGTCACCGTGGAAGCCTCGATCGGCACCGCCACGCTCCTGCCCGGCGACACGGTCGAAGACGTGATGCAGCGCGCCGACCGCAACATGTATCTGGCGAAGGCGGACGGCTGAGGCCTAGCCTCTGTCCTTCAGGTAAAAGCGCTCGATTTCGGCGAGCCTGTCGTCGAGTTCGTATACGATCGGCTGGCCGGTCGGGATTTCGAGACTGGCAATCTCGTCCTCCGAGATCCCCGAAAGGTGCTTTACGAGCGCGCGCAATGAATTGCCGTGCGCCGAGATGAGCACGCGCTGGCCCGCTCGGAGCTGAGGCGCGATGCGCTGCTCCCAATAAGGGAGCACGCGGGCGATCGTGTTCTTCAGGCTCTCGGTCTGAGGGATCGGCACGCCCTTGTAGCGGACGTCCTTTGCAAGATCCCAGGGGCTGCCTTCCTCCGGAAGCGGCGGGGGAACGTCGAAGCTGCGGCGCCAGAGCTTGACCTGCTCGTCACCGTGTTTGGCGGCGGTCTCCGCTTTATCGAGCCCGGTCAGGCCGCCATAATGGCGCTCGTTCAAGCGCCAATCTTTCTCCTCGGGCAGCCAGAGGCGGCCCATCGCTTCCAGCGCGATGTGCAGCGTCTTGATCGCGCGGGTCTGGAAGCTGGTGAAGCAGAGATCGAAGTCGAGCCCGCGATCCCGCATCAGCTCGCCGGCTTCGCGAGCCTCGGTCTCTCCCAACGGCGTCAGGTCGACGTCCCACCAGCCGGTGAAGCGGTTTTCCAGGTTCCACGCCGACTGGCCGTGGCGGATGAGTACCAACCGAGGCATCAGCGGCGGGCCGGCAGTTCGTCGACGATCGCGTGGAGCGCGTCGAGGCAGGAGCGGCCGAGCAGGCGGCTGCGGTCGGGCGACCAGCCTTCGGCGGGGTCCGGCAAATCGTCATTGTCCTTGAACGGCATTTCCAGCGTCATCGAGACGGCGCCGAAGCGTTCGGCCAGCTGGGCGGTGGACATGGACAAGTTCGCCTGGCCGGGCGGCGGGATCTCGTAACCCTTCTCGGTCTGGAAGTCGGGCGAGATGCGGACCAGCTCTTCGCTGAAGCGGTTGAACAAGGCGCTCTGGCTCTCGGTCAGGGAAGGAATGCCTTCGAAGCCGGCGAGGAAGTTGGCGGCGATCGCTTCGTCGCCGTGCACGTCCATGGCGAAGTCGACGCCGGTTTTGTCCATTTGGCGCAAGACGTAGAGCACTTCCGGGCTGCGCTGGGGCGAAGGGTCATGCCACTCGCGGTTGAGGTTGATGCCGGCCGCGTTGGTGCGCAGGTGCCCGCGCCTCGACCCGTCCGGATTCATGTTGGGGACGATGTGGAGGGTCGCTTTCTGCCGAAGGCGGCGGCTGACCGGGTCGGCATCGTCGAGCAGCTTCTCGATCGCGCCCTCCATCCAGAATTCCGCCATCGTCTCGCCGGGATGCTGGCGAGCGTAGAGCCAGACCTGCAAGGGGCCGGTGCCAACCTTCAGATAGTCGATCTCCTGCCCGTCCAGCGTCTGGCCGAGCGAGCGATATTCGACCGCCGGATGGGCGATAACCGACGCGATGAAGTCGTCATGGCGCTCCATGGTGTAGGGCGCGAAATAGGCGAACCAGACGCTGTTCGCGGCCGGAGTCGTGCGGATGGTCAGGATTCCGCCCTCATAGGAGGTGTCGGCCCGCTCCCAATATTCGCGGTCATGGCTCATGCAGGCGCGATAGCCCGGCCATCCGTGCGGATAGGCGGACTCGGCGCAGTTCAGGATCCTGAGCTCGACGGCTTCACCGGCGGCGCCGGTCAGGCGGAAATAGAACCACTGAAAGAAATTGGACCGATGATCCTTGACGATTTCAAGGTCGATGCGGTTGCCTTCGATGGCGACCAGGCGAATGTTGCCGCCGTCGAAGGCGCACGAAATGGATGGATTCATCGCGCCCTGATAGTGCGGCCCGACTCTCCGGGGAAGTCCCGAAACAGGGCCGCGGCGAGACGCTGTACCGCCGCCGTGCGCTCACCCGCCGAGCCGCTGCCGCGGCCTTCGTCGACCGCCTGCCCTTCCCAGAAAACAGTGCCGTCGGAGCGGCGCTTGATGCGCACCTCGAGGCCGGTGGCGACCCCCGGCGAGGTCGTGCCGGCCCCCGGTATTGCCGGGACGGCCGGAGCGCCGGCGCCGATCCCCATGCGGGAGGCCGAGCCCTGGCTGACGTCGACGAGCGCGACCTGCTCCGTTTGCATGCCCGTATTCACCACCGTCCAGCCGAGCCGCCGCAGCTCCTGCGCCACGGCTGCCGAATACATCCGGAATTCCGGGCTGTTGGCGTCCGCCGCCTGGAACGCCTCCACGGCGATCTGCGAGCGAGCGATCGGCTGGCCGAGATGTGAGCGGTAGATCTGCGTTCCCGTCTGCGTCTCCGCGAGTGATCCCTGGAAGGTCGAGCAGCCCGACAGGGAAGCGGCGGCCGCGATCGCGCCTGCCCACAAGAAAATCGCTTTCATTCCATTACCTCGTTGCTAAGCGCTGACCCGACGGCGGTGGAACGATCCTGCCGCTTTTTTGCTGCAACGGGAAGGCTAAGGGTGTCGAGCATGGGACAGCAGGGTGAGCGGCCGGCGGTGCTGGTGACGGGCGGCGCGGGCTATATCGGCAGCCACGCCGTGCTGGCTTTGCTCGACGCGGGTTGGCGCGTGGTGGTGATCGACAATCTGGTCACCGGCTTCCGCTGGGCGGTTCCGGAGGCGGCGGTGTTCGCGCAAGGGGACATCGCCGATCAGGCGCTGGTCGGCCGGCTCATCGAGGAGCATGGGATCGGCGCGATCATTCACTTCGCCGGCTCGATCGTGGTGCCGGAGTCGGTGGAGGACCCGCTGAAATATTACGAGAACAATACGGTGAAGAGCCGTTCGCTGATCGAGAGCGCGGTCAAGGGCGGCGTCCGGCACTTCATCTTCTCCTCGACCGCGGCCACTTACGGTATCCCGGACCAGGTGCCGATCCGCGAGGATCAGCGCACCCAGCCAATCAATCCCTATGGCTGGTCAAAGCTGATGACCGAGCGGATGCTGGCTGACGTCGCCTTCGCCCATCCGCTCAATTATTGCGCACTGCGTTATTTCAACGTGGCGGGAGCGGACCCGCAGGGCCGCTCGGGTCAGTCCACCGCGGGCGCGACGCACCTCATCAAGGTTGCGGTCGAGGCGGCGATCGGCAAGCGCAGCCATGTCTCCGTCTACGGCACCGATTACGAAACGCCCGACGGCACCGGCATCCGCGATTACATTCACGTCAGCGATCTTGCCGCCGCCCATGTCGACGCGCTGGAGAAGCTGATCGAGGACCCGGAGACCAGTCACGTCATGAACTGCGGCTACAGCCGCGGCTTCTCGGTGCTCGAAGTGCTCGACAGCGTCGACCGCGTCACCAACATGACGATCGAGCGGAAAATGGAGCCCCGTCGCGCGGGCGATCCGGGAGCGCTCGTCGCCGATAACGGCAAGATCCTGGCGACCTTGCCGTGGCGCCCGAAGCGCAACGATCTCGACGCGATCGTGAAGGACGCGCTCGCCTGGGAACGCAAGCTCGCCGAGCGCGCCTAAGCCTCCCATGCAGATGAGCGCCTCCGAAGCCGAAGCCGCGATCCGGGCCGGGATCGCCGCGCTTCAGCGACGCGAGGCCAAGGAGGCGCGCCGCTTGTTCGAGCAGGTGGTGGAGCGCGGCAGTCCTGTTCCCCCGCCCTGGTTTCTGCTTGCCCAGGCCTGCCGCCACGTCGGGGACGGCCAGGCGGAAGAGGCTGCGCTCGACAAGACGCTCGCCGGGCAGCCCCGCAACATCGGCGCGCTCCTCATGAAGGGCGATTGCCGGGCCCGTGAAGGGGACACTCGGGCAGCCGTTTCCTTCTACCGCTCGGCGCTCAAGGCGGCAGCCGATGCGGGGCAGATCTCCCCAATGGTCGCGGCCGAGCTGCGCCGCGCCCAAGCGTATACGGCGGAGGCGGGAAGCGAATTCGAGCACAGGCTGGAAGCACATCTTGTCGAAGCGGGGGTCGAGGGGGAGGGGCGAAGCCCCCGCTTCCAGGCAGCGCTCGACATCATGCTCGGGCGCAAGCAGCTCTACCTCCAGCAGCCCAACAGCTTCTACTTTCCGGGCCTGCCGCAAATCCAGTTTTACGAGCGCTCGAACTTTCCATGGCTCGCCGATATCGAAGCGGCGGCTCCAACGATCCGTGCGGAACTCGAGGCGGTGCTCGCAGAGGAAGGCGGCTTTCAGCCCTATATCGAGGCCAATCCCAATCGGCCGCTGCCCCCCAACCACCTGCTCGGCGATCCGAGCTGGGGCGCCTTCCACCTTTGGAAGAGCGGGGAGCGAGTTGCCGGCAATGTGGAGCGCTGCCCGCGCACGATGGAGGCGCTCTCGCAGGCCCCGATCCCGGTGATCAGGGGCCGTTCGCCGATGGCGCTCTTCTCGCTGCTGAAGCCCGGCACGCACATCAAGCCGCACCACGGCCTGCTCAACACGCGCCTCATCTGCCACGTGCCGCTGCTGACGCCGCCCGGCTGCCGGCTGCGCGTCGGCAACGAGACGCGTGTCTGGGAGGAAGGCAAGGCGCTGATCTTCGACGACAGTTTCGAGCATGAAGCGTGGAACGACGGCGCCGAGACGCGGGTCGTGCTGCTGTTCGAAATCTGGCGGCCGGAGATCAGCGAGAGCGAGCGCGCCGCTCTGACGGCCATGTTCGAGGCCATCACGGACTATGATCCGGAACTCGCGCCAGCCGACGAGGGCTGATGCTTGACTTGAAGCCGCCGCCTGCCTAGGTGAGCGCCTTCCTTTTTCCAGCACAAGCTTAGAAGAGACAGGCAGGCGTTACGGCCATGAAGATCCGCAACTCGCTCAAATCCTTGAAGTCGCGTCACCGCGACTGCCGCGTGATCCGTCGCCGGGGCCGCACCTACGTCATCAACAAGACGAACCGCCGCTTCAAGGCCCGCCAGGGCTGAGGCATTCCCATCGAAGTAGTACTTTGATGGGGTCCCCCGAATGAGTGGTATCAAGGGCGTCGTTTTCGACGTCGGCAATGTGCTGTACGGGTGGGATCCCGACAGCTTCCTCGTGCGGCAGATCGCGGATGATGAAGCGCGGATGCGGTTTATCGAGGATGTCGATCTGTGGGCGTGGCACGACACGCTGGACGGCGGCCGGCCGTTCGGCGACGCATCGGCCGAGTTGTCCGAGAAATTCCCAGACTATGCGCATCTGATTTCCGCCTGGGGCGATCGCTTCGGCGAGACGATCAGCGACCCGGTGCCGGGCGTGCACGCAATCGTGGAGGCGCTGGACGCCAAGGGCGTGCCTTTGTTCGGCATCACTAACTTCTCGGCCGACTTCTGGGGGCCCTTCCGCGCCAGGGAAGATGCCTTCTTCCGCCGCTTCCGCGACATCGTCGTGTCGGGCGAGGAGAAGCTGCTGAAGCCCGATCCCGCAATCTACTACCTCGCACTCGACCGCTTCCGGCTGAAGCCGGCCGAGGCGCTCTTCATTGACGATCGTATCGTCAACGTCGAGGGCGCCCGCGCCGTCGGCATGCAGGCGCATCTGTTCACCGACGCGGAGGATCTCCGGCTCCGCCTCAAGGCCGAAGGGCTGCTCTGAACCAAAGAGCCGCTCGGGCTTTGTTTCGGCCATGAGACAAAGATGGCCTTCCCGCCTCTGGATCGTGCGCCACGGGCAGAGCGCCGGCAATGTCGCGCGTGATCTCGCCCACGAAGCCGGGCACAGCGTGATCGACATCCCGGTGCGCGACATGGACGTGCCGCTCAGCGACCTTGGGCATCAGCAGGCCCGCGCGGTCGGGAGCTGGTTCGCCTCGCTGCCCGAAAGCGAGCGGCCGGAGGTTCTGCTCTCCTCACCCTACGTCCGCGCGCGGCAGACCGCGCAGGCAATCTGCGAGGCGGGCGGGGTCACCGGCTGGGCCAAGCCGCCCATCACGGATGAGCGGCTGCGCGAGCGCGAATTCGGGATTTTCGACAGACTGACGACTGCCGGCATTCGCGAAAAATATCCCGAGCTTGCCGAGCATCGCTCGCTGCTCGGCAAATTCTACCATCGCCCGCCGGGCGGCGAGAGCTGGGCGGACGTGATCCTTCGTCTCCGGGGCGCGCTCGACTCGGTGAGCCTCCACCATGCCGACAAGCGCGTTCTGATCGTCTGCCACCAGGTTGTGGTGCTGTGCCTTCGCTACATACTGGAAGAGATGGACGAAGCCGCGATCCTGGCAATCGACAAGCAGGCGGCGGTGCTCAATTGCAGCGTATGCGAATATGCGTTCGAGCCCGACGATGCGCAGGGGTGCGAGCCGCGGCTGCTGAGGTACAATTTCGCCGCGCCGCTGGTCGAGCAGGATGCGCCGATCACCTCCGAGCCTGACGCCATGGTGGCAGCTCGGTGACCGACCCCGAAATCCTCGACGCGGAGCTGCTCCGGCGCTTTCCACTGCCGCACCATCCCGATGACGGCGACAAGGAGGATCGCGGGCGGCTGCTTGTGGTGGCAGGGAGCCGCGAACTCCCGGGCGCCGCGCTTCTTGCCGGTATCGCGGCGCTTCGGGCGGGCGCGGGCAAATTGCAGATCGCGACGGCCGCCAGCATCGCCGTCCAGATCGGGGTCGCCGCTCCCGAAGCGCGCGTGATCGGGCTGGAGGAAACGGAGGCGGGCTGCATCGCAGAGAGCGAGATCGACCGTCTGCTCGAATGGGCGGGCGCGGCGCAGGCGGTGCTGCTCGGCTGCGGCCTTCAGCATGGCGGGCCGCTGGAGACGCTGCTCGACCGGCTGTTCGAGGCGCGCTTGGACGTGCCGCTCGTGCTCGATGCTGCGGTGCTGGGCAGCCTTGCCGAGCGGGCGGACGCGCTGAAGGCTTGGCCCGGCGGAAGCATACTGCTTCCCCATGCTGGCGAGATGGCGCGGCTGCTCGATTATGAGCGGGAGGAAGTGTCGGCCGATCCGCTGGCAGCGGCGCGCCGGGCGGCGGAAACGTTCGGCGCGGTGACGCTGATCAAGGGCGAGTATAGCCACGTCGTTTCCCCCGACGGCCAGGCTTTCCGCTTCAAGGGCGGCGGCGTGGGGCTTGCGACGTCCGGCTCCGGAGACACGCTTGCGGGTATCGTCGGCGGTCTCGCCGCCCGCGGAGCCGATCCGCTGACGGCCGTGATGTGGGGCGTCTACTTGCACGGAGAAGCGGGGCGGCGGCTCGCGACCAAGCACGGCCGCGTGGGCTTCCTTGCGCGCGAGCTGCTCGACTATGTGCCCGCTCTGATGGAGGGGCGCTAACCGCCGTCGCTCAGGCGACCGCAAGGCGTTGCGGCCTTCTCCTTCTCAGCGCACCTCCGACCAGCCCAAAGCCGGCGATCATCATAGCCCAAGTCCCTGGCTCCGGCACAGCCGACTGGACGAGCGGTGAGGCGTCGAGCAGGAAATTGTCGAACGCCGCGCCTGCCTGGTTGCTCGTGATGGCGATCGAGAGGTCGCGCCCAAGCTCGGGGCCGTTCGCGCCGGTTTCATACACGAGGCTCATTGTCCGGAACTGTCCCATCGGCACGAGCGCCCCGGTCGAGTCCGCTGCGCCCGAGAAGGAGCTGAGCAAGGTGACCGGTCCGCCGGCGAGCGAGCCGGCAAGCAGCCCGGCCGAGAAGTTCCACGGGTCAGTACCGAACGGGCGTCCCACGTCGAAGCTCAACGTATAGCGGGTATTCGCCTGGATCGCATGGTTGGCGATGCGTTGCGCGAGTGTCCCGCCCCCTGCCTCTGTGAGGGTGCCGTTTCCGAGTGCGAACCCCACGAGACCATGGGCGGCTTCGTCCTCGAAGTGACCCGAGGTTGGGTTCCAATGTCCGGTCCCGCTCCCCCCGGAGTCGCTCCAGCCGGGGATGCGGAGCACGTGGCCCGCCAGATAGCCACCGTTGGTTAGCGCTATGCCCTCCTCGAAATCCGGATTGGCGACGATGAGCTGCGCCGCAGGCGCCGCGCTTGCCAGCGCGAAGAGAGCGCCGGCCAAGCCGAGCTTGTAGGTATGGAACATGATTTCCCTCCGGTTGAATTCCCGGAAGGTGTTTAGGGCCGCTCGTCGCCGCCTCCAAGCCGATCGAGATAAGGCGCAACTCCGTGCGACAGCCTACCTTCCGGCACGGCGAACGGCAGAAGATGGCGACGAACGGCGGCGCCTCAGGCCTCGTTCTTCTTATGCCGGTCCAGCTCATCGCCGACCAAACGCGCCACGTGGACGACGTTGGTGGAGCCGGGCGTGCCGAAGGGGACGCCGGCGGTGATGATGATCCGCTGACCGGCCTTGGCGAGGCCGTGGCGCAGCGCCATGCGCTTGGCCTTGCCGATCATCTCCTCGAAGCTGGAAACGTCCTTCGTCCGCACGGCATGGGCACCCCAAAGCAGGCCGAGGCGTCGCGCCGTTTTCGGCGACGGAGTGAGGACCAGCAGCGGCACCGCCGGACGCTCGCGCGAGACGCGACGCGCGGTGGAGCCGGAGACGGTGAAGCACACGATCGCCGCCGCGCTCACCGTTTCCACGATCTTGTTGGCGGCCTCCGCGATGGCGTCGTTGGTGGTCGGATCGGCCGGCGTTTCGGTGAAGTGCACGCGGGCGGCGTGGCTCGGGTCTGCTTCGACGCTGGTGGCAATCCGGTTCATCATCGCCACCGATTCCACCGGCCACTGCCCCGAGGCGCTCTCCGCGGACAGCATGATCGCATCCGCACCATCGTAAACCGCGGTGGCAACGTCCGAGACCTCCGCCCGCGTCGGCGAGGGGGTGGTGATCATCGATTCGAGCATCTGCGTCGCGACCACGACCGGACGGCCCATGCGTCGCGCCGCCTCTACGATGCGCTTCTGCAGAGGCGGCACCTCTTCCGGCAGCATCTCGACCCCGAGATCGCCGCGCGCCACCATCACCGCGTCGGAGAGCTCGAGAATGCCGTCGAGACGATCGATCGCCGCCGGTTTCTCGATCTTGGCGAGCAGCGCGGCGCGGCCCGCGATGTGCCGCCGCGCCTCCGCGACGTCCTCCGGCCGCTGCACGAAGCTCAGCGCCACCCAGTCGACATGCTGGTCGAGCGCGAACGTGAGGTCCTTTCGATCCTTCTCGGTCAGCGCGGCGAGCGGAAGCACCGCATCGGGCACGTTGAGGCCCTTGTTGTTGGAGATAGCGCCGCCGACCTCGACCACCGTCTCCAGCCGGTCCAGCGAGGCATCGGTCACGCGCAGCACGAGCTTGCCGTCGTCGACCAGCAGCCGCGTTCCCTCGCTGACTGCCTCGAAAATCTCGCGATGCGGCAGGTTGACGCGCGTCGCATCACCTGGCGTGGTGTCGCGATCGAACACAAAGGTCTGACCCTTCTCCAGCATTGCCTTGTCGCCGGCGAACCTCCCCACCCGCAGCTTCGGGCCCTGCAGATCGGCGAGGATCGTCGTCGGCCGCTCCATCTCCTTTTCCAGCGTTCGGATCATCTCGATGCGGGCGGCATGATCGGGATGGCTGCCGTGGCTCATGTTGATGCGGAAGGCGTCGGCACCAGCCTCGATCAGCTGCCGGATGATGTCGGGCGAGTTGCTGGCCGGTCCCAGTGTCGCGAGGATGCGGACCTTGCGGGTGCGGGGAACGAATGGGCTCGGCATGCTGTCTCCGTGTGGTTCGCCGTGGCCGAATAACCACTATCGGCGACAGTTCAAGCAACCCGTCTACGGTGCCGCTTGAGCCTCGCCAACCCGCCTCTTAGACGAAGCCGCTCACCAGATTCGGGGAAGGGTAGAAAATGTCGGAGGGGTCGATCGCGGCGGACGAGCTGCGGTTGCTGATCGAGCGCATCGAGCGCTTGGAAGAAGAAAAAAAGGCAATCGCGGACGACGTGAAGGACGTCTACGGCGAGGCCAAGTCGCGCGGCTACGACACGAAGACGATGCGTTCGATCGTGCGCCTTCGAAAAATGGAGAAGCATGTTCGCGACGAGGCGGAAGCGCTGCTGGAGACGTACAAGAACGCGCTGGGGCTCGGTTGATGCGGGCGTGAGGCCCGGCTAGACGTTTCACGACCAGCAACAGCACAAGGCGGCGACGCGGCAATGGCCGGCCATAGCAAGTTCAAGAACATCATGCACCGCAAGGGCGCGCAGGATAAGAAGCGCTCTGCGATGTTTTCCAAGCTTAGTCGCGAGATCACCGTCGCGGCAAAGATGGGCACGCCCGACCCGGACATGAACCCGCGGCTGCGCGCCGCGGTCCTCGCCGCCAAGGCGCAGTCCATGCCCAAGGACAATATCCAGCGGGCGATCGACAAGTCCTCGGCTGGCGAAGGCGAGAATTACGAGGAAATCCGCTATGAGGGCTTCGGCCCGGGCGGCGTCTCGCTGATCGTCGAGGCGCTGACCGACAACCGCAACCGCACCGCCACCAACGTGCGCACCGCCTTCTCCAAGAATGGCGGCAATCTCGGTGCGAGTGGCTCGGTGAGCCACGGCTTCGCGCGGCTCGGCCTCATCACCTATCCCCTTTCGGTTGGCGACACGGACAAGGTGTTCGAGGCTGCGATCGAGGCGGGCGCCGAGGACGTCGAGTCCGACGAGGAGGGCCACCAGATCTGGACCGCGCAGGAGGATCTGCACGAAGTCTCCAAAGCGCTTGAGGCGAGCCTGGGAGAAGCGGAGAGCGCCAAGCTCGCCTGGCGCCCGCAGACCCCGGTCGAGGTTGGCGACGAAGAAGCCGGCACGCTCCTCAAGCTCATCGATGCGCTGGAGGACGACGACGACATTCAGACCGTCTGGGGCAACTACGAAGTCTCCGAGGCCGTAATGGAGCGGCTTTCCTGATGCAGAAGCCCATGCAAACGGCATTTGCATGGGGGCCCCTGTGATCCTGATCGGCCTCGATCCCGGACTGGGCTGCACCGGCTGGGGAGTGATCGCCGCGGACGGAAACCGGCTGAGCCACGTCGCCAACGGCCAGATCAGAACCGACGCGAAGATGCAGCTGCCGGCTCGCCTGCTGGAGTTGCACGGACGGTTGCTTGAGGTCCTCAGCCAGCACCTTCCGACAGCGGCTGCGGTCGAGGAAGTGTTCGTCAACGAAAACCCGCAATCGACCCTGAAGCTTGGGCAGGCGCGCGGAGTGGTGCTGCTCGCGGCCGCTGGCCTCGCCATGCCCGTCGGGGAGTATGCGCCGACGCTCGTTAAGAAGGCGGTGGTCGGCACCGGGGGCGCGGCCAAGGAGCAGGTTCGCGCAATGGTGCAGCGGCTGCTCCCCGGCACAAGGATCGTAGGTGCCGACGCCGCGGATGCGCTGGCCGTGGCGATCACTCATGCCCATCATATTTTGAGCGCTCGAGCCATTCGGGGCCGCGCCGCGTGATCGCCAAGCTTCGGGGATTGCTCGACAGCTTCAGCCATGATCACGCCGTGATCGACGTCACGGGGGTCGGATATCTGGTCGGCGCCTCCACGCGAACCCTGTCTGGTCTCGGTGCCATCGGGGACGAGGTGGTGCTGCACACCGAAATGTTGGTTGCAGAGGATTCGATCCGCCTGGTCGGGTTTGGCTCGGCGGAGGAGCGCGACTGGTTCAGGCTTCTCACCTCGGTGCAGGGCGTCGGCGCCCGGGTGGCGCTCGGCATCCTCTCGGCGCTCAGCGGAGACGAGCTCCACAAGGCGATCGCCACCGGCGACAAGGCGATGGTCGCGCGTGCTCAGGGCGTCGGCCCGAAGCTGGCTTTGCGCATCGTCAACGAACTAAAGGACAAAGCCGGCGGAGTGGTGCTCGGGAGCGGCGGAACAGCGGCTGTCCCGGCGCCTTCCGGCACCGCGAGCGCCGATGCCATATCCGCTCTGCAGAATCTTGGATTCCGACCTGCGGAAGCCTCAGCAGCGGTCGCAAAGGCCGAAGCGCAGCTGGCGCCGGAGCCCAGTCTTGACGCTCTGGTTCGTCTTGCCCTGAAGCTGGCCGCGCGATGAGCGATGCAGATCGAATGGTCACGGGCGAGCGTAAACCCGAGGACATCGACGCCGCACTGCGCCCAAAGACGCTCGACCATTTCGTGGGCCAGCGAGCGGCTCGGGAGAATCTGCGGGTGTTTATCTCCGCCGCCAAAGCGCGCGGCGATGCGCTCGATCATGTGCTGTTCTTCGGACCGCCGGGGCTCGGTAAGACCACCTTGGCACAGATTGTCGCGCGCGAGCTCGGCGTGGGGTTTCGGGCGACTTCCGGGCCGGTGATCGCCAAATCTGGCGATCTCGCGGCCTTGCTCACCAACCTGGAAGACGGCGATGTCCTTTTCATCGACGAGATCCATCGCCTCAATCCCGCGGTCGAGGAGGTGCTCTATCCCGCGATGGAGGACCGCGCGCTCGACCTGATGATCGGAGAAGGGCCGTCGGCGCGGTCCGTGCGGATCGATCTCCCGAAATTCACTTTGGTCGGCGCGACGACCCGGCAGGGACTGCTGACCACGCCATTGCGCGACCGGTTTGGTATCCCCGTTCGGCTCACCTTCTACACGGTGGAGGAACTGGAGAAAGTGGTGCGCCGCGCCGCGGGACTGCTCGGGCTCGCGCTCACCGCCGATGGGGCCACGGAGATCGCCCGCCGCTCCCGCGGCACGCCGCGCATTGCAGGCCGACTGCTGCGGCGGGTTCGTGATTTCGCGCATTCCGGCGGCGACGAGCAGGTAGACGCGAAGGTGGCCGACGCCGCGCTGACGCGCATGGAAGTGGATGCGCTCGGGCTGGACGCGATGGACCGGCGCTACCTTCACATGATCGCCGACATCTACAAAGGCGGGCCGGTGGGCGTGGAGACGCTTGCCGCCGGCCTCAGCGAGCCGCGCGACACGATCGAGGAAGTGATCGAGCCTTACCTCATCCAGCTCGGCCTCGTCGCCCGCACCGCTCGTGGCCGCTGCCTCAATGGAAAGGCCTGGACGCACCTCGGAATCACGCCGCCGAAGACGGGGCACGACGGCCTGTTCGATTAGCTCCGCCGCCTGACTCGAATTTCTTTCGTCTCAGCCGAACATCCTTCCGCCCCGAATCTGCGATGGTTAACGTCGCACCGTGAGTGGGGACAATGCCGACAAACCGTATGAGGGAGCCTTCCTCGGAAAGACGCATCGCTTTGCGTTGCGCGTCTATTTCGAGGACACCGACACTGCGGGCATCGTCTATTACGCTAATTACCTGCGCTTCATGGAGCGGGCGCGCTCCGACATGCTGAGGGCGATCGGCGTTGATCAGCGCGCGGCGCTGGAAGGCGGCGAGGGCGTCTACGCGGTGGCCGAGGCGCAGATCAAATATCGCAGGCCCGCCAAGCTTGACGACGCGCTCGTCGTGGTTAGCCGGGTGCAGGAAGTGCGGGCGGCGTCCTGCGTCATTCATCAACGAGTCATGCGCGGCGAGGAAATCCTCACCGACGCGACTGTGACGGCCGCCTTCCTGTCGCCGGAGGGCCGTCCCAGGCGCCAGCCGCGAGAGTGGGTGCAGAGTTTCGAGCGGTTGATCGAGGAGGTGAAGTGAGCGTTTCGGGAGGGGCCGCGGGGGCGGCGGAGATGATGTCTCCGATTGCCTTGTTCATGCAGGCGGACATCGTCGTCAAAGCCGTGATGATCGGGCTCGTCCTCGCCAGCATCTGGACTTGGGCGATCATCATCGGTCACGCCCTCCGCATCAAGCGCGCGGCGCGCGAGAATGAGCGGTTCGAGCGCGAGTTCTGGAAGGCGGACGATATCGACGGCTTCTACGACACGCGCGGGCAGGAGGATCTGCCGGCCGCCAAGGTGTTCTCGGCCGGGCTCACGGAATGGCGCCGCTCGACCGCGGGCAAGGCGGTCGACAAGGAAGGCACCCGCTCGCGGCTCGCAATGTCGATGCATTCGGCGGTGACCGAGCAGGTGGACCGGCTCGCCGAGCGGCTCAACATCCTCGCGACGATCGGATCGGTCGCGCCGTTCGTGGGCCTGTTCGGCACCGTTTGGGGCATCATGCGCAGCTTCAGCGACAT
The DNA here is from genome assembly GCF_902806315.1 of uncultured Sphingosinicella sp. Taxonomy (GTDB): domain Bacteria; phylum Pseudomonadota; class Alphaproteobacteria; order Sphingomonadales; family Sphingomonadaceae; genus Allosphingosinicella. Next base: position 22,185 of record NZ_CADCWD010000069.1, read on the forward strand.
CGCCGGCGCCAACAACACCAGCCTGGCCGTGGTCGCTCCGGGTATCGCGGAGGCCTTGTTCGCGACCGCGCTCGGCCTCTTCGCCGCCATCCCGGCGGTGATCGCCTACAACCGCATGAGCTACGGCATCAATCGCATGGAAGCGCGGCTGATCCGCTTCGCCGACGGCTTCCACGGCACGCTGAGCCGCGAGCTGGAGTTTGAAGGCTGATGGCGATGGGCCCGATGCTCGGCGGCAACCGCCGCGGCCGGCGCTCGCCGATGGCCGAGATCAACGTCACGCCGATGGTGGATGTAATGCTGGTGCTGCTGATCATCTTCATGGTGACTGCGCCTCTGCTCGTGGCGGGCGTTCCGGTCGATCTGCCCGACAGCAAGGCCGGCGCGCTCGACCAGGAGCAGAAGCCGGTCCAGATCTCGATTGGCCCCAGCGGCGCCATCTTCGTCGATGAGACGCCGGTGCCCGCGGAGGGGCTCGGTGCACGGCTGGCGGGGATCGCCGCCTCTTCGCGCGAAGAAGGCGGGCCGCGCATCTTCCTGCGGGCCGATCGCGGGCTCGATTACGGCCGGGTAATGGGCGTGATGGGCGAGATCAACGCCGCCGGCCTGAGGAAGGTCGCGCTGGTCAGCACGCAGGGACCGGACGGCTGATGGACCGGGGGGAGGCAACCGGGTTCGGCGTTGCGCTGGCAGGGCATGCGGCCCTGCTGGCGGTGCTGTCGATTGGCTTCGCCACCGTTCGCCAGCCCCCGATCATGGCAGATCCCATGGAGGTGTCGATCGTCGACGAGGTCGCGCTGACGAGCGCAGTGCCTCAGCCGGCGGTGGAGCCGCCCGCGCCAACCATCGCGCCTGAACTGGGGCCGCCCGAAGAGCCTGCTCCGGCGCCGGTGATCGAGCCCGCGCCAGCTCCGCCTCTGCCGGCACCTCCCGCGCCGCCCCAGCCCAAGGCGATCGCCACGCCCCAGCCCAAACCAGCGCCGATGCCGAAGCCCGTCCCGGTCAAGGCCGCTCCGCCCAAGCCTGCCTCGCCGAAGCCAGCTCCGGCCAAGCCGGCTCCCGCCAAGCCGATGGCCAAGGCCGCGACCGCGCCGCCCAAAGCCGCGCCCGCCAAGCCGCAGCCGGCCAAAGCCGCAACCGGCAGCGGCAAGGCTGAGAAGCCGCGCGGCTCGATGCTTGGCAAGGACTTCCTCAAGGGACTGGGCAGCGATCCCGCGCCCGCCAAGGCGCAGCAGCCCACGGGCGCCGTGATGAGCCCGATCGCGATGTCTGGCATCGTCGCCGCCATCAAACGCCAGGTTCAGCCCTGCGCGGACCGGCAGGTGAACCCGGGGCCGGGCGCCAGCCGGATCCAGGTGAAGATCAACCTCAAGCTCAACCGCGACGGATCGCTTGCCGGACGACCAGCCGTGGTCTCCACCTCCGGAGTGACCGACGAGAATAGCCGCTATGAGAAGCGTGTGGCAGATCTCGCCATCGCCGCATTCACCGGCTGCTCGCCGCTGCGCGGGCTTCCGGACGAACTCTACCAGACCGCCAAGGGCGGCTGGAGCAACTTCAACATGAACTACAAACTGCCCGATTGAGGGGGACCGAGTGTGCGCGTTGTAAAGCTTACGATCCTGGCGAGCCTATTGGCCGCGCTGACCGGCGGACCGGCTCTTGCCCAACAGGCCGGAGAGCCGCTGGAGGTGGACATTGTCGGCGGCATCTCGGCACCGATGCCCATCGCGGTGCCGGTGATGCCCACTCCCGCCGTGGTGCCGGTCGCGGAGCGGCTCAACACCGAGCAGATGGGCGCCCAGGTCGCGGAAATCGTCGCGGGCGACCTTCGCGCCTCGGGCCTCTTCACGCCGCAGGGGCCGCGCGGGCTTCCGTCCGTCTCCTTCCCGCAGGTGACGGCGCCGGTTTTCGCCAACTGGTCGGGCGCGCAGGCGCTCGTGCAGGGCTTCGTCCAGTCGAACGGCAACGGCACCCTGACGGTCGGCTGCTATCTCTACGACGTTGCCGCCCAGACCGAGCTCACCCGGCAAGGCTTCGTCGTGCAGCCCGCCTCCTGGCGCCGCGCGGCGCACAAGTGCGCCGACGCCGTCTACGCCCGGCTCACTGGCGAGAGCGGCTATTTTGACAGCCGCGTCGTCTACGTCGCGGAGAGCGGGCCCAAGGGCAAGCGCACAAAGCGCATCGCGATCATGGACCAGGACGGCGCCAATCACCGGTTCCTGACCAACGGCCAGTCGACGGCGCTGACGCCGCGCTTCTCGCCCGACCAGAAGTGGCTCGTCTACATGAGCTATGACGGCGCCCGGCCGCAGGTCTATCTGTATGACATGGCGGCCGGGAGGCAGCGGCTGCTGGTCAGTCAGCCGAACATGACCTTCGCCGCCCGTTTCTCGCCGGACAGCCGCCACGTCGTCTTCTCGATGGCGGTGAACGGCAATACCGACATTTACCGCGTCCCGGTTGCCGGGGGCACGCCGCAGCGGCTGACCAATTCTCCGGGGATCGACACGGGCGGCAGCTATTCGCCGGACGGCCAGCGCATCGTCTTTGAAAGCGACCGCGGCGGATCGCAGCAGCTTTACGTGATGAGCGCGGACGGCTCGGACCAGCGCCGGATCAGCTTCGGCGGCGGCACCTATGCGACGCCTGTCTGGAGCCCGCGCGGCGACCAGATCGCCTTTACCAAGATCGGTGGTGGCGGCTTCCGCATTGGCGTGATGGCGCCGGGCGGCTCGGGCGAGCGCATCCTGACTGAAGCCTGGCAGGATGAGGGGCCGAGCTGGGCGCCCAATGGCCGCGTGATCAACTTTTTCAGGACGGCCCAAGGCTCCGGGAAGGCGCAGCTCTGGTCCGTGGATCTCACCGGCCAGAACGAGCGCCGGATCGCGACGCCGCTCGACGGCTCGGACCCGTCCTGGTCGCCTTTGCTGAATTGATGTTTGTACCTGTAGCGTTTGGGAGGAAGATTGAATGAATAGGGGCTGGAAACTGGCGGCGCTGGCCGCTGCGATCGCCGTCGCGGGATGCGCGAAGAAGAAGCCGGCCGATCTGCCGCCACCGCCGATCGGAGCGAACGGCGAGGGCGCGGATGGAAGCGACATCGGCGCCGGCGCCGGCCAGAACGGCGGCGTCGGTCAGGGAGGCATTCCGGGCAGCCGCGAGGATTTCCTCCGCAGCGTGCCCGCGGACCGGGTGCTGTTCGAGACCGACAGCTTCTCGATCGACGCCCAGGACCGCGGCATCCTTGATGCGCAGGCTCAGTGGCTCGCTCGCAATCCCGCGGTTCGAGTGACCATCGAAGGCCATGCCGACGAGCGCGGCACTCGCGAATATAATCTCGCGCTCGGTGATCGCCGCGCCAATGCCGCCAAGAACTACCTCGCTACCCGCGGCGTCTCGCCGGCGCGGATGACGGTGATCAGCTGGGGCAAGGAGCGGCCGGACGCGATGGGCTCCGATGAAGGCGCCTGGGCGCAGAACCGCCGCTCGGTCACCGTGCTGCCGCAATAAGCTAGGACAGCGCCTCGTCCAGCAAACGGCCGAGGCGCAATCCCCCGCGCGCGATCTGCGTGCGGATCACCGGGATCAGCGCTCGCGTGGTCGCCTCGTCGATCACCGGGCGGCCCTCCGGTTTGGGCCCGCACGGGTCCGGCATCATGGTGCCGTAGGCATAGGTGCGGCTCGCCTCCCAGCTCTCCCGCGCCCAGTCGGTCACCGTGCCTCCCGCCATCGCAGTGCGCTGGTCCAGAGGCAAATCGGTGAGGATGCCGACGGCGCCCGCCGCGGGTGTCGAAATGCCGCGCTCGGCCAGATAGCCGTCCCACGCCGAATGCAGGTTCGTCCGCCCGGCGATCAGGCCATAGGAAACGCCGAAGTCATTCCCGCCCTTGTCGCCCCGATCGCCCGCATGGAGCGGCATGTGCAGGTCGCCGACGAAGTGGGCGAGGAAGGCCAGCGCCATGACCCGCTCACGCACGGGCAGCGACTTGTCGGCCAGCAGCTTGGCGTTGCGCTCGATCTGCGCGGACACGCAATTGCCGTCCCGGCACGCGCCCGCCTGGTCGAACGGCTTGCAGATGTCGACATTCTGATAATGCCAGGGGAAGCTGTAGCTGAACCTGTCCTTCAGCTTCCGCAGGCAGTCGGGCCAATACGCTGCGTCCTCGATGTTGCGGATCGGGCAGTCCGGCGTTTCGAGCACAGACGAGCGCGCGATCAACCGACGGATCTCGGCCCGCGTGGAGGGCTTCGCCCTCATCTCCGCAATCCGGGCGACGGTATAATGTCCATATTCCCACCAGGCGAAGGCCGGCGAGGGGAGGAGCAGCGCTAGCAGCGGGAGGAGAAAGCGCAGGCTCACTCGTCACCGTAGATCGCGACGGAGCGGCCGCTCGGTGACGCGGTGCCCCGATACATGCCTTCCGAGTTGAACGAGTAGACCGTCTCGCCGCCCGCCGAGACAACAATGACGCCGCCATTGCCGCCCAGCTCCTTCACGTCCGCCATCACCGCGTCGGCCGCCGCCTGGGCGCTTTCGCCAAGGAAGCGGATCCGCGCAGCGATCTCGTGAGCGACGGCTGCCCGGATGAAATATTCGCCGGATCCGGTCGCCGAGACGGCGCAGCTGCGATCGTCCGCCCAGGTGCCGGCGCCGATCAGCGGCGAGTCCCCGATGCGTCCCCAGCGCTTGCCCGTGATGCCACCGGTCGAGGTTGCAGCGGCGACATGGCCGCTGGAATCCAGCGCGACAGCACCGATCGTGCCGAACTTCATGTCCACGTCGAACCAGTCGGAATCGTTCGCCTTCAGCTCCTCGAGCTGGCGCCGCCGCTCGGGTATGTCGAAATAACCGGGCGGAGCCTGCTCCAGCCCCTGCTCCTCGGCGAAGCGGTCCGCGCCCCTGCTGCCGAGAAAGACGTGCGGGCTCTTCTCCATGACGGCGCGCGCGAGGCTGATCGGGTTGCGCGTGTTGCTCACCCCCGCGACCGCGCCGGCGTCACGCCTGCTGCCCTCCATGATCGCGGCGTCGAGCTCGGTCTCTCCGTCGAAGGTGAGCACGGCACCTCGCCCGGCGTTGAATTGGACGTCGTTCTCCAGGGTGCGGGCGGCGGCTTCCACCGCGTCGACGGCGCTTCCGCCCCCGCCGAGGATCGCCGCGCCAGCCTCCAGCGCCGCCTCCAGCCCAGCCCGCAAGTTCCGCTCCAGCTCCGGCGTCATTCGGCCGCGCTCGATCACGCCGGCGCCGCCGTGGATGACGAGCTTCCACTCACGGCCAGGCTGGTCACTTGTCATCGGCGGGAGCTCCAGGGAATTCGAAGGGAAGGGCATGAGCGCATAGCCACAACGAAGCCGCCCCGCCAGCGCTCCGCCGAAACCGCTTGACGACTCTCAACTGATGTAAATATGATATCAGAATAAAGGAGGAGCTTTTATGGCTACGTCGAGGGGTGCGGCAGGGGACTTGAAAGCGCTTAGGCTCTCGCAGGAGCGGAAAGCGGCCACACAAAACGGATACGTCATGCTGCTGGTGCTGCTTGCGGCCGTCGTGATTGCCGGGGCCGGCATAGGGCAACTGGCAGCCGAGAACCGAGGGCTCGGCGGCACCTTGTTGGGATTCGGCGTGGTGGCCGTCGCGATCGTATCTGCGGGCTTCTACTTCCTGCAGCCCAACCAGGCGGCGGCGATCCTGCTGTTCGGCGACTATCGCGGAACCGATCGCCAGGCTGGACTGAGGTGGCGGCTGCCTTGGCTCACGCGCACGAAAATTTCGACACGCGTCCACAACGTCGTCTCCGAGCGGCTGAAGGTGAACGATCTGCGCGGCAACCCGATCGAGATCGCGTCCAATGTCGTGTGGCGCGTCACCGACACCGCGCAGGCGCTCTACGACGTTGACGATTACAACAAGTTCGTCTTCGTCCAGATCGAGAGCGCGGTGCGGGCAATCGCTGCGCGCTACCCGTATGACGATATCGAGCATCAGGAGACGACGCTTCGCGGCAATGCCAACGTGATCAGCGCGGAACTGCGCGCCGAGCTCCAGGACCGCGTCGCGGTGGCGGGGATCACGATCGACGAATGCCGGCTCACCCACCTCGCTTACGCTCAGGAGATCGCCCAGGCGATGCTCCGCCGCCAGCAGGCGGAGGCGGTGATCGCGGCCCGCTCCAAGCTGGTGCAGGGCGCCGTCGGCATGGTTGAGATGGCGCTCCAGATGCTGTCGGAGAAAGAGGTGGTCGAGCTGGACGACGAGCGCCGCGCGGCGATGGTGTCGAACCTGATGGTGGTGCTCTGCTCGGAGCGCGACACCCAGCCCGTGGTCAACGCCGGCACGCTCTACCAATAGCGACGTGAAACCGCCCGCCCCCAAAAAGGCGTTCCCGCTGCGCATCGAGCCGTCCCTCTGGGACGCGCTCGAACGCGCGGCGGCGGCCGATTTCCGGAGCGTCAATTCCGAGATCGAGTGCCTGCTGAGGGAAGCGCTGCAGCGGCGGGGCGTCAAGGTGGCGCCGCCCGAGCAAAGGAAACGCGGCCGGCCCGCGAAGGACGACAAGGACGGCAGTTAGGCGACCTGCTCGACCCGCAAGCTGCCGGCTGGAAGCGGCGAGAGAAGCTCCTGCGCTGGACCTGCCGGATCGAGCCAGCGGCCCCAGTCGCCGCGATGGAGCACAGCAATCTGCCGGCTGTGATATGGTGCCACGTCCGGCCCGGGCGATGTGGTCAGCATCGTGAAGGCCTCTCCGGCAGGTGACGACCGCCACAGGCCAGCGATGCAGAACCATGGCTCGTCCGCTTTCGTGAACAGCCATTTGTGTTTGCGCCGCGACTTGGGATCGGAGTGGGCGGTGAATTCATAGAAGCCGTCGGCAATGATGAGGCAGCGACCGCTGTTAAATTCTCGGCCTTCCGATCGGAAATTATAGACGGGCTTGCCTCCCGGGCCTGGCCAGCTCCACCGCCGCACGACCAGCTCGGCGCCTTCTTCTCCCATCCGCACGATCGGCGTCGGATCGGTGATGCGCACGCTGTCGAGAGGGGCAAGGTTCGGCAGCCCTTCTGGAAAATGCAGCGGGATGCGGATCTGCGAGAAGTCGTCGCGGATGTTGCCAAGGGCGACGTTGCGGCGGATTTCGTTGCACATGCTGTTCGATAGCCGAGGAAATCCGGTGATGGGAGAGCGTTGCCTTTCCGTTGTAACTCCAAGCGTCTATATCGCCGCAATGTCCATTCGCCCGTGGCGCGACATTGCGCGCCGTCCTTCTCGCCAAATCATGGTCGGCAACGTGCCGGTCGGCGGCGATGCGCCGGTCACCGTGCAGACGATGACCAACACGATCACTGCCGACGCCCGCGCTACGATCGACCAGATTCGCCGCTGCGAGGAAGCGGGCGCGGACATCATCCGCGTGTCGTGCCCCGACGTCGAAAGCACGGCCGCGCTGAAACAGATCGTGCGCGCATCGCGCGTGCCGATCGTGGCGGACATCCACTTTCACTACCGGCGCGCGCTCGAAGCCGCCGATGCAGGCGCGGCGTGCCTTCGCATCAATCCCGGCAATATCGGATCGGCCGAACGGGTGCGCGAGGTCGTGAACGCCGCCAAGGCGAACGGCTGCGCGATCCGGATCGGCGTCAATGCCGGCAGCCTCGAGAAGGATCTGCTGGAGAAATATGGCGAACCGTGCCCGGAAGCGCTCGTCGAAAGCGCGCTCGACCACATCCGTCTCCTCGAGGATCACGACTTCCGCGAATATAAGGTGGCGGTGAAGGCCTCGGACATATTCCTCGCCGTTGCCGCATACCAGCAGCTCGCCGAGGCAGTCGATTGCCCGCTCCACCTTGGCATCACCGAGGCCGGCGGCCTGCGCGGCGGGACGGTGAAGAGCGCGATCGGCATCGGCTCGCTTCTGTGGTTTGGGATTGGCGACACGATCCGCGTCTCTCTTTCCGCCGAGCCCGAGGAGGAGGTCCGCGTCGGGTTCGAGATCCTGAAGGGGCTGGGCATCCGCAACCGCGGAGTCCGCGTCGTCTCTTGCCCCAGCTGCGCGCGTCAGGGCTTCGACGTGATCCGCACCGTTCAGACGCTCGAGGAGCGGCTCTCCCACATCCGCACGCCGCTGTCGCTCTCCGTGCTCGGCTGCGTCGTCAATGGCCCCGGCGAGGCACGCGAAACCGACATCGGCATCACCGGCGGCGGCAACGGCAAGCACATGGTCTATTTGTCCGGCGTCACCGACCATCACGTCAGGGACGACCAGATGGTCGACCACATCGTGAAGCTGGTCGAAGGCAAGGCCGCCGAGATCGAAGCCGCGCAGATCGACAGCCCGATCGCGGCAGAGTGATTCCATTCTTCCGTCACCGCCGCGAAAGCGGGGGTCCCGCTTACTTCTCCTTCGGCTCCGACAAGACAGCGGGATTCCCGCTTTCGCGGGAATGACGGGTGAGGCTTTGAAGCAGACCAGCACGGCGGTTGCGTTCGGCGTCGCCAGCCTGGGGATCGCCGCCTTCTCCGTCATGGACGCGCTGATGAAAGGGCTCTCGCTCGACATTGGCGCCTATAATGCTCTGCTTTGGCGCACCCTGGCGGGGGCGCTGATCGGCGCCGCCTTCTTCTTCGGGCGACGGAGTTTATGGCCCAGGCGCGAAGTGATGAAGGTCCACCTCCTTCGCGGCATCCTGTCGTCGCTGATGGCCATCCTGTTCTTCTGGGGCCTCGCGCGCGTTCCGATGGCGCAGGCGATCGCGCTGGCTTTTGTGGCGCCGTTGATCGCGCTCTACCTTGCGGCGATCCTCCTCCACGAGAAGATCGAGCGCCGAGCGATCCTCGCCTCCCTGCTCGGCTTTGCGGGAGTGATCGTGATCTTCACCGGCCAGGCCGAAGCCGATCTGGGCCCCGACGCGTTCCGCGGCTCGATCGCGATCCTCGCTTCGGCCGGGCTCTACGCCTACAATATCATTCTGATGCGGCGGCAGGCGCAGCTCGCCGGGCCGATGGAGGTCGCCTTCTTCATGAGCCTGATCATGACAATCTGCTTCCTCTTAGTCGCGCCGTTCCTTGCGGAACTGCCCGCGGCCGAACATGTGCCGTCAATCGCCGCAGCGGCGGTTCTCGCCTTCGGCTCTCTCATGCTGCTCTCATGGGCCTATGCCCGAGCCGAGGCGCAGCATCTCGCGCCGGTCGAATATACCTCTTTCATCTGGGCGGCCGTTCTGGGATTCATCTTCTTCAACGAACGCGTGCTGACGCTGACTTTGGTCGGCGCTGCGATGATCATCGTCGCGTGCCTGATCGCTGCCAGCCGCCGCCCGGCGCGGGTCGCCGACCCGGAGACGGGGCTCTGATGGCCTGGTTCCTGCTCGTCCTCGGTGGTTTCTTCGAAGTGGGTTTCACCACCTGCCTCCGCTTCGTCGACGGCTTCCGCAACATTCCCTGGACGCTGGGCTTCCTCGCGTCCGTGACGCTGAGCATGGGCCTGCTCGAAGTCGCTTCTCGCTCCATTCCGATGGGCACCGCTTACGCAGTTTGGGGCGGCATCGGAGCCCTGGGGACGGTGATCGTCGGCATCCTCTGGTTTCAGGAGCCGGCCTCGACGGTTCGCATCCTCCTCATCTTCGGAGTCGTGGCCTGCATCGCGGGCCTGAAGCTCACTGCATGAGCGTCGACGAAGGCCTCTATGCCTGGGTTCAGGAGGCGCTCGAGCCGCTCGGGCAGGTTACGATGCGCAAGATGATGGGCGGAGCGACGCTCTACCTCGACGGCACCGTTTTCGCCATAATCGCCCTGGACGATGTGTGGTTCAAAGCGGACGCCGACAGCGATGCCCTCTGGGATGCCGAGGGCCGCGAACGCTTCACTTACCCGTTCAGCGACGGCCGTGTCGGCGTGATGAACTACCGCCGCGCTCCGCAGGACGTGCACGACGATCCGAGCGCGATGCTGCGCTGGGCGGGTCTTGCCCTGGAGGCGGGCCTCAGGGCGGCGGCAAAGAAGAAGCCGCGCAAGAAAAAGGCTTAGCTTCTACTGCGCCGCCGTCTGTCCGAAGGCGCGCTGCACGTCCGGCCGCTCCTCGACCGAGCGGAGGAAGCGAGGCTCCAGCCGCTTCTGCGACGCCTGCTCGTAATCGAAGCCCAACGACAGGATCAAAGCGTCCGCCCACTTGGGTCCGATGAAGCTCAGGCCGACCGGCATGCCGCGCACGTCGCCCATCGGCACCGTCAGGTGCGGATAGCCCGCCACCGCCGCGAGGCCGCCTGCGCCGCCGCCGGGATATTGATCGCCGTGAACCGAATCGATCAGCCAGGCGGCCGCCACCGTCGGGCCGACAAGGGCGACGACCTTGTGGTCCTTGAGCATCTTGTCGATGCCTTCCACGCCCGCCATCCGCAGCGAGGTCGCGCGCGCCTTCCTATATTCGGCATCGTCGAGACCCTTTGTCTTCTCCGCTCCTTCGAAGATGTCCTGGCCGAACAGCGGCATCTCGGTCGCCGCATTGGCAGCGTTGAAGGCAATCAGGTCGGCCAGCGTGCGGGTCCGGACAGTGGGCGGGGTGCTTGCGAGATAGGCGTTCAGGTCCGCTTTGAACTCGCTCAGCAGCACCTTGTAGGACTCGCCGCTAATCTGGCCGCGGCCCTCAAACTTGTCGATGTCGACCAGGATCGCGCCTTCGTTCATCAGCGTCCGCAGCGCCTGCTCGAAAGCCGCGTCCGTGCCGAAGCCGGTGGCGAAGCGCATGACGCCGATCCGCTTGCCGCGCAGCGAGTTGTCCGAGAGTGTCGCCGAATAGTCGCTCTTGCGCGCGTCGGCTTCCCGGGTGGCGGCGTCGAGCGGGTCGCTGCCGGCGATGGCGGTCAGCACCCGCGCGGCATCACGCACGGTGCGGGTCATCGGCCCTGGTGTGTCCTGGCTATGGCTGATCGGGATCACGTGGGTGCGGCTGACGAGGCCAACGGTGGGCTTGAAGCCGACGATGCCGTTCACCGAGGCCGGGCAGGTGATCGAGCCGTTGGTCTCCGTGCCGATCGCCGCCGGCACCATCCCCGCAGCCACGACGACGCCGCTCCCGGTGCTCGACCCGCAGGCATTGCGGTCGAGTGCATGAGGGTTGCGGGTCTGCCCGCCGACCGCGCTCCAGCCGGAGATGGAGTCGCCGTCGCGGAAGTTGGCCCACTCCGAAAGGTTAGTCTTCGCAACGATCACCGCTCCTGCCTGACGCAGGCGCGCGACCAGCGGCGAGTCCCGTCCGGTGACATTGTCCTTGAGCGCAAGACTGCCGGCCGTCGTCGGAAGCCCGCCTCGGGTCTCGATGTTGTCCTTCACCATGAGCGGCATGCCGAACAGCGGACCGCGAGCGCCGGACTGGTCGAGCGCGCGGGCCTCGGCGAGGGCCGACGGCTCCACCGCGACGACCGCATTCACCTGCGGCTCCAGGCGTTCGATGCGATCGAGCGCGATCTGGGTGCGAGCAGTCGCGCTCCCGGTTTCCGGAAAAGGAGCAGCGCCGAGCGCGAGAGGAGCAGCGGCACCGGTCGGGCCGCCCCCGGGAGCGATCGCGCACCCGCCGAGGAACAGCGCCGTCGAAAGCAGGAAGGTGCGAAGCATCGGGTTCATCCTCAAAGGGGAGCGAGCAGGGCGTCGAGGGTCGACGGGCCGGTGCCGACGCGCTCGAGCACGGGGTAGCGAAGACCGCCATGATAAGGCAGCGCGATGGTGCGGTAGAGATCGCCTTTCTTCACGACCAGCTGGATCGGTGTCCGGCCGCCTTTTGCCGCCGTGATTGCGCCCTTGAAATCGTCGTTGGAGTAAGCGCGGCCGTTTACCGAGACGATCTGGCTTCCGCTCGTCACGCCCTCGTTGAACAGGGGCGAGTCCCAGGCGACGCCGCTGATCTCCCCATTCTTCCCTATCGTGATGCCGAGCGTGTAGGTGAGGTCGAACACCTCGCGCGCTTTTTCCCGGGACGTGAAATAGGCCGTCGGCGTGTCGCGATAGACGAGGCGGTAGCCGCCCCGCTGGATCCAATCGAGCGGCGCCTTGCCGGTCTCGTTCACCCGCTGGCCGAGATACGTCGACCAGTCGTAAGGCGCGATTCCGTTCAAGGTGCGCACGACATCCTCGAACGTATAGGTGTTGATGCCCTGATCGCCGGGATTCACGCCGAAGAAGGCGCGGGCGAAATCATCGATCGAGCGCCGGCCCTGGGTGCGCTCGCGGATGATGCTGTCGACGTCGAGCCAGATCAGCATGCCCTCGCCATAATAATCCTCGCCGCGATGGTAGCTGCCCCACGGCTTAGGCCGTCGGGCCCCGACAATCGGGTCGAGAGTGGTATCGACCAGCGGGCGCCAGTTGCGGCCGGGGAGCGTGTCCAGATAGGCCGCGTTACGGGCGAGTTCGCCCAGCACGTCCTCCTTCGGCATCATCCCCGAGCGTGCGGAAAGGACATTGCCCCAGAATTGCGTCTGGCCTTCGTAGAGCCAAAGCAGGCTGTTGCCGATCGGCGTCTGGTAGGTGGGCTGCCAGCTGTCCGCTCCGCGCCGATACTTGCCGTTCCAGCTATGGATATATTCGTGGGCGAGCAGATCGCGACCGGCCGACCCCTTGCTCCAGTCGGTGAAATAGGTGCGCGGGTGCCCGTTCTCGCTGCTGCGAAGATGCTCAAGCCCGATGTCGCCGAGCGTGTCGGTCAGCGCGACCAGGAACTCGTACTCGTCATAATGTTTGGCGCCGGTCAGCTTCATCGTCTGCTCGACCAGCCGGCGGTGCGCGGCGAGTTGCTCGGGCGTTGCGGCCAAGTCGCCCGGACGATCGGCGAACAGGTTAAGGTTCACGTCGGGCGCGAGCTTCTCGCGGCGATAATAGCGGCCGGCGAAGATCGGCGAGTCGACGAAGGTCTCGTAGGAGACGGGACGATAGGTGATCCGGTCGCCCCGGCGGTTCGCCACGTCCAGCGAGGTCGCCGCCTGCCAGCCGGCGGGAAGGGTGATGCTCGCCTGGACGGGGATGTTGCGGGTGTAATAGCCGGCCGGATAGAGCGACAGCTTCTCCCACTGCACGTTGAGCATGTCAGGGGTCATGACGATGCGGCCCTGACCCGATTCTGTCGGCGAGAGGTGCTGGAACTCGACATCGAGCTCGCGCACGCCCGCGGGCACCTGAAGGTGAAAGGCGTGCACGTCGCTCTGGTCGCGCGTCCAGGCGATCGGCCGCCCGTTGCCGGTGATCCTCAGGCCGGCGATCGATGAGATCGGACCGCGCGGCGCGTGGTTGCCCGGCAGCCATTCGGGATAGAGCAACGTCATCGGCCCTGCGCCGCGGACCGGGATGGTCTGCTTGACCCGGAAGATGGCGCGCGCGGTGTCGCGCGCATCGACATCGATTGTCAGCGTGCCGGGATAGGCCACGTCCTGCGCCGCAGGAATGCGATCGACCCGCGGCAGCGGCTGCGGCCGGCTCTCCTGAACCTGGGCAAGAGCGGGGATTGAAACAGCCGCCGCAAGGGCGAACAGGGCAACTTTACGCAAGGCGACTCTCCGGACTGTTTTATGACAGTCCGATGGCGAAATGTTTTCTTGTCGTCCAGTGCGTTGAAATAACAGGCCTAAGCGGCCTTCGAGCCCTTCGCTCTCTCGATCGACTGCAGGATGATGCGGTGCGCGTCTTCCTTGCCGCCCCAATGGCCGACCCGCACCCACTTCTCAGGCTCCAGGTCTTTGTAGTGGGTGAAGAAGTGCTCGATCTGCGCCTTCACGATCGCCGGCAGGTCGTCGCCTTCCGCGACCTTCTCGTAATAAGGGAAGGTGGCGTCGCAGGGCACGGCAAGGATCTTCTCGTCGCCGCCGGCCTCGTCCTCCAACAGCAGCACCGCGATCGGGCGGGCGCGCACCACCGAACCCGGAATGAAGGGTGAGCGCGCCACGACCAGGCAATCGAGCGGATCGCCGTCGTCGCAAAGCGTATGCGGGATGAAGCCGTAATTGGCCGGATAGCGCATCGAGGTGTGCAGGATGCGGTCGACGAAGATCGCGCCGGACTTCTTGTCGAACTCGTATTTCACGGGCTCGCCGCCGACCGGCACTTCGATGATCACGTTGACGTTGCTCGGCGGGTCCTTGCCGACTGGGATGAGATCGATGTTCATGATGGGGCGGCCCTTAGCGTTGAAGGAAGAAAATAGAAACAACCCTTCGCCCTGAGCTTGTCGAAGGTCTGTCCTTCTTTTGCTCAGGGGATGAAGAAGGGCAGGGCTTCGACATCTCAGCCCGAACGGAGATGGGGAGAGTAAGCTTTCTTGATCTGCATGGCTCCGCTAAGGGCCGCCGCCTATGAGCAAGGGACCGCAAAGGATCAGGGGCACCCAGGACATCTGGGGTGAGGAGGCCGACCGCTTCGCGCGCGTCGTCGAGACCTTCGACCGCGTCCGCCGCCTCTACGCGTTCCAGCGCATCGAACTGCCGGTCTTCGAGGCGACCGAGGTGTTCGCCCGCTCGATCGGCGAGACCACCGATATCGTCTCCAAGGAGATGTACACCTTCCCGGACCGCGGCGGCGACAGCCTGACGCTCCGCCCGGAATTCACAGCGGGCATCTGCCGCGCCTATCTTTCAGAAGGCTGGCAGCAGCACGCGCCGATCAGGCTCGCCACCCACGGCCCCGTTTTCCGCTACGAGCGCCCGCAAAAGGGCCGGTTCCGCCAGTTCCACCAGCTGGACGCGGAGATCATCGGCACGGATTCGCCACTTGCCGATGTCGAACTGCTCGTCCTAGCCGATCAGTTGCTGCATCAGCTCGGGATTTCGGAGGGTGTGACCCTGCAGCTGAACACGCTGGGTGACGCGCCGACGCGCGACGCTTGGCGCGCTGCTTTGGTCTCGCATTTCGAGGCTCACCGGAGCGAACTCAGCGAAGACAGCTTGGTTCGCCTCGCCAAAAATCCGCTGCGGATACTCGACAGCAAGGACCCCCGCGACCGCCCGGCGGTGGACAGCGCGCCGAGCATCGATGAGTTTCTGACGCCGGAGGCCTCGGCCTTCTTCGCCAGGGTCACCGCCGGACTGAACGTCGCCGATGTCAGCTGGACCCGCAATCCTCGCCTGGTCCGGGGGCTCGATTATTACCGGCACACCGCGTTCGAGTTCGTCACGGACCGGCTGGGCGCGCAAGGCACGGTGCTGGCCGGCGGACGCTATGACGGACTGATCGAGGGGCTCGGAGGTCCGCACACGCCGGCCGTCGGCTGGGCTGCCGGCATCGAGCGATTGGCAATGATGTTGACACCCCCGCCTGCACTCCCTCCGGCCATCGACGTGCCAGTGGTGGTGATGCCGGTCGGGGACGCGGCCGAGGCCACGGCCATCCGTGTTGCCACAGCTGTGCGTAGACGCGGTTTCGCGACGGAGATCTATACGCGGGGAAACCTCAAGAAGCGTCTTGCTCGCGCATCCGAACGGCTCGTCAGCACTGCAATCATCATCGGCGACGATGAACTGGAGGCGGGCCAAGCCACGGTGAGGCATCTTCGGATCCAGCAGCAGGACCGCATTCCTTTCGACCGCATCGTTGAGCAGCTCTGGCCGACAGGTGACGAATGACAAACATCTCGCCTGAACGGATTGCGGCTATCGAGGGGCGGCGGGACGAGCTTCAGAATGCGATGTCGGCGCCCAACCTCGCCGCCGATCAGTTCGTGAAGCTTTCGCGCGACTATGCGGAGATAGAGCCGGTCGCGCAGGCCGCGGGCGAAGTGCGCCGGCTGCGCACAGAAGCCGAGGCGCTGCAGGAGATGGCGGGCGAGGCTGATCCGGAGCTCCGCCAGATGGCGAGTGACGAACTCATCGAGAACCAGTCACGGCTCGAAGCTGCCGAGCGCGCACTGGCGCTGAAGCTCCTTCCCCGCGACGCCGCCGACGAGCGCGCGGCAATGCTCGAGATCCGCGCCGGCACCGGCGGCGACGAGGCGGCCCTGTTCGCGGGCGACCTGTTCCGCATGTATCAGCGTTACGCGGAGACGCAGGGTTGGAGGGTGGAACTCATCTCGGCCTCCGCCTCGGACGTGGGCGGCTTCAAGGAGGTGGTCGCCTCCGTCACAGGGCAGGGCGTGTTCGCCAAGCTGAAGTTCGAAAGCGGCGTCCACCGCGTCCAGCGCGTGCCTGCGACCGAGAGCGGCGGCCGCATCCACACCTCTGCCGCGACGGTCGCGGTGCTGCCCGAGGCGGAAGATGTGGACGTGCAGATCGACGAGGCGCGTGACCTGCGCATCGACGTCTATCGCTCCTCGGGCCCGGGCGGTCAGTCGGTCAACACCACCGACAGTGCGGTCCGCATCACCCACCTCCCCACCGGCCTCGTCGTTATCCAGCAGGACGAGAAGTCGCAGCACAAGAACAAGGCCAAGGCGCTGAGGGTCCTGCGCACCCGCCTCTACGAAGCCGAGCGGGAGCGGCTCGCCAACGAGCGCGCGGGCGCCAGGAAGTCCATGGTCGGCTCGGGCGACCGCTCCGAGCGCATCCGAACCTACAATTTCCCCCAAGGGCGCGTGACGGACCACCGCATCAACCTCACCCTGCACCGGCTGCCCGAAATTCTGGAAGGGCAGCTTGGCGAGCTGATCGGCGCCCTCATTGCCGAAGACGAGGCGGAGCGCCTGGCCAGCCTCGACGAGCAGTAAGCTTGACGATCCGCGAGGCCATCGCCGCGGCCGCCGCGCGCCTCGCGCCGACCAGCGATACGCCCCGTCTGGATGCTGAATTGCTGATGGCGCATGCCTTGGGTGTCGAACGCGAGGCGATGCTGCTGCTCGGTTTGGACGGGATCGTGCCCGCACAGTTCGAAGCCTTGCTCAACCGGCGAGAAGCGGGCGAGCCCGTTGCCTACATCACCGGCGCCCGCGCCTTCTGGACGATCGAGCTGGAGGTCGGGCCCGGCGTCCTTATCCCGCGCCCCGACAGCGAGACTTTATTGGAGGCCGCGCTGGCGCATTTTGGGAAAGCCGGCCCCGCCACGATCCTCGACCTCGGCACCGGACCCGGTTCCCTCCTCCTCGCCGCACTCGATCAATGGCCCCACGCAAAAGGACTTGGCATCGACCGCTCGGAAGCGGCGCTCGCCTTCGCCCGCCGCAATGCAGAGCGTCTCGGCCTTGCGGCCCAGGCCGAGCTCCGCCTCGGCGACTGGGGCGAAGGGCTGAACCGGCGCTTCGATCTCATCCTCTGCAATCCGCCCTATGTCGAGGCCGAGGCCCAGCTGCCGCGCGACGTCTCGGAATGGGAGCCTCACGAGGCGCTGTTCGCAGGCGCTGAGGGCCTGGACGACTATCGCCGCTTGGCACCGCAGATCCCTCGCCTGCTGGCGCCCGGCGGCATCGCCTGCATCGAGATCGGCGCCACCCAGAAACGGGCTGTCACCACCCTTTTCGAAGGCGCCGGTCCCAGCGTGAGCACTCGGCACGACCTCGCCGGACACACCCGCTGTTTGGTCCTATCCACTTGATCCACGTCAGCTTCTTTTCCGCTTGGTTTTCTCTCCCGTAATAGTTACATAGGCGTCAGGGACGGGGCCTAACACAGCCATGGAAGCGTGAGGCCAACCGTCGCCGACCCCCGATTGCTGCGGCGTCTATGACGATCCTGGCGTGAGGAGGCGGGAGCCGCCTATGCGGCCGCCTGCCGGAGGTCGTGCAGCATAAGGCCGGGACGGGCCCGGTCGTTGGAGTGGCTAAGAACAGACCACCTGTGAGGACCAACGTTTGATCAACAATCGACAGAACGGCCGCCGGCGCGGTCGTGGCGGCGGACCCCGCTCGCCGAACAACGCGCCGAGCCCAGGCAACAGGCAGGACAACCGCTCGCGCGGCAATGCCGCCCAACTTCACGAGAAATACAAGGCGCTGGCGCGTGACTCCCAGCTGTCCGGCGATCGCGTGCAAACCGAATATTATATGCAGTTTGCGGAGCATTATTTCCGCGTCTTGAACGAGAACCGCTCGCGCTTCGAAGAGCAGCGGCCGCGCCGCGACGACTTCATGTCGGACGATGACGAGGATGGCGATCAGGACATGCTGGCGGACGGCGAGGACGATCGCAGCGAAGTTCAGCAGCAGCAGCAGCAGCAGCAGCAGCAGCAGCAGCAGCAGCAGCAGCAGCAGCAGCAGTCGCAGCGCGAGGAGCGCCAGCCGCGCGAAGCTCGTGAACCTCGCGAGCCGCGCGAATATCGCGAACCGCGGGAGGCCCGCGAACCGCGTGAAGCCCGGGAGCCACGCGAATATCGCGAGCCTCGCGCCGAACGGAGCGAACGGCCGGAAGGCGAGCGCTTTGAGCGCAACGGCGCCGAGCGCAACGGCCGGCGTCCGCGCCGCGACCGCAGCGAGGAGCCCCGCGAGGAGCAGGCCGAGGAGCGGATCTCGCTCGACGTGCTGCCGCCGGCCATCGCCGCGGTCACTTCGGATGTGGTTGAGGCCGCCAAGGCTCCGCGCCGCCGCGCCCCGCGCCGCCCGCGACCCGACGGCGATGCCGAGATCGCGCCCGCGGCCTGAGCGAAAAGTCCAATGAGATAGAGGGCGGTGGTCCAATCCGGACCGCCGCCCTTTTTCATGTCCGCGGCTTGCGAGTGTGCCTGCCATGCCACAGTGGCTGCCGCTTCTTCCGCGCTCCCGTTGACTCCTGAAGTGACATTGTAACATCCTCCGGGGCGA
The DNA here is from genome assembly GCF_902806315.1 of uncultured Sphingosinicella sp. Lineage (GTDB taxonomy): Bacteria > Pseudomonadota > Alphaproteobacteria > Sphingomonadales > Sphingomonadaceae > Allosphingosinicella. The sequence continues at coordinate 40,877 of NZ_CADCWD010000069.1, forward strand.
ACTGGAGGGAATTGTTCATGCGTCACGTCCTGCTGCTTTCGAGCGCCCTCATGCTGGCCCCGGCAGCGTCCGCGCAGACTGGGTCCAGCAATCTCGCCGTCACCATCTACAACGACAATCTCGCGCTGGTGCAGGACACGCGGCAGCTCAGCCTTCCGTCCGGCCGCTCGCGCCAGGAATTCCCCAACGTCTCCGGCCAGATCCAGCCGGAAACCGTGACGCTCGGCGCGTCCGACGTCTCCATCGTGGAGCAGAATTTTGACTTCGACCTCCTCTCGCCGGGCAAGCTCATGGAAAAAGCGGTGGGCGAGGAGATCACGCTCGTCCGCACCAATCCAGCCACGGGCGCGGAGGAGCGCGAGCGGGCGCGGGTGCTCGCAGTCAATAACGGCGTCGTGCTTCAGATCGGCAACCGCATCGAGGTGCTTCGCGACGATGGCCTCCCGGTGCGCGTCATCTTCGACAAGGTGCCGGAAAATCTGCGCGCCCGCCCCACCCTGTCGGTGACGCTCAACAGCGGACGCGGCGGCGCCCGGCCGGTGACCTTGAGCTACCTGACCGGCGGCATGGGTTGGAAGGCGGATTACGTCACCCTGTTCGACGAGCAGCGCGGGCTGATCGACGTGCAGGGCTGGGTGACGCTCACCAATCAGACCGGCACCACCTTCGACAATGCGGACACCTTGCTGGTCGCCGGCAATGTCGGTCAGCAGGGGCAGCAGCAATATTACGACCGGCCCGGGCGGCGGATGATGGGCGGCTATCCGCCTCCGCCCCCCCCGCCACCAGGCAACCGCCCCGGCACCGAAACGCCAGGACGAGAGGCGCTGGGGGACTTCTACCTTTATCCGCTCAAGGAGCGGACCACGATCGCTAACCAGCAGACCAAGCAGGTGAGCTTCCTGGACGTGACCGGCGCCGCCGCGCGGCGCGCTTTCGTGTTCCGCAACGGCTGGTTGCAGACGCAGGATCAGGCAACGAGCGCGTCGAGCGTTCTGCAATTTTCGAGTTCGCGAAATGCCGGCCTTGGCGACGCGCTGCCGGCCGGCACCGTGCGCGTCTACATGAAGGACGCGCGCGGCAACGCTCAGTTCGTCGGCGAGAATCAGATCGGCCACACGCCGATGGGCTCCGACATCGCAATCACCACCGGTGAGGCCTTCGACGTCAAGGTCCAGCCCGTGGTGGAGCAGCGCGAGCGGGTGAACGGCAGCCGCTGGCGCACCCGGATGCGCTACACGCTCACCAATGCGAGCCCCCGCGCGGTCGCGGTCGACCTGATCCAGAGCGGCCTTTGGGGCGACACGCGCATTGCCGACGAGAGCCAGAAGAGCACGCGCCGCTCGGCGGACGAGGCAATGTGGCGCGTCAACGTCCCCGCCAACGGCGAGGCGAGCGTCACCGCCACTTTCGACACGCGCTTCTGAAGGCGCTTCGGTGGCAAAGCCCACTGATCGTCATCCCCGCGAAAGCGGGGATCCCGCTTCTCCTTCTGCTGCGCGGGAGAAAAGGAAGCGGGATTCCCGCTTTCGCGGGAATGACGTGAAGTGGTTGATCCTGGCCGCGGTCATGCTCTCGTCAGCGCCTGCCTCCGCCCAGACCATCGCCACCTCCTCAGCCCCCGACCAGGTCGGCGTCACCGTCTACCGCGCCCCGTCCCGGCCCGCGACGGAACGCATCAACCTCCAGTGGCTGAACGGCTTCGCGCTGATCACCGAAACTCGGCGTGTGTCGATCCCGGCCGGCGAGGTCGATGTCCGCTTCGAAGGTGTCGCCGGTGGCATCCTTCCCGAAAGCGCGATCGTCACCGGCTTTCCGGGCGGCGTGGTCGAGAAGAACCAGGACGCCTATCTCCTGTCGCCCGCCAGCCTCATCGATGCCTCGCTCGGCAAGCGCGTGCACCTCCGCCGCACCTCCCGAGCGACTGGAGCCGTGCGCGATGTGGAGGCGGTGGTGCGCTCGAGCTCGCGGGGCGGCGTCGTGCTCGAGACCGAAGCCGGTATCGAGGCGCTGCGCTGCACCGGACTGGCCGAGGCCGTTAATTACGATCGAGTCCCGCCGGGCCTTTCCGCGAAGCCGACCCTGTCGGTGCGCGTGCGCAGCGATCGCGCCACAAACGCGACCGTTACGCTTTCATATCTTTCGAGCGGCTTCGACTGGCAGGCCAATTACGTCGCGAGGCTCTCGCCGGACGAAAAGCGCATGGACCTCTTCGCATGGCTGACGCTGGCCAATGCCGACGAGACCGGTTTCCGCAACGCCAGCACCAATGCGGTCGCCGGCCGGCTGAACCGGAGCTCCGGCCCGGCCATGCGCCCTCGCGCCGAGCCGCTGCGGCTCGAATGCTGGCCGTCAGGCACGACCAGCGACGTTTACAACGTCGAAAACTTTGACGTGCAGGAAGACATCATCGTCACCGGCTCCCGCGTCATGATGGCGCCTCCTCCTCCGCCACCGCCACCACCGGCGCCGCCACCACCGCCCGCGATGATGGCGCAGCAGGAGGAACTCGGCGATCTCAAGCTCTACCGCATCCCCGAGCCGGTCACAGTCGCGGCGAAGAGCCAGAAGCAGGTGGCCCTGCTCGACCGCAGCGGCGTGCGCGTCGACACCGTCTACCGCCAGCGCGTGTTCGTCGGCAGTTCCGAGCCAAGGCCGGTGATGCGTGTTCTCACCACGCGTAACCGCACCGCTGAAGGGCTCGGGCTTCCGCTCCCGGCCGGACGCGTGGTCCTCTTCACCAGCGGCAGGGCGCGTCCCGTGCTGATCGGCCAGGGCTCGATGACCGACACCAGCGTCGGAGAGGATGTGGAGATCGAGGTGGGTGCGGCAAGCGCAGTGACCGCTCAGATTACGCTGGGCCCGCCGCCGATCCCGCGAGGCCCGATCGTGCTCAGGCCCGCGCTATCAAACCAGTGGGAGCTTACCGTCACAAACGCGCGTCCGGAGCCGATCCGCTTCGAAGCCGAGCTGGAGCATGGCGACATGAAGTTCAACTCGGCGACCGCGCTCGCCCGCCGGGACGGTCGCCCGCTTTGGGCGGTGACGGTGCCCGCCAACGGCAAGGCGACGCTGCGCTACAGCTTTTCGCCGCAATAGTGTCCTTAGACGGCGGGAAGGGGCCTCGGCCTTGCTTCGTCGTCGAGCGCCACGAACGTGAACAGCGCCTCGGTCACCTTCACCTGCTCGGCGCCGCGATTGCGGGTCGCGACCACTTCGATGCGGATGCCCATCGAGGTGCGGCCGGTGCGCTCGATCCGCGCGAACACCGAGATGATGTCGTGGAGGAGGATGGGCGCGATGAACTCCATCGCCTCGATCGCGACAGTGGCGACCGCCCCTTGCGCACGGTGCGATGCCACGATGCCGGCCGCGATATCCATCTGACTGAGCACCCAGCCGCCGAAGATGTGGCCGTTGGCGTTGATGTCTCCAGGGCGCGGGACGACCCTCAATACGGGTTCGTCCTTACCGAAGGTCATGCTCGTCCTCGTGTGTGTTTGCTGCGTCGTCGTGGCCGCTGTGGCTGCTGAAATAAGCAAGCCCCATCAAAGCGGTGCCGAGCAGAACGGTGAAGAACACGCCGGCGATGGTGGCAATGACCATGTGAACGCCCAGCATGGTCCCGGAAAGATTGAGATACAAAAGCGCGAGCAACACCGCGATCACCGCGGCCGCGATCATCCAGCTCATCAGCGCCTTGTAGCGGGCCCAGGCCAGAGCGGTCCGCTCGAGGTCGGGCGGTATGGGATCGTGCCTGGGCATGCTTCCATTTGGAGGGGACCCATGTGATCATCAAGCCTTGAGTCGGCGTAGAACAGAAAGAGGAGGCCGAACGGTGACCATCGCTGCAATCCTGAGCGGCAAAGAGGGGCGGCCCCTTAGCGTCGAATGCGACACGCTGGTTCGAGAGGCCGTGACGCTCCTCGCCGAACACAAGATCGGCGCGCTTCCGGTGATACGCGCCGGGAAAGTCGTCGGCATCATGTCGGAACGCGACGTGATCTACTGCCTTGCCAGCGACGGTGCTGCGGTGCTCGAGATGAAGGTCGAGCAGGTGATGACGGCGCCTGCGATCACCGTCACTTCGGACGTGCAGGTCCTTGCAGCTCTCTCCCAGATGAGCCGCAAGCGAATCCGGCACCTGCCGGTGGTGGAGGGAGAGGAGCTGATCGGGATCGTGTCGATCGGCGATCTCGTCGCCCACCGCATCGCTCGCATCGAGCAGGAAGCCGAAGCGATGCGCGCCTACATCCAGAGCGCCTAGGCAGAGCTCTTAGGAACGTCTGAAACGACGGGGCGCCACTGCCTGGCGCACGATCCCCAGCATCCCCATCACCTCATGGCGGATCGGATGGCGGACAAGGAAGATGGTCAGTTGCCAGGCCAGGCAGCCGATGAGGGCGCAGGCCGCGAGTTCGAGGAAACCCACATCCTCCGGACGTTTCCAGCTCCAATAGAGGAGCAGGAGCGGCGCGACGGTGGCGAGTGTTGCTGCCATGCTCCTCGCGTAGACGCCGAGCATGTCGCGCCAGCGGAAGTCGACCAGGTGGCGCATGAAGGCCGCATAGATGGCGAACCATGCAAAGGCGTAGCCGATCCGTGACGCCGCCGCCCACTCCAGGCTCCAAAAGCAGGCGAGGACCAGCAGGCCGATGGACGCGATTGTGTCGAGGATGTTGAGCTGCAGCAGTCGACGCATGCGCCCCAGCAGGATCGGCATGTCCATCTGCAGCGGCAGGCCAGTGAAGATGATCTCGCTGATCGCGATCCAGGTGAGCAATGGCGCGACCGCCGCCCAGCGCTCGCCGAACAGCATCAGCACGACCGGCGTCGATGCGGCCGCGAGGAAGGCCATGGCGGGCCAGGTGGTGCCGCTATAGCCGGCGACGACCCGTAGATAGGGCGGTGCGAGCGCTTCGCCTGAATCGCGGATGCGCGCGAAGGCGGGATAGAAAACGCTGCTGATGGCGCCGCTCACGAGCTGGCGAAGTTGCCCGGCAAGCCCGACCGCGCGGCCGTAAATGCCGACGGCGGCGATATTGAGCATGCGGCCGATGATGAGCTCGGGCGTGCGCGTGCCGATCGCTCCGCTCATGTAGAGGACCGACGCGCCGGACCCGAAACGCAGGATCGGCTTCGCGCCCGCAAGGCTCAGCGGGAAGGGAGGGCGGCGGCCGCTCCGCCACTGGCCGAGCAGCGCCCGCGCACCCTGCTGCGCGACCGTGGCCCAGGCGAGCGAGAGGGCCGAGAAGCCAAGTGCGGCAAGCAGCAGCGCCGTGCCCGCCTGGGCGAAGGCCGAGCCGACGGTGACGATGAAGATCGATTTGAAGTCGAGTTCGCGCTGCAGGAGCGCGCTCGGCACGATCGCGAACGGGACAAGGAGGTACGAGCCCGCCACCACCACCAGCACCGGCAATAGACGAGGATCGTCGTAGAAGCGGGATGCGGGCCAGGCGAGCGCCAGGATGGCAAGCCCCACCGCGAGCGCGAACAGAACCGAGACCGAAAAGGCGCCGCGGATCTGCGCATCGCTGAGGTTCGGCTCGCCCGCGATGTAGCGGGTGATGCCGAAGTCCTGCAGCGCTGAGACGAGCATCGCTGCGGAGAGCGCGATCGAAAAAAGGCCGACTTCCTCCGGGCTGAGGAAGAAGCGGGCGATGAGCACGCTGCTGACGAACTGGGCGATGAAGGCGACATATTGGCTGGTCATCGACCAGAGGGCGGCGTTGCGGACGGACATGTCAGTGCCTCGCGAGCGCAGCGGCGAGGCGAAGCGCACGGCTCGGCTCGCCGAACTTCACGAGCCGCGCCACTGTGCGCCACAGGCCCTCTTTGGTCCCGCCGAAGCGGACGTGATCGAGCAGGAGCTCGAATCCGGGCCCGCGCAGGCCGCTTGGAGAATAAAGGATGCCGCGCGCCACCCGCTGCCGCACCGCTTCGCCCAGCTCCTTCCGGGCGAACAGCGATTCGAGCTGGTCTACGGGCGGCAGCCGCTCCAGGCCCGCGGTGGGGTCAGGCCGGCCAGCCAGGCGCTCGCGGTGCGCCGCATAAGCGATCGCGCTGCCGTAAATCTGCTCGGTGATGTGCCGCTCGCTGATCTGCCCGGCGCTGTGGCGGTAAAGGACGAGCCGTTCGGGGATGCTGCAGATATGCGTGCGCTCCGACAGGCGCAGCCAGAGGTCGTAATCCTCGCAATGCCGGAAGGCGGCGCGGTAGCCGCCAACCTCGAGCACCGGATCGCGCCGCATCATCACCGAGGTGTGGCAAAGGAGGGTCTGCTTTTCGGCCACATCGAGCAGCGACTCGTGGCTGGTCGGCGGATCGGGGAAGACGCCGTGCCAGGGGCTCCCGTCCTCGACGATGTCGCGCGACCAGGTGCCGACGACTCCATGGTCCGGATTCGCTTCGAGGAAGGCGACCTGCCGCTCGAATCGCTCGGGCAGCGATATGTCGTCGCCGTCCATGCGCGCGATCAGCGGCGCCCGCGCTTCGCGGATCAGGCGGTTGAGGCTCGCTATCAGTCCGCGATTCTCCTGACGGATGATGCGGATTCGCGGGTCGCGCGCGGCGTGGCGATCCAGCATGGTGCTGCTGCCGTCGCTCGATCCATCGTCGACGATCAGGAACTCGAAGTCGGAGAAGCTTTGCGAGAGGATGCTCTCCACCGCCTGATCGAGGAATGCGGCGTTGTTGTAGACGCTCATCGCAACGCTGATCGCCGGCACGCCCATTGAGTCCGCAACTCTTCCCTGAATCCAGCGCCGCAGTGACAGCTCGAACGCCTAGTGCGCACATAGGCTTAGGCGGTGAAAAAGCCATTACCCAAGAGGCCTCGGCTAAGCCACTGGGGCGGCGGGCAACTTTCTCGAGCAAGGGGCTTGCGGCCGGGAAAAGCGGGGCTATATCAGCCCTCGAAGGCAGCGGCCGGGCGGTTCTTCCGCCCATCGGCCAGCACCTTCGATCTTTGAAATTTGAGAGTTCAAAAGGCCATTGACGGCTGGCTTCGGCCCGCCCATATGGCCGCCTCCGACGCGTCGGACGGGGTATCCCGAACGGCGCGAAGGCGAAGACTTTTCACAAGAAAGTCCTTCGGAATGAAGCACTTGACGGGCGTTTTCAACGTTCCTATCTAGGGCTTCTGGCGACGGAAAAGGCCATCGGCCGCTTCCAACGTCTTCCGAAAGCTTCTTCAAAAAGTTTTCGAAAAAAGCTGTTGACGGTCGCTAACCTCGATCATATATGGCTTTCACCGACGAGGACGCGGCCTTCTGGTCTGCCTCGTTTGCGCTTCACCGATCGGACAATCCGGTGCCCCGGTAAAACGGGGAAGGTGAAACGCGGCTCTTTGACATTGTTGGTTTAGATGAAGGGACATGTGGGCGGCGGCTCCGGTCAGCGATATCCTCTGGGTGTCGTTCGATCGGTTAAAGCTAAGCCGTTCTTATGTCCTCTTACATATCCACAGTAATATGTATTTGTGCAGGAACGGCTCCCAGAGATGCCGGCCTTGCTCGCATCGGGTTCTCCCGGGCGGCGATGGTCGGTCATAAACTTGAGAGTTTGATTCTGGCTCAGAACGAACGCTGGCGGCATGCCTAACACATGCAAGTCGAACGAGACCTTCGGGTCTAGTGGCGCACGGGTGCGTAACGCGTGGGAATCTGCCCTTGGGTTCGGAATAACAGTTGGAAACGACTGCTAA
>NZ_CADCWD010000070.1 GCF_902806315.1 uncultured Sphingosinicella sp.
AACGCCGGCAATTGCCGCAGCCAATGGCTCGGCTGCCGCTGCTCGCGCAGCGTCCGTAGCTGCTCCGGCGGGTGAGACCGTCGAGGATGACAGCGAGCTGTTTGGCCGCCGTGGTGGCTTCATCATTCCGCTGCTCGTGATCATCGTGATCATCATCGGCATCTACATTGCCGTTGACGATGAGGACGGCCCGCCAGTCAGCCCGTAAATCGGGTCGACTGACAGACGGAATAGAGTTTATCAGGCGGATGAGGACCTCCTCATCCGCCTGAACTCATTTGTACTGCCTGATCGGCTATTCAGGGCAAGTCCATTTGGTTTCGCCGAGAATCGACTCCTCGTCCGATGTCAGCTCCAAGCCGCCTAACCCTGTTTTCATTGGCTGCCCTGTCGGCGGCTTCTTTGGCGCTGGAGGAGCCTTCCGCCCTGGAGGCCGCTGAGCCTCGGGTCCTGCAAGGCAGCTATCTTCGCGCGGAAGATCATCGCGTCGGACAGGTGGCTTACCGCATCGCCGCCCTCGCCGGACCGCTCTGCCCGGCCAGTTCCCCGCTGACCGGCATTCTCTACCATCACCTCAATGAGTATGAGTCGGCGGACCGCTCGGGCATGATCGCCCAATTCGATCTCGATCGAGGTCTCGGCGTTCTCAGCGTTATCGGGGACAGTCCGGCCGCTGCCGCAGGATTGACGGCGGGAGATGTGCTTCTCACGGTAAACGGCAGGTCGCTAAACCTAGACCCGGCCCTTGCTCCTCCCAAATCAACGGCCCGTCGTGCTGCCCTTGAGGCTGCCGAACTCCAGATCGAGCAAGCTCTGGCTCACGGCACCGCGCGAATCGGCGTGCTCCGCCAAGGCCACCAGACCGAGCTCTCGCTCACCTCCAGGCCCGGGTGCCCGGGGCGCGTCAGGCTTGCTCGCTCCCGGCAGACCAACGCTTTTGCCAATGGCCGCTACGTGACCCTAACGACCGCCGTCTTGGCCTTCGCCCAGAGTGATGATGAACTCGCGATCATCATCGCTCATGAGATGGCGCACAATATCCTCAACCATCCCGATCGCCTCGATTCGGAGGGAGTGCCGAAGGGGCTTCTGCGCGGCATCGGTCGCAAGGCGCAGAAGGTCTGGGCGACGGAAGCGGAGGCCGACCGGCTTGGCATCCGGCTCGCGTCCGCAGCGGGCTACGATGTCGCGGCGGCGATTCCCTTCTGGCGCCGATTTTACGCGAAGTTCGACGGGCCGCAGATCTTCCGGACGCATCCCAGCCTCGGCGCGCGTGAGAGGATCATCACGGAGACGATTGCGGAGCTAAACCTGGGTGCGCAGCGACCAGAGCTCGGGAAAGGCGCGCTTCCCGACCGTTGACTGGAGATAGGCGACACCCGCCGTCCCGCCGGTGCCGCGCTTCAGCCCGATGATTCGCTCCACGGTCAGCACGTGCTTGTGCCGCCAGCCGGCCATTGCATCGTCCAGATCGACCAATTTCTCGGCGAGCTGATAAAGCGGCCACCAGCGCGCCGGATCGCGATAGACCTGCACCCAGGCCCCCTCCACTTCCGGCCGCGGCCGGTAGGCCTCGCTCCAGTCGCGTTCCAGAACGTCCTCGGGGAGAGCGAAACCCGCACGCGCCAACGCGGCATTGGCCTCGTCCCAGAGACTCGGATGGCGAAGCGCTTCGCTGAGCGCCTGATGCCAATCGGAGCCACCTGGCTGGTAGCGCAGATGCGCCGCGTCCTTGAGACCGAGCAGATACTCGACCAGCCGAAACTGCGCGGACTGGAAGCCGGAGCTGGAGCCCAGAACGTGCCGGAACCGGGTATAGTCCGCTGGCGTCATCGTCGCGAGCACGTCCCAGCTCAACGTCATCACCGCCTGGATGCGCGACACCCGCGACAGGATCTTGTGAACCGGGATGAGTTCGTCCCGCCTTATGTGGTCGAGCGCAAGCTCCAGCTCCCGCACAATCTGCTTCAGCCACAGCTCTTTCGTCTGGTGGATGACGATGAACAGCATTTCGTCGTGATGGTCGGAGATCGGATGCTGCGCCGTGAGCAGCTGCTCCAGCCCCAGATAGTCGCCATAGCTCATCGAGGCCGGAGTGTCGGTCATGCCCCTGCCTAGCACGCCGACGAGCCCGCGCAAAAAGCGCCGGCGGCGTTAGCCGTGCGTGGCGAAGACGGTGCTGCGGCCGTTCGGTGCGAAAGCGTAAACCTTGTAGGGATCGCGCCGGCCGTGACCGACATCCATTCCCGGAGAGCCGGCCGGCATACCCGGAACGGCAAGACCGCGGATGATGCGGCTCTTGCTGCGGATCAGGCGCTGGATGTCGGCGGGCGGCACGTGACCCTCGATCGCATAGCCGTGGACCAGCGCCGTATGGCAGGATTGAAGGTCCTGCGGCACACCTTGCGCCCGCTTCACGCGCTGAATGTCGCCCGTTTCAACGACCGGCAACTTGCGCTTGAAGCTCGCCTCCATCCGCTTCGCCCATTCGAGGCAGCAGCCACAGCCCGGGCTATGCCACATGACGAAGCCGTTGGCAGGCGCGGCCACCAACTGCGCAGGCACCAAGGCGGCCGCGCTGGCGGTGCCGAGGAAAAGGCGGCGATCGAGCATCTGCATGACCGGCTTCTACAGTCGTTCGGCGGTCGAGACCACATCGGTGGCTCTTAGCGCCGCGAGGATGCGCATCAGGTGCTGGACGTCATGCACTTCAATGTCGAGGTGGAAGGTGTGGAATTGACCGTCGCGGTTGGTCTGGTCGAGGCTGACAATATTCGCGCCGTGGCCGCCGAGGATGCCCGTGATCACCGCCAGCGACCCCGGCTCGTTCTTGATGACGATGCACAGCCGCGCCGTGCCGCCGTCCGATTCGTCTCCCCAGGCGAGATCAACCCAGTCCGCATCGACGCCGTCGGCCAGGCGGTCGCAACCGATCGCGTGTACCTCAATGCCGGTGCCCTCACGTCGCAGGCCGACGATTCGGTCACCGGGAATAGGATGACAGCATTCGGCCAGGTCGAAGGCGACGCCCGGCGTTAGGCCCTTGATCGAAATCGCCTGACGCTGGGGGGGCGGCTTGATCCCATTGCGGCTGGTCGAACCGGGCATCAGCGCTTCCATGACCTGCACGTCGTCGACGCGCTTGAGCGCGATCGCTTCCATCAGTGCACTGTCGTCATGGAGGTGAAGCCGCTTCAGCGCCTCCGCCATGGATTCCCAGCCGAGCGGCGCCGGCAGACGCTGCACGATCTCGTCGTAAATCTTGCGCCCCAGCGCGACCGTCTCCTCCCGCTCCTTTGATTTGACGAAGCGGCGAACCTTCGCGCGGGCCTTGCCGGTCACCACGAAATTCAGCCAGCTCGGCTGGGGGTGCTGTGCTTTCGAGACCAGGATCTCGACCTGATCGCCGTTGTCGAGCGGCGTGCGAAGCGGCATCACCCTCCCATTCACCTTCGCGCCGACGGTTTGGTCGCCAAGATCGGTGTGAACCGCGTAAGCGAAGTCCACCGGCGTGGCGCCCTTGGGCAGCTGGATCAGCTCGCCTTTCGGCGTGAAGGCGAAGATCCGGTCCTGATACATCGCCATACGGGTATGCTCGAGCAGCTCCTCCGCGCTGCCGGCATGTTCCAGGATTTCGATAAGGTCGCTGATCCACGGATGCTGCGCCTTGGCGGCCGCCTTGCCCTCCTTATACGCCCAGTGCGCAGCAAGCCCGTGCTCGGCCTGGGCGTGCATGTCCCGGGTGCGGATCTGGATCTCGATCCGCATCTGCTCGTCGTGGATCACGGACGTGTGCAGCGACTGGTAGCCGTTCCGCTTCGGCGTCGAAATGAAGTCCTTGAAGCGTCCCGGCACCATCGGCCAGCGCTGATGGATGAGACCCAGCGTTCGATAGCAATCCTCCACGCCGTCCACGATCGCGCGGAACGCCATCACGTCCGACAATTGTTCGAAGCTGACGTGCCGCTCGGCCATCTTGCGCCAGATCGAATATGGGTGCTTCTCGCGCCCCTGCACCTTCGCCTCGACACCATGCGCTTCGAGGTGCGCTTTGATGCCGCGGCCGATGCGGTCGATCATATCGCCGCCGCCCTTGTGGAGCTGCTCCAGCCGCTTGGAGATCGACTGGTAGGCGTCCGGCTCCAGCTCGCGGAAGGCGAGCGTCTGCATCTCCTGCATGAACTCGTACATTCCGATCCGCTCGGCGAGCGGCGCATAGATGTCCATCGTCTCGCGTGCGATCCTGCGCCGCTTCTCCTCGTTCGAGATGAAGTGGAGCGTGCGCATATTATGGAGGCGATCCGCGAGCTTCACGAGCAGGACGCGGATGTCGCCAGACATGGCGAGCAGGAATTTGCGGAGGTTTTCAGCAGCGCGCTGGTTCTCGCTCTGCGCCTCGATCTTGGAAAGCTTGGTGACCCCATCGACCAGCCGCGCGACATTCTTGCCGAACAGCTTCTCGACTTCCTCGGGAGTGGCGACTGTATCCTCAATCGTGTCATGGAGAATGGCCGTCGCGATCGTCTCGTCGTCGAGATGAAGGTCGGTGAGGATGCCGGCCACCTCGATCGGATGGCTGTAATAAGGGTCGCCCGAGGCGCGTTTTTGCGAGCCGTGGGCCTTCATCGAGAAGACGTAGGCTCGGTTGATCATCGCCTCGTCCGCATCCGGATCGTAGGCCCTGACCTTTTCAAGCAGTTCATATTGCCTCAGCACCGGCCCAAATTGGGTCCGGTGCTGCTGCGTTGCAACAGAAAACGGACGCGTCAGGGCCGCGCCGCAGTCCGCACGTCGGCAGAAGGTGCCGTTTTGGCGCGGGCATTGCACCTAGCGAGCTCTTCGGCCGGCAGCGCCTCGCCCTTGAAGCTGAAGCTGCGCAGCGCGCCGATCTCCCTGGCGAGAACCGCACACGCCACGGCTGGACGGCTATGGCCCTGAGCAGCCGCGCACCCCGCATCGCCGCACTTCCACAACGTGTCCCGGAGCGCGAACTTGGCCTTGCTCGGTGCGACTTCCGGCTGCGCCTGGAACAGCGGAGCGGCCGAAGCGGGCGCGGCAAGGAGGCCGAAGGCGAGGATGGCTGTGCGAAGCATGATCTGGACTCCTCTGCTCAGTTGCTATCTGCAACCTATATGCGAGTCCGTTGCGTTACGCAACTCTATTGCTTCGGCACATGACAATGTTGTAAAAAGGCGTAAACCTGCGGCACCAGCATGAAGCCCGATCACCAGAAGAGCTTGCTTACCAATTGCGCCATTCCCGCAGCGCTGGAGGCGGTCGGCGAGCGTTGGTCGTTCCTGATCCTTCGCGGCGCCTTTAACGGTCTGCATCATTTTGAGGAGTTCCAGTCGACACTCGGCATTGCTCGGAACATCCTTTCAAACCGCCTTGCCCGGATGGTTGAGCACGAGATCCTGAAGCGGGAGCCCGATCCTGCCGACCGACGCCGCGTGGCTTATCGGCTGACGGAGAAAGGCCGTGAGCTGCTGCCGGTGCTGATCGCCCTGCGTCAGTGGGGCGAGAAATGGGTGTCGGGCGTGCCGAGCAACCCCGTGTTGGTCGATCGGGCAGCACGGCGTCCCGTGGCTCCCATCGCGGTAACGGCCGCCGATGGCCGGCCTCTCTCATTGGAAGAGCTCGACTGGGTGGATCGGGCCGAAGTGGCGCAGGGCTAAGCCCCCGGCGCGGTTGCCCAGCCTAGATCGTCGAACAAGGTCGGCTCCGCCCCGCGCCGGGCGCGTTCGATCTGCAGCAGCCGCATCTTCGTTGAAACACCGCCCGGCGCGCTGAAGCCGCCGCTGCGCCCGTCGGCAGCGACGATGCGGTGACACGGAATGATGATCGGGATCGGATTGCGGCCGAGCGCCCGCCCCACCGCGCGCGCCGCACCTGGGCTTCCAATGGCAGCGGCAAGCTCGCCATAGGTGCGCGTCTCGCCGCAAGGAATGGCGAGCGCCTCGCGATAGACCTCCCGCTCGAACGGGGCCGCGCCGTCCAGCGCCAGCTTCACGCCCAGAAAGTCGACCGACTCGCCTCCGAAAAGACGCGCGATCATCCCGACCACCCGCGCGATCGGCTCAGGCGGCGCACGCTCCGCCCCGTCGGGGAAGCGGCGCTGGAGATGGTGAAGCAAGGCGCCGCGGTCCTCCGCCGGCAGCGCGGCTCCGACAACCGCATCCCCGCGCCAGGCGATGCCGCATGGCCCCAGCGCCGTATCGCAGCCAGCATAGAGCCGGCCGCGTCCGAAATCCTAGCCCTGAGGCCGGCGATCAGTCGTAATCGGCGCCGAGATTGGTGTTGCGCGGCGGAGCTGCGGCGGTGAGGCGCAGCGCCTCGGCCGATGCGCTGAGCGAACCGACTTCGTCCGGAGCGTCCTCATCGTCGACCTGCACCTTCTGCAGATTGGAGATGACAGCTTCCTCAAGATGCTTCGGCTTCACCGTAGTCTCGGCGATCTCGCGGAGCGCAACGACCGGGTTCTTGTCGCGGTCGCGGTCGATGGTCAGCTCGGCGCCGCCCGAAATCTGCCGCGCGCGCTGGGCCGCGAGCAGCACCAGGTCGAAACGGTTCGGAATCTTGTCGACGCAATCTTCGACGGTAACGCGCGCCATGGAGCAGCTCCGCTTGGCTAAGGCTGAATGGGGAAGCAGGCGAACTAGGGACAGGGCGGCCCAATGTCAAGATTTTCGGGGGTTGCGCTCCCCCGCCCAGCCCCTCATCTGCGCCGGCATGGCCGAAGCCAACCCGCAGCAAAACGCCGTCGAGGTCGTGGCCACGGTCGAGGGCAACCGGCTCACCTTGCTGCCCGACGGGCCCGAGCGGCTGGAAGCGCTGATCGCGCTGATCGACGGCGCCGAGCGAACGCTTCGCCTCCTTTATTACATGTTCCTCAGCGATGCGTCCGGCGAGCGCGTGCGCGACGCGCTGCTCAAGGCGGCGGAGCGCGGGGTCAAGGTCTCGTTGCTCGTCGACGGGTTCGGCAGCGATGCGGCCAAGGCTTCATTCTTCCAGCCGCTCGTCGATAGCCAGGTCCGCTTCTGCCGGTTCAGCGCCAAATGGGGACGCCGCTATCTGCTCCGCAACCACCAGAAGCTGGCGCTCGCCGATGAGCGCCGGGTGATCATCGGCGGTTTCAACGTGTCCGACGACTATTTCGGCACGATCGAGTCTGGCGCGTGGCGTGACCTCGGCCTTCAGGTCGAGGGCGACAGCGTGCTTGGGCTCGTCCACTATTTCGACACTCTCTTCGAATGGACCTTTCGGCCTGGTGGCCGCATTCGGGAGCTCCGCCGCGTCCTGCAGCAGAGCAGCGTCACACAGGGCAAGCTCCACTGGCTGTTCGGCGGCCCGACGCGCCGGCTCAGCCCCTGGGCCCGCGCCGTTCGCCGGGACATGCGCAGGGCACAGCGGCTGGACCTCATTGCCGCCTATTTCGCGCCGAGCCTCGGCATGCTTCGCCGCATCGCTGGCATCGCACGGCGCGGCAAGGCGAGGGTTATCACCGCCGCCAAGTCCGACAACACCTCTACAATCGCTGCGGCGCGGAGCACCTATTGGTGGCTGCTGAAGCGCCGGGTCGAGATCTACGAATACCAACCGACCAAGCTTCATTCGAAGCTGTTCGTGGTCGACGACGTCGTCCACATCGGATCGGCCAATTTCGACATGCGCAGCCTGTTCCTCAATCTGGAAATGATGCTGCGCGTCGACGACAAGGCCTTTGCGGACGCTATGCGTCGCTTCGTGGACGGGGAGGTGGCGAACAGCGAGCCGATCACGCGCGAGAAGCACAATGCGCAGCGCAGCCTGCTCAACCGCCTCCATTGGGGTTTCGGCTATTTCATCCTTGCGGTTGCGGACTACCGAATATCGAGGACCTTAAACTTCGGCCCCGACGGAGAATGACGGGACCGGGGAGAGCCTAGTCCTTCCAGGCCCAGAAGAGCGTGGCGGGCGGGATGTTCACCCACTCGAAGCCTTTGTCGATCCGATCGAAATGCGGAGCGATATACTGCCGCACCTTCGGTGAGAATTGGTAGACCAGGAAGGCGCCGCCGGGCCGCAGCGCTTCGGCGGTTTCGGCCGCGATCGCAGGTCCGACGCCCGGCGGAAGCGTGGAGAAGGGAAGTCCGGAAAGAATATAGTCGGCCTGGGCGAAGCCGCGCTCGGCCATGATCTTGCGCACGTTCGCGGCCGAGCCGGTGACGGCCTCCAGGCGCGAATCCATGAATTTGCTGTTGAGGTACGATGTGAAGTCGGCGTTTGTGTCGATCGTCAGCAGCGTGCCGTCAGGCGCAAGACGGTCGAGGATATGCTGGGTGAAGGTGCCGACGCCCGGCCCATATTCGATGAACAGCTTGGTATTGGACCAGTCCACCGGATCGAGCATCTTGTCGATCAGCACCTTCGAGGAGGGGATCACCGATCCGACCATCACAGGGTGCTTGATGAAGCCGCGCAGGAACTGCCAGAGCGGGCCTCCGCCGGCGCGACGGTTATAGGCTCGGTCGCGGCGGGCCTGTTCGATGGAAAAAGTCATTACGGCTCCCGAAATATCTGGCGCGCCAAGCGCGTTGGCAAAACAACGCCGGAATGGCAAGCGCGGCCCAGTGCAGGTCCAAAAAAACGACATTTGTCCACCAAAGTGGTGTCCCAGAGACCCTTTGACGGGGAAAACGCGCGAAAAGAACAACATAGGTGAAGCCGGAGTAGCGCCTCTCATGCTCAAGGGCATTCGATGAACGGCTTCTCCCTCTCCCGCGAGCGTTTCTCCCTGCTGTTCGCGGTCATGCTCGTGGCCGCCGCCGGCAACACGGCGATGCAGTCGCTGATGCCGTCGATCGGGCGCGAGCTTGGGGTTGAAGACCTATGGGTCGCCGTCGCGTTCAGTCTCTCCGCGATCCTGTGGGTGGTCGCCGCGCCGCATTGGGCGCGCCGCGCCGATCAGCGCGGACGGCGCGCGCTGATGCGGCTGGGCCTCTACGGCTTTATCTCGTCGATGCTGGTCTGCGGGCTCGTGATCGCCGCAGGGCTCGCCGGCCTGCTCGGGCCCATGGCGGTGTTCTTCATCTTCATGCTCGGCCGCGGCATTTACGGCTGGTTCGGCTCTGCTTCTCCGCCAGCGGTGCAGGCCTATGTCGCAGCGCGCACTGAAGGCCAGGAGCGAACCAACGCCCTCTCCGCCATTGCCTCCTCCTTCGGTCTCGGCACGATTATCGGGCCGGCGATCGCTCCGCTGTTCATCTTCCGCCCGCTCGGGCTCTCCGGTCCGCTAATCGTCTTCGCGCTGATCGGCGCGGCTGTGTTGACGGCCCTCGTCCTGCGCCTGCCCGACGACACGCCCAAAAACCCCGCGCGCGGCCGCATCGTCGATTATCCTTCGATTGGCGTGGGACGTCCTCAGCTCGATCGCAAAGAGGGTGAGTCGGCGCGCCTGCGCTGGCTCGATCCCCGCATTCTGCCCTGGAGCATCGCCGGGATCGTCGGCGGCCACGGCTATGCCGCTTTGCTCGGCGTGATCGGCTTCCTCGTCATCGACCGGCTGAAGCTGCCGCCCGAACATGCCCAACAGTCGATCGCGCTCGTGCTGATCGCGGGCGCGGTGGCGACGCTCTTCGCTCAATGGTGGCTGATCCCTCACTTGCGCATGTCGCCGCGCGCCCTGGTCTTTTGGGGCTCGATCGTGGCTGCGGTCGGCTCCGCGGTCACCGGCCTTGCGGACGGCGTCTACGGCCTCAGCATGAGCTTCGCGCTCGCCTCGGTCGGCTTCGGCCTCTACCGGCCCGGCTTCACCAGCGGCGCTTCCCTATCCGTCGATCCGGAGGAGCAGAATGCGGTCGCGGGCATGGTCGCGTCCGTGAACGGCATTCCATACATCGCCGCGCCCGTGATCGGAGTGGCGCTTTACAAGCTGTGGATGCCGCTCCCGTTCCTCGTCACCGGTTTCGTGATGCTCGGCCTCGCTTTCTGGATCAGCCGACGTCTGCGCCCTTAGGTCCGCGCGGCGTCAGCATGCCGGGCGAGATGAAGCCGATCCCTCCGCCGACGCTCCGCGCCTCCTGCTTGAGGCTCGCCTCGATCTTCTCGTAATCGGCTTCCATGTCGGGCGTCACGGAGGCGCGCGTCTCCTTCAACGCCCGCTCGAAATGCTCGCCCGTGACCGTCGTCGCGGAAAGGTTCTCCCTCAGCGCGAACAGACCTGCCCTTCGAACGAGGTCTTCGAGGTCCGCCCCGGTGAACCGGTCGCTGCGCTCCGCAAGCGAGTCGAGATCGACATCATCGGCGAGCGGCATCTTCTTGGTCTGGATGCCGAGAATGTGCCGCCGCCCAGCCGTATCGGGCACCGACACATAGATCAGCTCGTCGAACCGCCCCGGACGCAGCAAAGCCGGATCGATGAGGTTGGGCCGGTTGGTCGCGCCGATGACGACGACCGAGCCCAGCTCCTCCAGCCCGTCCATCTCGGCAAGGATCGTGTTCACGACCCGCTCGGTTACCTGCGGCTCGCCCATGCCGCCGCCGCGCGCGGGCACCAGGCTGTCGAGCTCGTCGATGAAGATGACGGTCGGCGCGACCTGCCGTGCGCGGGCAAAGAGCCGGGCGATCTGCTGTTCGCTCTCGCCATACCATTTCGAGAGCAGGTCAGAGGATTTGGTGGCGATGAAGTTCGCCTCCGCCTCCCGCGCTGTGGCCTTTGCGAGCAGCGTCTTGCCCGTGCCCGGCGGGCCATAAAGCAGGAAGCCCTTGGCTGGCCGGACACCCAGCCGCTTGAACGCTTCGGGGTCCTTCAACGGAAGCTCGACACCTTCTCGGAGCCGCTCCCGGGCTTCGTCGACGCCGCCGATATCGTCCCAACCGATTGTGGGGGCCTGGACCATCACTTCGCGCATCGCGGAAGGCTGGACACGTTTCAACGCCTCGTCGAAGTCGCTCCCCTTCACGGACAGGGTTTCGAGCACCTCGGGCGGGATCGTCCCTTCTTCCAGGTTGATCTGCGGCATGATGCGACGGATCGACTCGATCGCCGCCTCGCGCGTCAGCGCCGCAAGATCGGCTCCTACGAAGCCATAGGTGCGTCGGGAGAGCTCGTTCAGGTTCACTCCGCCGTCCAAGGGCATGCCGCGCGTGTGGATGCCCAGGATCTCGCGCCGTCCGCGTTCATCGGGAACGCCGACCACGATTTCGCGATCGAAGCGGCCCGGCCGCCGCAGCGCTTCGTCGATCGCCTCCGGCCGGTTGGTGGCGGCGATGACGACCAGATTCTGCCGCGGCTCGAGACCGTCGAGCAGCGTCAGCAGCTGCGCGACCAGACGCTTCTCGGTCTCCCCCTGCACCTGACCCCGCTTGGGCGCGATCGAATCGATCTCGTCGATGAAGATGATGGAAGGCGCGGCCTTACCCGCTTCCTCGAACAGCTCGCGCAGGCGCTTCTCGCTCTCGCCATAGGCCGATCCCATGATCTCGGGGCCGGCAATGTGGAAAAAGTTGGCGTCGCTTTCGTTGGCCACGGCACGGGCGAGCCGCGTCTTGCCGGTGCCCGGCGGGCCGTGCAGGAGCACGCCCTTGGGCGGATCGACCCCCAGCCGCTCGAATATCTCGGGGTAGCGAAGCGGCAGCTCCACCATCTCGCGCAACTGGTCGATGGTCGATCCGATGCCGCCGATATCGTCATAAGTGACGTCGGCGCGGCGCGTGTCCTTGGCCTCGGTATATTCGGAGCGAAGCTCGACCTCTGTGTTCGCGTCGATATGGACGATGCCCTTGGGCGTCGTGGAGACGACCGTCAGGCGGATCTCCTGCAGCGCATAGGCTGGCGCGTTCAGCATCTGGCGAAGCTCGGGCGGAATGTCGCCGCGCTGCACCTGCTGTTGGCCGGTCGTCGAAACAACATCGCCGGCCGTCACCGGCTTCATTCCGAAGCTCCGCTTCAGCGCACTGGCCGAGCCTTGGAGGCGTAGGTTCTTCTGCGCGGGCGCGAAAACAACGCGCTGTGCAGGCTTCGAATCCGCCTTGCGCACGGCGACGAAGTCGCCCGAGCCGATTTCGGCATTGGCGCGCTGCAGGCCATCGAGCCGAATGATGCCAAGCCCCTCATCCTCCGGATAAGGCGAGACCGCCCGCGCAGGCGTGGAGCGCTTGCCGACCAGCTCGATCACGTCGCCTTCGCTGACGCCGAGCGTCGCCATCACCGAGCGTGGAAGCCGCGCAATCCCGCGGCCGCTGTCGTCGGGGCGCATATTGGCCACCTGGAGCCGCGTCGGGCCTCTCTCGTCGTCCGCCATGCTGAAATCTTCCTCTCTCGGCCCATTGGCCAGATAAGAAGGGACAACAAAGCTTCCACCCCGCCGGTTCAAAAACAGTTCGGGGCCGTGCCGACCAACTCGGACACGAGCACAAAAAAAGGGCCGGCTCCGAAGAACCGACCCTA
This sequence comes from uncultured Sphingosinicella sp., assembly GCF_902806315.1. GTDB lineage: Bacteria > Pseudomonadota > Alphaproteobacteria > Sphingomonadales > Sphingomonadaceae > Allosphingosinicella. Next base: position 12,428 of record NZ_CADCWD010000070.1, read on the forward strand.
AAAGTTTTAGGAGAGGATGCCTGAAAGGCACGCTCCTTATCCGCGCCGGGCCGCCATTGTGCAATTGCGAAGGAATGTGCTACGATTGCACATCTTGCATGTGGGATTCGGCTGATTTCGGCGACGTTGCTGAAATAAGTCAGAAAAGTTGCAGCGCACAACGAGGAGGCGCAAGGAGCGGCAAAGGATGCGCAGGCTTCCCCCTTTGACGGCCATCGAAGCCTTCGTCCAAGTGGCGCGCCTCGGCTCGATGAAGGCCGCGGCAGAGGCGCTCGCCCTTTCTTCCCCTGCCCTTACCCGCCGGGTTCAGGCGCTTGAGCGCTATGTCGGCCACACCTTGTTCGAGCGGCGGCACCAGGCGGTGTCGCTCAATCCGGACGGCGAGCGGCTGCTTGGCGAGATCGGGCCCTCCATCGACGCGCTGGCCCTGGCGATGGAGCGGGCGGCGGGCCAAAGCGAGATGATGCGGCTCAGGCTGGCCGTCCCCTCCCTTTTCGCCTCGCAGCGGCTGATGCCGAGCCTTCCGACTTTGCGGGCGAAGTTTCCGGACCTTCACATCGACATCGACACCGGCGCCAATCGCTTGGCACGGCTGGACGACGGCATCGACGCGGCAATCGCCATCACCACCGAAGTCGATCCCGTCCTTTACTCCCGCCGCATCGACAGCAACTGCGTGATCGCGATCGGCTCCCGCGAGGTGCAGGAGGGGCCGAACGCGATCCGCGACCCCGCGCAGCTCGCGAGCGCCACCATCTTCCTCCACCGCGACATGCCGGAAACCTTCACCTATTGGCGCGAGGCGATCGGCTTGCCCGATCTCCAGCCCGCCGCCACCGATCATTTCGATTCCGGGCAGCTGATCCTCGACGCCGCCGCGCAGGGCCTGGGCGTTGCTTTCATGCTCGAAAGCCATTTGTTCGGCTCCAGCGACGATCGCCTCGTCCGCATCTTCGAACAGAGCGTGCCCAGCCCCTACAGTTACTGGTTCGCCTGCCGCCGCTCCTCGCTGACCCGGCGGCCGGTAAAGATCTTCCATGATTGGCTGTTCGAGACGGTAGCGGCGCGACCGAAATCGCCGGCGTAAGCGCTAGTCAGCGTCGCTCGAAGCCGAGTTGCCGCGACCCAGCTCCAATGAACAGGCTGAAGCATGACCGACCATGATCCGGAACCGGAAGGCAGATCGACCGCTTTTGTCTCGATGATGGGAGCCGCGGCGCTGCTCGCCTGGTTCGCATTGCTGTGGTTCATGTTCGGGGACGTGCTCTGATCCATCGGCCACGGGCTGCGCCCGCTAGGGTGGAAAGGAGAGCAAAATGGGGTTCACCCCGCCCTGTATGTGCGATCCCGTTGCGCTCGACGGGCGAGTGGAGCGGATCGGCTGCTCCCATGAGCGCTGCACATGATTGCCGATACCCAGGGTTCCTGCCGAAACATCCTCCTTCGGGCCATGTCGCCGGAGGATTTTGCGCTGCTCGCCCCTCTCCTCACCCGCGTCACAATCGAGGTGGACGAGGTGCTCGCCGGTCCCGGACAGCCAATCGAGGCCATCTTCTTCCCGGAAACGGGGATCGTCACCTTTTGCGAGTTCCACGAGCGCGGAAGCCGCGTCGGAGTTGCTCATACGGGCTATGAGGGCTTTGCCGGCTGGCCCGTCCTGCTGGGATCCAATTCATCGCCGCACGAGGCAAGGATGACCGCCGTCGGCGGCACCGCCTTCCGGATCTCCGCCCCCGACATGCTGGCCTCATGCCGCGCCAGCGCGACGCTGCACGATTTGCTGCTGCGTTTCGTCCGAGTCTTCACTGTCCAGCTCAGTTGCACGGTGGTGTCCAGCCTCACGCAATCCGTTGATACTCGTTTGTGCCGCTGGACGCTCATGGCTCACGACCGGGTGGAAGGCGACGAGATCGAAGTCACGCACAGCGAGATCGCCGTGATGCTCGCCATCCGGCGGTCGAGCGTCACGGATGCGCTGCACATCCTGGAAGGCGAGGGGCTGATCCGCTGTCATCGTGGCATGGTGACGGTCCGGGACCGCGCCGGCTTGCGGCAGCGCGCCGGCGACACCTATGGCACGGCCGAGGCCGAGTACAGCCGGCTCATCGCTCCGTTTCCGGAAGCCGGCTAGAGCTTCAAAGCTCCGGCGATGCGGCGCATCGCAGCCCGCGGGATCAGGCGGTTCGACTGGGCGCTGATCTTGTTGGCAAGGCCGGGAATCACCACCGCCTGATTGCGATCCAGGCCGCGCAGGCCCGCGCGCACCACCGGCTCAACAGCCCCGATGAAGAGACGGAGCGCCGGTTTCTTGAAACCCGCGATCGGCCCGAACTCGGTGTCGGTAGGCCCGGGGCAGAGCGCGGTCACCTTGATGCCGCTCCCTTTCATCTCCTGATGCAGCGCTTCGGTGAAGGAGAGGACGAACGCCTTCGATGCGAAGTAGATGGCGATCCGCGGCCCCGCCTGGAAAGCGCCTGTCGAGGCGACGTTGAGGATCGCGCCCCGCCCCCGCTCGCGCATGGCCGGCAGAACGGCGTGGGTGAGTTCCACCAGCGCGCGGACGTTGAGGTCCACAAGGCCGAGCTGGCGACCGATCGACAGGTCCGCGAAGGGGCCGGTGACGCCGGCCCCGGCATTGTTGATGAGCGTCCCGACCGTGAGGCCGCGGGCGGCAAGATCAGCCATCAGCCTTTGGACGGCGCCCGGCTCGGCAAGGTCAGTGACGAAGATTTCCGTGTTGCCGCCAAGTTCCGTGGCGAGCGCCTCCAGCCGGTCCCGCCGCCGTGCGACCAGAGCAAGGACATCGCCGCGCCGGGCGCACGCGCAAGCGAACTCCGCCCCAAGACCGCTCGATGCGCCCGTCACCAGGGTGACGACGCGCATGCTCAGGCGCGCAGCGACGCCTTGACGATCTTGCCGGGAGTGCGCGGGGGCTCGCCCTTAGGGAGCGCGTCGACATGCTCCATGCCTTCCACGACTTCGCCCCAAACGGTGTACTGACCGTCGAGGAAGCGGGCATCGTCCAGGCAGATGAAGAACTGGCTGTTGGCGCTGTTCGGGTTCTGCGAGCGCGCCATGGAAGCGACGCCGCGGACGTGCGGCTCGCGGCTGAATTCGGCCTTGAGGTCGGGCTGCTTGGAGCCGCCCATGCCGGTGCCGGTGGGATCTCCACCCTGCGCCATGAAGCCGTCGATCACGCGGTGGAAGACCACGCCGTCGTAGAAGCCCTCGTCAGCGAGCTGCTTGATGCGCTCGACATGGCCCGGCGCGAGGTCGGGCCGCAGACGAATGACGACGTCGCCGCCGCTGTCGAGATTGAGCACGAGCGTGTTGAGTTCGTCCGCCATTTGGGTCTCCTGATGCTGTTTGGCGAGCGACTTAGGACGGGCGGCTAGAATTGTCGACAGGCGCGGTAGGCCGTCCTAGGAAGCGCCGAACGCGCGCAAAACCAGGCGGAGAGGGGGCGATGAGCGACAGCAATCTCGAAGCGCCCCAAGCCCTTGCCCCCGCCGCGCACCCCGAAGAGCGGATGGACGAAGACGACCGGCTGAAGCCCGAATTCGTCCGTTCGGTGCTGGACCGCGTCGAGGCGGGCGACCGCGAGGGCGCGCGCGAACTGGTCGAGCCGCTCCACCCCGCCGACAAGGCGGACCTGTTCGAGGTCGTGAACAGCGACGAGCGGCGCGCGCTCGCCTCGGCCGTTGCCGACCTTCTCGACGGCGATGTGTTCGCCGAGATGAACGACTGGGTGCGCGACGAGCTGATCGACGCGCTCGAGCCGCACGAAGTCGCCGTCATCGCGGGCGACATGGAAACGGACGACGCGGTCGCGATCATCGAGGACATGGAGGAGAGCGAGCAGCGCGCCGTCCTCCGCGCGCTCGACCCCGACGACCGGGCAGCGATCGAGGAAGCGCTCTCCTTCCCGGAGGAATCCGCCGGCCGCCTGATGCAGCGCGACCTGATCGCGGTGCCCGAGCATTGGACCGTCGGGCAAGTGATCGATTACCTGCGCGCCGGCGAGGATCTCACGACGGATTTCTGGGAGATTTACGTGGTGGATCAGCGCCACCACCCGGTCGGCACGGTGATGCTGAGCTGGATCCTGCGCACGCCGCGCAACTTCGCCGTGGCCGACCTGATGCAGCGGGAGCAGACCTTGATCCCGGTCGACATGGACCAGGAGGAAGTCGCGCTTCGCTTCCAAAAATATGCGCTGATCTCGGCCGCCGTCGTCGACCAGGCGGGCCGGCTCGTCGGCATGATCACCGTCGACGACATCGTCCACATCATTCAGGAGGAGGCCAGCGAGGACGTGCTGCTGCTCTCGGGCGCGGGCGACGAGGGCGATATCAACCAGCCGATCCGCGACAGCTATCGCGCGCGGGTGCGTTGGTTGGTGGCCAATTTGTTCACGGCGCTCGTCGCCTCCACCATCATCGCCCTGTTCGGCGCCGCGATCGAGCAGATGGTCGCGCTTGCCGTGCTGATGCCGATCGTCGCTTCCATCGGCGGCAATGCCGGCACGCAGACGATGGCGGTGGCCGTCCGTGCGCTCGCGATGAACCAGCTCACCCGCTCGAACACATGGCGCACCATCTCACGCGAGATCCGTCTCGCGCTCCTGAACGGGCTCACGATCGCGATCCTCATCGGCGTCGGCGCCGGGCTCGTCTTCTGGAACCCGCAGCTCGGCATGGTGATCGCTGCGGCGATGCTGATCAACATCGCCGTCGCGGGTCTCGCCGGAGTGCTCGTCCCTGTCATCCTCGAACGGCTCGATCAGGACCCCGCGGTCGCCTCGTCGGTCTTCGTGACGATGATCACCGACTCGATGGGCTTCTTCGCCTTTCTCGGCCTCGCCGTCGCGTCCGGCCTCGCGGGCTAAGTTGTTGATCTCCCGAAGAGAGTGCGGCAGATGGCCTGAGCCATGGGGTTCCTCAACATCAGCAAGGTAGCCGTCGGCTGTGCCAGTTTCGATGCTCTGAGGAAACGGCAGGAGGCGCGGCTGAGCGGCGGCGTCGTTCCGATCGTTACGCGCTTCAAGCCCAAGCGGGCGGACGAGCTCATTGGCGGGTCCATCTACTGGATCGTCAAGCACCGGATCACGGCCCGCAACCGGATCGTCGGTTTCGCCGAAGGCGAGGACCGGCGGACGGTCATCCACCTCGATCCGATACTCGTGGCCGTGAAAGCCGCACCCAAGCGGGCACATCAGGGCTGGCGCTATCTGGCGCCCACCGATGCCCCGGCGGATTTCGATGGAACGGATGAGGGCATTTCGTTCCTGCCGCCCGGCCTGGCAGTCAAACTTGCGGCGCTGGCGCTGATCTGAGGCCTATTTGCCGCAGCTGATGCTACCGGCACCTCTGTGATCCACCGTGCAAGCTGGCGTTCCTGCGATGGCCACATCGCCGGCGCCGGTCGCCGTCAGCTTCACGGCGCGCTTGACGCCGAGACCGATCGCGCCCGACGTGTCGGCGGCGATTTCCGCATCCTCGGCGGTCAATTGGCTGCCATCGAGCTCGCCCGCGCCGGTGACGGTCGCGCGGAGGCTCTTCACCTTGCCGGCGACAATGAGCTTGCCCGCACCGAGCAGGCCGAGCGTCAACATGTCGGCTTCGACGTTGGCGATCCCGATCCGGCCGCTGCCGGAAATCGCAGCATCGAACTTCATTGCGCGCGCCTTGTCGACGCTGAGGCTGCCCGAACCGATCACGGTGGCGCCGCGTAGTTCGTGCGTGGTCACGGCGAGCTTGACCGCGCCCGTGCTCTTGCCCGGATAACCGCCCCAGGCGGAGCGGTTCGGCCGGATTTTCAGCGTGCGGTTCTGAACTTCGATCGAGACCCGCTCGAGTGCCTGAGTGTCGCCGGTGGCAAGGGCCGAGACGCCCTTGCCGGTAACCAGCGTCACCTGGAAAGGGCCTTCGACATGGATGCGGTCGAAGTCAGTGATCGTGTAGCGCCGCTCGGCCGCCGAAGCGGGGTGGCCAAGCAAAGCGATGAAAGCGAGGGGCATGATCCTGGTCATGAGCAGGACCATGCGCCGCGATTCGTTAAACCGGAGCTAACCACGCTCCATCCCGAGGCCCTAGGCGGTGCAACGCACTCCGCCCGAGCCGCGCTTGCTGACGTTGCACTTGGCCGAGCCGCTCACCTCGACATCGCCCGATCCGACGATCGAAATGTTCGCGGTCTCGCTGGCATGGATGCGGATGTTGCCCGATCCAGCGACCGAGGCCGATGCGGTCCGCACCTGCACGCCGCCCGTGTCGATGTCCCCGGACCCCGCGATCGAGACGGACGAATTCTGGGCGGTGCCCACGGCCTTTATGTTGCCCGACCCGGCGACCGAAAACTTCGTTTCCGCAACCAGGATCTGCCCGATGTCGAGGTCCCCGGACCCGGCGACGGAGGCTTGGAACCGATCCCCCTGCACGCGGTCGACGCGCATGTCGCCGGAACCTGCGACCGCTGCGGAGCGGATTGCCGGCAGCGTGACATAAACCGTCGTCTTCGGCCGATTGCCGCCCCAGCCGATGTTCCAGTTCGAGCCCCGCTTGTTGCCAATCTTGAGCGTGCCGTCCTCGACCTCAATCTCCAGCCGGTCGAGCGCTTCTGCTACGCCTTCCGCGCGCACCGAATGGGCGCCGCCGACCGTAACGATCACGTCCTGCGAGCCCCCGCTTCCAACGGCGTCGAAGCCGCTCAACTGGTAGCTGCGCTGAGTGACAGGCCCGCCGTCGCCCCCTCCGCTGCTCTCCTGGGCATTGGCGCCCATGTTGCAGGCGGCAAGCGCCAGGGTGGACATCAGGATCGCAGCCAATCGCATCACGGACCTCCTCGCTGTGTTAGGTGAACAATACAGGCGCGGGGGCAGCCGCGCAATATGAAAAAGGCGGCCCATCGCGGGACCGCCCTCTTCGTGTTCAGCTGGGGAGAAGCTTACTTCTCGACCACCTTGTCCTTGTTGTAGATCGCCGCAGCCTTGTTGAGGATCTCCAGGATCTTCACCAGCGCCGCCGGCTCATCCACCTCTTCCATCGCCGCCAGCTCGCGGGCGAGACGGCTGGAAGCCGCCTCGAAAATCTGCCGCTCGGAATAGCTCTGCTCCGGCTGATCGTCGGCACGGAACAGGTCGCGAGTCACTTCGGCGATCGAGATGAGATCGCCCGAATTGATCTTCGCTTCATATTCCTGGGCCCGGCGCGACCACATCGTGCGCTTCACCTTGGGCTTGCCCTTCAGCGTCTCAAGCGCATCGCGCAGCGTCTTGTCCGACGAAAGCTTGCGCATGCCGACGCTTTCGGCCTTGTTGGTGGGAACCCGGAGCGTCATGCGCTCCTTTTCGAACCGCAGAACGTAAAGTTCGAGCTGCATGCCCGCAATGTCGGTGCTCTGGAGCTCGATGACACGGCCAACGCCGTGCTTGGGATAAACTACGTAGTCGCCAACGTCGAAGCTCAACGCCTTCGCTGCCATTTATTCGCCTTCCCGTGGAAATAGATCGCCAATCGCGCCAAACCGCACCCGCCCCATCAGATGCATTCAGTGATTCGATTTTTGCGGCGATTCTCGTCTGATCACCTACGCAGATGCGATACACATCCGCTTCGATGACAATTTTATAACAGAAATTAGGACGGAAAGCTAGCTTTTCCGCCAAAGTCGCTGCCAAAAAAGAACTAAGCGGGGGTTCCGGCACGGTGCCGGCGCGCGTCGATGCTCCATGGCCCGGGACCGGCGAACACGAAATAAAGGAATATGAAGCAGTAGAGGATAGCCGCATCGCCGCCATTGTTCACCGGGAAGGCGTTCTGCGGCGCATGGGCCATCCAGTAAGCGACGGCCATCGTGCCCGAGGCGAGGAAGGCCGCGGGCCGCGTGAACAGCCCGATCGCGATCAGGAAGCCGCAGACCAGTTCGATCACGCCCGCAAACGCGCCGGGATTGTTGAGCGCGAGCCCGGAGCCGGCATATTCACCCACCGGGAACGAGAGGAACTTCTGCGTTCCGTGCGCCATGAAGATGAGGCCGGTGACGATCCGGACGATGCTGAGCACTCGCGGCGCCCAATCCCGTAGCTGCGCGTCCAAAGCCATGTTTTCCTCCCCCTGACCGTCAGGTGGCGGAGAATAGCAGAGGCCGGCCGGGCTCAAAAGCCCGATCGTTGCAGCGCCGGTATGAGGAGCTAGTCGCCCTGGCCGGGTTCGGCGGAGAAGTATTTGTCGAACTTGCCTTCCTCGCCCTTATGCTCGTCCGCATCTTCGGGGGAGGGGCGCTTGCGCGTGAGGTTGGGCCATTCCGCGGAATAAGTGGCGTTGATTTCGAGCCACTTCTCCAGACCCGCCTCCGTGTCGGGCAGAATCGCCTCGGCCGGGCATTCAGGCTCGCACACGCCGCAATCGATGCACTCGCTGGGATTGATCACCAGCATGTTATCGCCCTCGTAGAAGCAGTCCACCGGGCAGACCTCCACGCAGTCCATATATTTGCAGCGGATGCAGGCTTCGGTGACGACGTAGGTCATGGGCTTCTCCTGAAGCCTCTGGCCCTAGTCTTGGCTCCCTCCGCTCGTCAACGGGGTGTCGGGAAGCTCGCTGTAGAGCGCCCGTGCCTCGGCCGGAGGCCCGCGGCGGGCGGGGATCGCCTCGATCCGGATCACTCGCACCCGGCCGTGAACCGCAAAGCTCAGCACATCCCCGATCTTCACGGGTGCATGCGAGCGAGCGATCACGCGACCCGAGAGGCGGATGCGCCCGTCCTCGGCGAGTTGCTGGGCAAGCCCGCGGGTCTTCACGATCCGCGCGAACCAGAGGAACTTGTCGAGCCGAAGGCTCTCAGCCACGCCTGAGGCCCGCAAGCGCCGCAAAGGCGTGCGATGGATTGGCGGGAGCTTCGGCCCGCTCGCGGACCTTGCCGCGCCAGATCCAGCCGGCATCGCCGTTGGTCGGACGGAAGCCGACATCCTTGAGCAGCCTCGCCAGCGCCTGCGGCTGGAGACCGAGCGAAGTGATCAGCGCTTCATCCACAACCTGCGGCTGCTTGCCGGCCCGCGCTTCATGGGCATGCTTGGCGATCCGCTCGGCGATGTCGACGCGGAGCATCTGGGGGCCCAGCGCGCGGAAGCCGAGGCGGGTAAGGAGATCGCGCGCCTTGTCGTTCGGCGTCGGCAGGACGACACTGGATTCGGGCGGCAGCGCCGGCATCGTCTCTCCGGCCGCGGCGGATCGCAACGCCGACCGCCAGCGCCGTGCTTCCGGCCGAAGGACTTCGGGCATGAACAGGTCGAGCGCGCCGATCCGGATCTTGAGCTTGGCGAGGCGGCGGCGCTGGTCCCTATCGACTTGGGCGAGCGGCTTCGCCACGGCTTCGCGGCCGATGATGCCGCCTTCGTCCACCAGCATCGCCAGCACGGCCCGGAGCGCGGGCGTTGCGCCGGGATCGTGAGTTGCCATTCCGGCGACGCGCAGGTGCCCGAGCCAGCGCTCGATCTGGTGCGCGACCCATAGCTTCAGGCGCTCAACCGCCGCTTCCTTGCCGCGGGGCGACAGCCGCTCGAGACGGGAGTCCAGGAGGACACGCGGGGAGAGAAGGTTCTTGCCGGGTCCAAGCCGCGCCACCTGATGTCCGCGCCAGAGGATTGCGACCGGTTGGTCGGCGTCGGTGCGGAGCGAGAAATTGTCGTCCGTATCGGCAACCAGAGCCTGCGCCCGCCGCTCGAACTCCCCGCCAAGGCGCCGCTCGGCGGTGGCGAGCAGCATCTTGCGGTCGGAATGGCGGGCGGAGGGGTCCACCTCGAAGTGGAAGCCCTCCAGGCGGCCGATCGGGTAACTGCCGACGCTGACCTCGCCCTGCTCGTCGACCACCACCACCGGAAACTCGCCCGCGCCCTTGCCGACGTCGCGCATCAGGACGGAAGTGCGGCGATCGACGAAGCGCTGGGTGAGCCGCTCGTGAAGCGCGTCCGACAACTTCTCCTCGACCGCGCGCGTGCGCTCGGCCATCTCCTCCGGCGCCAGCAGCCAATCGGGACGATGGGCGATATAGGCCCAGGTCCGCACCCCTGCGATGCGGTCGGCGAGGGCGTCGATGTCGCCCTGGACGTTGTCCAGCTTGGCGACCTGCTCCGCGTACCAGCCCTGCGGGATGCGGCCATTGCCTTCGGTCAGGTGCACATAGATGCGGGCGACCAGCCGGGCGTGGGGCTCCGGACCCGTCTTCCTGAAGTCGGGCAGGCCGCATGCCGCCCAGAGCCGCCGCACACGTTCATAGCCGACGGCGCGCTCGCGCACCTCCGGATCTTCCGCCAGCCGCTTCAGCACCGCGAGATCGATCGCTTCGGGCGCGGGGCGAAGACCGGCTGTATCCGGCCGCCGTTCGAGCGTCCGGATCAGCGCCTCCATGCTGCGGAAGTCGGGATCGCCCTCGCGCCAGTAGAGGTGGTCGAGCGGAGCGAAGCGATGCTGCTCGATGGCCTCGATCTCTTCGGGGCGGAACTCGGCCGAGAGCTCGCCCTCGAGCGTCAAGCTTCCGAACGTGCCGTCACGCTGGTGCCGCCCCGCTCGCCCGGCGATCTGCGCCATTTCCGCAGGGGTCAGCCGGCGCCGGCGCTTGCCGTCGAACTTGCTGAGCCCCGCGAACGCCACATGAGTCACGTCCATGTTGAGACCCATGCCGATCGCGTCCGTCGCAACCAGGTAATCCACCTCGCCCGCCTGATACATCGCGACCTGCGCATTGCGGGTTCGCGGCGAAAGAGCGCCCATCACCACGGCCGCACCGCCGCGCATCCGGCGCAGCATCTCGGCGACCGCATAGACCTGCTCGGCCGAGAAGGCGACGATGGCGGAGCGCGGCGGCAAGCGGGAGAGCTTGGTCGGCTGGACGTAGCTCAAGGTGGAGAAGCGAGGACGACCGATGATCTCCGCCTTGGGAAGGAGGGCTCGCACCATCGGAGCCAGCGCTTCCGACCCTAAGATCATGGTCTCATCGCGCCCACGCGCGTGGAGCATCCGATCGGTGAAGACATGGCCGCGCTCCGGATCCGCCCCGAGCTGCGCCTCGTCCAGCGCGACAAAGGCGAAGTCGCGCTCCATCGGCATCGATTCCGCGGTGCAAAGGAACCAGCGCGCGTCCTTGGGAAGGATCTTCTCCTCGCCGGTGATGAGGGCAACCTGGTTTGCGCCCTTTAGCTTCACCACGCGGTCGTAGATTTCCCGGGCGAGAAGCCGCAGCGGGAAGCCGATCATCCCGCTGGAATGAGCGCACATGCGTTCGACCGCCAGGTGGGTCTTGCCTGTATTGGTCGGCCCCAGAATGGCCGCCAGCGGCGACCGGGCGTATTCGCTCATGCAAGCTAGATTGGGCTTTGGACGCCAAAGCGCAACAACTTAGGCGAGTTCCGCCGGGAAAGCACGGCTCGTCCGCCCGAGCGGCACGCCCCGTCTTGTTCGTTACGGGTCCCGCTTCTTGTTAACTTTACTTTTACCAGGTTCTTCCACAGTCCTCGTCACTGGCGCGGGAGACTCTCCTGCGGCGGGGAATCGGGGCTGCGGGGTTCTGCCTTTTGTATCAATATAGCGAATTCAGCGCCGGATCGGGAGGCGGGGCAGCGGTCCTGAGCCTCCAGAATGCGCTCCATCGCCCGCCGGTGCGCCCGAGCCTCGGCGAGAAAGTAACCGCGCTTCGCTCTCGTGCCGGCGAGATCGACCTTGTCGTCGACCTCGGCCTCCGCATCGGATCACGGGAGTGGTTCCGCGGCCTCGGGACCTGTTTCGCCCTCTGCTACGCCGCTTACTCCTTCGCTCCGCCGCTCGATTCAGTTGCTGGAGCAGCTCCGGCGCCACTGGCCGACGCACAGTGGGAAGAATCCCGCGCGCTCGCCATCGCTCCGCTCGCGCTGGGCGCAGATACTGGCCGCCGCATGGCCGCGAGCGACGCGGTCGAGCCGCTCGCAGACGCTCCGGAACGGCCCAGCGTCGACCTGCTCGCCACTCTGGGCTTCGGCGACGGCTTCGCCCGCGTGCTCGAACGGGCCGGTGTCGCCCAAGTGGAAGCCGCCCGGATCGAGGCGATGGTCGCGACCGCGGTCAACCCGGCCGACATCAAGCCCGGCACGACGATGGACCTGACGCTCGGGCGCCGCCCGAACAGCAACGTCGCGCGTCCGGTCGAGGCCCTATCCTTTCGGGCGAGCCTTGCGCTCAAGCTCCAGTTCCAGCGCGTGAACGGCCAGCTGGTCATGAATCGGATCCCGATCACCATCGACGGAACGCCGCTGCGCATCCAGGGCCGGATCGGCACCAGCCTCTACCGCTCCGCGCGCGCCGCCGGCGTGCCGGCCAAGGCGGTCGAAACCTACATCCGCGCCATCGCGGCCCAACTCGACATCGGAAGCCTCACGGAAGACGATCGCTTCGACGTCGTCCTTGAGCATCGCCGCGCCGCCACCGGCGAAAGCGAGAGCGGTGCGCTCCTTTATGCTGGGCTGCAGCGCAGCAGCGGCCGCAGCCTGCAGATGATGCCCTGGGAGCAAGGCGGACGCGTTCAATGGTTCGAAGCTTCGGGTGTCGGCAAGGCAAGCGGCATGCTGCAGAGACCGGTGCCGGGCTCTGTCTCCTCAAGTTTCGGTCTGAGGCGCCACCCGATCCTCGGCTATACCCGCATGCACAAGGGCATGGATTTCCAGGCGGGCTACGGCACTCCGATCCTCGCCGCCACCGATGGACGCGTTGCAATGGCCGGCTGGTCAGGCGGCTACGGCAAGCAGGTGCGCATCGACCATGCCGGCGGCCTTATGACCAGCTACAGCCACATGAGCCGCATCATCGCGGCGCCCGGCGAGTATGTGAAGCAAGGCGAGCTGATCGGCTATGTCGGCTCGACCGGCCTTTCGACCGGCCCCCACCTTCATTACGAACTCCACCGCAACGGCGTGCCGATCAACCCGGCCTCCGTCCGCTTCACGCTGCGCTCGCAGCTCGACGGCCCCGCGCTCGCAGCCTTCCGCTCAAGGCTCCAGAGCCTGCTGGCGATCCGGCCGGGTGTGGCCGAGCCGGTGCAGTCGGCCGGCGCCGCGAAGCCCGGCTTCTCCAGCCTCTAATCCAACAAAAAAGAGGCGCTCCACCCGAGTGGAGCGCCTCTTTTCCCTTCGAAGAACCGGGTCGAAGTGCCACTTCGACCCGATCTTATTACCTGCCCTGGGCTCGCCAGCGCTTGACCACGCGCGCGACCATCGCTTCTTCCTCGCCGCTCTGCTTCCAAAGCTCAGAGAACATCGGGTCGGACGAGGCCGGCCGGCGGGAATGTTCGAGGTCGTCGAAAGCGACGCGGATCGGGATCGAGACGCCCTCGCCGCACACGATGCACTCGCGGTTGCGGAGCGCCGGAATGACGTCGAGGAAGCCCCGCGCGCCTTCCGGCATGGCCGCCTTCACGAAATGTTGGTCGCGCTCGTTGTTGAGGCGCATCGCAATGATGGTGCCGCACTGGGAGAGCACGCCTTCGGCCAGATCCGACGGGCGCTGCGTGATCAGGCCCAAGGAAACGCCGTATTTACGGCCTTCCTTGGCGATCCGCTCCAGGATCTTGCGGACGGCCTGGCCGCTCGACGTCTTGTCGGCCGGCACGTAGCGGTGCGCCTCTTCGCAGACGAGGAGGACCGGACGCTGCAGCTCGTTCCTTGACCAGATCGCATAATCGAAGACGAGACGGGAGAGCACCGCCACCACCACAGAGGTGATGTCCGACGGCACGCCCGACACGTCGACGATCGAGATCGGCTTGCCCTTGGCGGGCAGGCGGAAGATCTTCGAGATGAAGGTCGACATGCTGTCGGCGACGAGCATGCCGGAGAACATGAAGCTGTAGCGCGGATCCGCTTTCAGTTCGTCGATCTTGGTCTTGAGCCGCATGTAAGGCGCGGTGTCCGTTGCCTTATTGAGGATACCCATTTCGTTCTGGATGGCGTTGCTGAGGTCGGTCAGCGTGTACGGGATCGGCGAATCCACGGTGAGCTTGGTCAGCCCTTCTGCTACCCGGTTCTTGGAACGGGCGTGGAGCAGGCACTTGGCTAGAATGTCGGCGTCGGCCTGGCGATCCGAGCCCTGCGACGTGAGCATGACCTCGCAATGCTCTTCGAAATTCATCAGCCAGTAGGGCATGGCAAGGTTGTCGACGTTGAACAGCTCGCCATAGCCTTTGAACGCGGCCGAATATTCGCCGTGCGGGTCGATCATGACGATGTGACCCTCGGGAGCCATATCGCAGATGCGGTGCATGATGAGCGCGGCCGACGTCGACTTACCCGTGCCGGTCGATCCCAGAAGCGCGAAATGCTTGCCGAGCATGGCGTCGATATAGAGAGCGCCGCGCACGTCCTTGGTCGGATAAACGGTGCCGATCTCGATATGCGCGCGCTCGTCGGCGGCGAACATCTGCTTCAGATCCTCGCCGGTGACCGGGAAGACCCGGTTGCCTGGGATCGGATAGCAGGTGATGCCGCGCTTGAAGTTGACCAGCTTGCCGCTTTGCTCGTCCTCGTCGCCTTCACCCAGGAAGTCGATATCCGCGAGGACCACATCGCCGACGTCGCCGGCCTTGAGGTTGCGGACGTTGGCGAGGAGCCAACGCTTGCCGACCTCGAGCTTGACCTGGCTGCCGACCTGGCCGGACAGAGCGACGCTGGGGTCCGGATCCTGGCCGAGCGCGCGAAGCGCGGCGCCGTCCACCTGGATGCGCGCACCGCCGCCCGAAATCTCGGTGACGATGCCGATATGACTGTGCCGCTCCACGCGGGGCTGGACGATCGCGGCGACGGTGGAGGCGATCCGCTCGTTGGTGCCAGCGGTCTCATCGACCTGAAAACCGTTCGGGTTCAGCATATCCATAGCGGCAGTAATTCCCCCCTGTTTGCCTTGGGTATCGCCGCATCGCTAAATCATAAGGGTAAACAAGCCGTTCGAGCTGCCTGTGCGGCGGCGCCTAACCGCGACGCTTGAAGGCGGCGCTCGCGCTCCAGCCGAGGAACAGCGAGATCAGCACGGCGAACAGGCCGTACGCCAGCGACCAGCGCTCCGCTGCCGTCGCGACGAAGCGCTCGAAGCCGAGCTTCTCGACGCGGATCTCGCGCACCGCCGCGGCGAGAACCTTGCCGTCCTTGATGAGGAAGGTCTCGGCCGTATAGTCGCCGATCGGCACCCGAGCGGGAATGCTGAGGCGCGCCCGATAAAGCACGCCTTGGCTGATCTCGACGCCGCGCGGATTCTCGAAATAAAGCTGGCGGCGCTTCATGAGATCGATCAGCCCCGCCTCGAAACGCTGTTGCTCCTGCCGGGCCGCGCCGGCGCCGGGAGAGAGCTGCAAATTCTCGACGCCGAGCTCGTAAATGGCGGCGATACGATCGTCGACCAGGGCCGGCAACGGCCGCGAGGAAGCGACCGCGTAGAAGGACGGCGCGGAGCGGAAGCGCTCGCTCGCCACATTCATCCAGATGCCGGCCACCTTCCGCTTCTCCCGCACGACGATCGGCTCGACCGGGCCTTTGAGGACGACGACGATGTCGGCCGGATCGCTCGGCACCCTGCCACCAGGATAGAGGATCGCCCCGAACAGCAGCAGCTCCGCTCCCGTGAAGCTGTAGCGAACCTCGACTTGGCGATGCGACACGTCGGGCACCAGCTTCGGCTCCGCCTGCGCGAGCAGCAGCGGCGCGAAGAGGAGCAGGAACAGGGGCCGAAGCCAGCTCATAGGCCCTGGACCGTGTAAATTTCGGGCGGGCGCCAGCCGAGCTCCAGCCCCATGCGAAGCGCGACGGCGAGCACGATGATGGCAAGCACCATGCGGAGCAGCTCTGGCTTGGCCTTTTGCGCGAAGCGGGCGCCATATTGGGCGCCGACGACGCTCCCCAGGAGCAGCAGCACCGCGAGCACGATATCGACCGACTTGGTGGTGGTGGCATGGATCAGGGTCGTCGCGGCGGTCACGAACAGGATCTGGAGCAGCGAGGTGCCGACCACGACGCTCGCCGACATGCCGAGCAGGTAGATCATAGCCGGTACCACCAGGAAGCCGCCGCCCACCCCCAGCAGCACGGTCAGCATGCCGGAGAAGAAGCCGAGCGCGAGTGGCGCCAGCGGTGAAATGTAGAGGCCGGACTGGTAGAAGCGCCAGCGCATCGGCAGCACCGCGATGATGGGATTGTGCCGCCGCCCGGCTTTCTTGCGCGGATTGGGCTTGATGATCTCGAGCGCGGTTGCCGCTTCCTTGGCCATCAGGAGCCCGATCGAGCCGAGCAGGATCACGTAGAGCAAGGCGATGGCGGTATCGATCTGGCCGGTGTCCTGCAGGAGGCGGAACAGCCCGCCGCCCGCCAGCGCGCCGAGCGTGCCGCCGGCGACCAGCACCGCGCCCATCCGGTAGTCGACGCCCTTGCGGCGGCGGTGCGCCATCACTCCGGAGACGCTCGCGCCGGTGATCTGGGTCGTGGAGGAGGCCACCGCGACGGCGGGCGGGATGCCGTAGAAGATGAGGATGGGCGTCGTCAGAAAGCCGCCGCCGACGCCGACCATGCCGGTGAGCAGGCCCACGACCGCACCCAGGCCGACGATGACGAGGACATTGACCGACAGGCCTGCGACAGGAAGGTAGATGTCCACGGGCGGCAAACTAGCCGCTAGAGACTCCGGATGGGAACCCGCGCCGCCCCAGCCGGATTAAAAATCTGTCGAGAGGGTAAGAGCGGGCCCGGAGCCCGGCCTCGCATTGCCTGCGACGCGCACCCTCCAGTAGGCGGAGATGCGAACCTTCTCGCCGAAGGCTGGCAATCGGTAGGAAGCCTGAGGACCGACGTCGAGCCGTGACACGCCCGGCTGCGCTGCTCCCCACGCGCCCAGCCCCACGCTTAGATCTTGAGCGAACGGGATGCCGAGCCGCACCGCCCCGTCGACGAAACCGTCACGCGACTTCAGCCCGACGAACCCCGCTTGCGCATAAGCGTCCAGCGTGACGCGCCCGTAGATCGGTTTTTCGCTGATGCCGCCGTGCGCCAGCACCGCGAACGCGCTTCGGCCGTCGGCCCCAAGCGCCTGTCGCCGCTCGGCGAGGAGGCGCACTGGAATCCCCCGGTGCGGCTGCCACTCCACCCCGAGCGCCGCCTCGGCACCTCCAGGTTCGTTCAGCGGAGCGTATATCCGCCCGCTCAACGCCAGTCTCTCGGTCAACCGGTAGGTGGCCCGAAGGCCCGCCTGACTGCCGCCCAGCAAACCACCCGTGGCGAGCTGCGGCCCTTCGCCCCGGCGCACCAATGCCCAAGCAGACACCGACCAACGGCTAGGAACCCCGGAGAAAGGCGTTCCGGGTGCAAGCGGTGGACGCTGCGGCGAAGAGCGAGGAGGCAAGAAGATCTGCGCGAGCTGGCTACCCGCGGAGCTGGTGCTCTCGGCGGCCGGCGGTACTACATCGATCCTTTCGCCGCCTCGGATCATTTCAGCCGACTTTGAGGGGCGCTCAACCAAGACACGTTCGACCTCCTCACGCGGTTCGGCGTCAGGCAGCACAGGCTGAACTCGCCTCGCTGCAACGGCAGGCGAAGCCGCGGCGCGCTTGATGAGCACCGGGAGCGGAGCCTCCGCTGCCAGCCACCAGCCCGGCGCAAGCATCGCCGCACGCACGGCCACCCAGCCTCCAAGCACCAGCCCCAGGAATCGAAGCGGTGCGGGACCGCTCATTCAGCCGGGACTTGGATCGGGAAGCGATGCGCAGTCTTGCCCCAGACGGTGGTTCCGCTCCGCCGGATTGCAAGATAGCGGTAGATCGCGCGCTGCGCCGCCCACATCGAGATCAGGTTCGACACGAGCACTCGCGGGATCGACCTCAGGCCCTGAGCCCAGCCATAAGCCCGCGTCACGAACGCAAACCGCACCGCCAGGCGCCAGCCGAGCATCGCCAAATTCACGTTCAGCAGGAGCTGGAGGGCTTCGCTAACCTCTGGGAGAGGCACACCCATGATCAAAGCTCGGGTCTGGAGCACTCCCCAAAGGAGCAGCGTAAGGTAAGCCGCACAGAGCAGGATCGCAGCCAGCACGGATTGCCGGTCCCTGAGGCGCATCCAGCGCTCTGCAAACCCGCCGCTCCAGCCGAGGCGGTCCCAGCCGGAGAGCGCGATTCCCGTCATCCACCGGGCCTTTTGATTGACGGCTGCCTGGACGCTGCCGGGGAAATATTCCTTCGTGGCAACCACCGCCCCACCCTTGCACGCGCGCAGCCTGACGAACGCGGCCTTCGCGCCATAAGCGTGAAGCTTGAGGCCGAGCTCATAATCCTCCGTGAGGCTGTCCGCCTCGAATGGAAGGCCTCCATTCTTCGCCGCCATCATCTGGAGCCCTGCGCGCGAGAAGGCGCAGCCCACGCCTGCGGACGGAATGCTGGCGCCGAGCGCCTGGCGAACGACGAGTTCCTTGCCATGCGCCTCCGCAAACTCGTCCGCGTAGGAGGTTGAAACCCAGCTCGCATCCTCGACCAGGGGAAGCACCGGCAGCTGAACCAGGTCATACTCCTCAACCAGACGATCGAAGATGCGCAGCTCGGCCGAATGCACGACATCCTCGGCGTCTTGAAGCACGACTGCCTTGGCCTGCCTCCCAACTCGCCGCTCCTCTTCCAGCAACCCCAACCAGAGGCCGTTCAGGCAATCCGCTTTGGTCGTTCCGCCGGGCACCGGCCCGACGATCAGCCGAACCCGGCGATCATCCACGCTGCGCACAGCCGCGATCGTGGCCGGATCGTTCGGATAAGCGCCGACGAAGATGAGATATTCGCCGTCGCCGAAGGTCTCCAAGCTGTTCCGGAGCATGTCGCCGATGACGGCGCTCTCGTCCCATGCGGGCACGAAGACAGCGATCAGGCCAGGCGACCTAGCCTCGGGCAAGCTGTCCGCTCGCAGCATCGCGCCAGGCCGTAGCCGGTGCCTCGCCGTCCTCCTGATCCAGATCGCATCCACGGCAAGGTCGCTGAGGCCTAGCAGGAGGAACCCGGACGCGGCAAACAGCAACGTTTCGTGCATGAAGTAGCCGAGCACCGCGAAGAAAGGTTCGGCCACGTCGAACATCACCCCCGATTCGGAGGCAAGAACATCCATTTCGGATACGATATGAGCAATATGCGGTTTCCCGCATGCTCAACTCCGCGGCAATTAATCCAAAGCAACCACTTTCAAGGGGTTATTGTCGACTCGCCGACAGACGTTCCTCACCCGTTATGGTATTTCTCCCATATCCGACCGAGTTGAGGCGCCGTTCGCGCCTGGTTCTGTATCATTGGGGGGAACATCGTGGTCGAGACCGCAGGAAGCGCGGGCGGCTTGCAGCCGACCGCTATCGCGACGCTCTTCGCAGGCAATCGCCTGCTTGCAACCTTCAGCCCCGGCGACCGCGCCATTCTGGAATCGGCGGCCGAAGTGGTCGAGCTGACACGGGACGCGGTGCTGTTCGATGCAGGCGGGGAAGTGCCGGCGAGCTACTTTCCTGCCGCCGGCGCGATGATTTCGCTCGTTATCTTCATCGGAGACGGGCGCACCGTTGAAGTCGCCACGATCGGCAAGGAAGGCGCCGCAGGCGGGATCGTCAGCTGCGGAAGCGCGCCCGCCTTCGCGCGCGCCGTCGTGCAGATGTCCGGGCCGGCGCTCCGCGTGCCCATCGCCGCGATTGAGAGCGTCAAGGCGCGCTCGGCGCATGTGCGCAGCATCTTCTGCCGCTATGCCGACGCCTTGCTCGCGCAGGTGATGCAGTCGGTCGCGTGCAACGCCCTTCACCCGATCGAGACGCGCTGCTGCCGCTGGCTGCTGACCGCGCACGACCGCGTCGAAGGCGAGATCATCCCGCTGACGCAGGAATATCTGGCCGAGATGCTGGGCGTCCAGCGCACCAGCGTCAGCCCGATCGCGCGCAGTCTGCAGGACAAGGGGCTGATCAGCTATCGCCGCGGCCGGATCGAGATCACCGACCGCGCCGGGCTCGAGCGCAACGCCTGCGAATGCTATCGCTCGGTCGAGCGGCATTTCGCGGCCGTGCTCCCCGAGCCCAAGCCCCAGAAGCTGATCGACGCGGGCGGCGGGATGGCGTGAGGCAGGCCATGCCGCCTCTGGCCTCCGTGGACCCGCCGGGCGGCGCCGGATCTGCCAGCTCATCCGAAGCGATGAGCGACGACACCCTGCGCATGCTGGAGCTCAGCCACCGCACCAAGAACATCCTCAGCATCGTCCAGGCGTTGGTGAACCAGAGCCTGCGCGCGGACCGGCCGATGGAGGAAGCTCGGCACGTGCTCAGCAACCGGCTGGTCGCGATGGGCAATGCCGTCGATACATTGCTGCGAACCGAATGGCAGCCGGCGGCGCTGGAGGACATCGTCAAGGCGGGCCTGGTCCATGGCGCAAGCTTCGAGGGGCGGGTGCGCATTTCCGGCGCGGCCGTGGAGATCGGCGCGGGCGCGGCCATGTCGCTCAGCCTGGTCCTCCACGAACTGGAGAGCAACGCCATGAAATATGGCGCGCTTTCCACCCGGAGCGGCACCGTCGACATACGGTGGACGGTGATCGGGAGCGGCGACGGCGCCACCTTGATGATGTTCTGGGAAGAGCGCGGCGGACCGCCTGTGTCCCTCCCCGAGCGACAGGGCTTCGGCACTCGGCTGATCGGCTCCGGGATTGCGCGCAGGCTTGGCGGGACGGCGGATTGCCGGTTCGATCCGGAGGGTTTCGGATGGACGCTCTCCGCCCCGATGACGGAATTGATCGTCTAATCGGGTTGGAAAGGCCGCCGGGGATTCCCCTTCGTCCCCGCCGCCGTTAGGGTCGCGCGATTCACGGGAGATCCCATGGCGCCGCGACGCCCCCGCACTGCACCTCGATCGGCCCTGCGCGAGTTCCTCCGGAGCGAAGCGGCGGGCGGCATCCTGTTGATCGCTGCTGCGGCGGCGGCGATGATCATCGCCAACAGCGCGCTTGCTGAGGCTTATCACCACCTCCTCCACGATCGGCTGGGGCCGGAGCTCACGCCCAAGCTGGGGCCGATGACCCTGCATCTGTGGATCAACGACGGGCTGATGGCGATCTTCTTCCTGCTCGTCGGCCTGGAGATCAAGCGCGAGTTCGTGGATGGCCGGCTGTCCACCTGGGACCAGCGGCGCCTCCCCTTCATCGCCGCGGGAGCCGGCATGGCGCTCCCGGCCGCGCTCTACCTCGTCCTGACTGCGGGCACCGATGGGCTGACGGCGGGCTGGGCCATCCCGGCGGCCACCGATATCGCCTTTGCCATCGGCGTCCTCGCCTTGCTGGGCAGCCGCGCGCCGACATCGCTCAAGCTCTTCCTCACCACCGTCGCGATCGTCGACGACATGGGCGCGGTGGCGATCATCGCGCTCGCCTATACGGCGGCGATCGACAGCCTCGCGCTTGGCGCGGCGGCCGGCATCCTCCTGATCATGTATGTGATGGGCAAGAGCGGGGTGACGCGCCTGTCCGTCTACCTGATTCTTGCAGCGATACTCTGGTATTTCGTGCTTCTCTCCGGCGTCCATGCCACCATTGCCGGGGTGCTTGCCGCTGCCACCATCCCGATCGTGCGCACACCGGGAGCGCCGGACAGCGCGGAATCACCGCTGCACCGGCTCGAGCACAAACTCGCGCCAATCGTCGCCTTCTTCATCGTGCCCCTGTTCGGTCTCGCCAATGCCGGCGTGTCGCTCGCCGGACTGGGCGCGGACGAGATCCTCGCGCCGCTTCCGCTCGGCATCGCCGCCGGCCTCTTCATCGGCAAGCAGGCCGGCATCTTCGGCGCCGTGTGGCTCTCCGTTCGCTTCGGCCTTGCCCAACGTTTGCGGGGAGCGACCTGGATGCAGGTCTATGGCGTGTCGCTCCTGTGCGGCATCGGCTTCACCATGAGCCTGTTCATCGGTGCGCTCGCTTTCCCCGGCGATGTTGTGCTGATCGAGGAGGCGAAGATCGGCGTAATTCTCGGCTCGCTCGCCTCAGCGGTTTGCGGTTATCTGGTCCTGCGGTTCGCCCCGCTTCACCCGGATCAGGCACGGTGCGAAAGCGAGCAATCGGGCGAGATCGATGCGGACGGCGACGTCGCCACGATGGAGGAAGTGAATAGATGAAGCTTGTTCGGCTGGTCCTTGGGCTGCTGCTCCTCTCCGGCTGCTTGTCCGGACAGATGGGCAAGGACAGCCTCGACGAGATCGCCAAGGACTATGTCCAGATGACGCTGGAGATCGGCGAGCGCGAGCCCGGCTATGTGGACGCTTATTACGGGCCCAAGGAATGGCAGGACGCGGCCAAGGCGGCGCCGCGCTCGCTCCCCGACCTCGTCAAGGAAGCCGCTTCTTTGTCGGCGCGAACCGCCGCGGTCGATGCCGAGCGGCTCGACCCGCTCTCCCGCCGCCGCCGCGAGTTCCTGCTCGCTCAGCTCCGCGCGGCGAGCACGCGCCTGCGCATGATCGGAGGCGAGAAGCTGAGCTTCGCGGAGGAAGCGCAAGGCCTGTTCGGCGTCCGCGTCGAGACGAAGCCGCTGTCGGCCTATGATCCCGTGCTCGATCGCATCGCCGCGCTCGTGCCCGGGCGCGGCGCGCTGTCCGAGCGGGTCGAAACATTCCAGAACCGCTTCACCATCCCCAAGGATCGCCTGCAGCCGGTGTTCGACGCGGCGATCGAGGAGTGCAAGCGCCGCACCGCGCAGTATATCCAGCTGCCACCCGGCGAGCGCTTCACGATGGAGTTCGTGACCGGCAAGAGCTGGTCCGGCTACAATCACTATCAGGGCAATTATAACAGCCTCATCCAGATCAACACCGACCTGCCGATCCGCATCAGCCGCGCAGTCGATCTCGGTTGCCACGAAGGTTATCCCGGCCACCACGCGCTCAACATGCTGCTGGAGCAGCGCCTGACGAAGCAGCGCGGCTGGGTCGAGTTCAGCGTTTATCCGCTTTACTCGCCCCAGTCGTTGATCGCGGAAGGCACCGCCAATTACGGCATCGACCTCGCATTTCCGGGCGAGCAGCGCCTCGCCTACGAAACGCAGGCTCTCTACCCCCTCGCCGGGCTGCCGACCCGCGGCGCCAAGGATTATCTGGCGCTGCTGGCTGCGACGCGGGACCTTGCCGGCGCGCGCTTCACGATCGCGAAGGACTATCTGGAGGGCCGCATCAACCGCAAGCAAGCGGTCGAGCTCACCCAGAAATACCAGCTCGTGTCGCAAAAGCGGGCCGAGCAGTCGATCGACTTCACCGAGCAATACCGAAGCTATGTGATCAATTACGGACTGGGGCAGGACATGGCTCGCGCCTATGTCGAAGCGGCGGGACCGACGCCGCAGGCGCGCTGGGCCGCCTTCGAGCGGATCATTTCCGAGCCAACCCTGCCCGGCGACCTCCTCGTTCGCCCCTGATGCGCAGCTTCTTCGATCCAAGGCAGCTCGAACATGCCCCCGCGGTCGAGCTCCACAATGGCGGCTTTATGCCTTATGCCGAGACCACCGCGCGCGTGGATTCGATCCTGGCGGCCATCGGCTCCACCGAGCGGCCGGACGATAAGGGCGAGGCCCCGCTCCTTCGCGTCCACCCGCAAGCCTATCTCCACTTCCTGAAGACGGCCTACAGAGACTGGAAGGCCGCCGACCGCCCTGGCGATGCCTTCCCCTACGCCTTCCCGGTCGCCCGCCGCCGCGACCTCCGCCTGGACCGCATCGACGCGCGGCTCGGTCGTTATGCGATGGACGCCTGCTCGCCCATTTCGTCGGGCACCTGGAGCGCCGCTTACTGGAACGCCCAGACGGCGCTCTCCGCGCTCGACGCCGTGCTGGCGGGCGACCCGTCGGCCTTCGCGCTCTGCCGCCCTCCCGGCCACCACGCGGGGGCCGATTATGTCGGCGGCTATTGTTACCTCAACACCGCCGCCATCGCTGCCGAAGCGGCCATCGCCGCCGGGCGCAAGCGCGTCGCCATCCTCGACATCGACTATCACCACGGCAACGGTACCCAGGACATCTTCTGGGCGCGCGGCGACGTGCTGTTCGTCTCGATCCACGCCGATCCCGCCACCGATTACCCCTTCTATTGGGGTCACGCCGACGAGCTCGGCGAAGGCGAGGGAGAGGGCGCGACCCTCAACCTTCCGCTCCCCCGCGGCACCGGGCTCGCCGAGTTCGAGCGCGCGCTTGCCACCGCGCTACACCGCATCGGCAGCTATGCTCCTGACCTGCTGATCTGCTCCTACGGCGCAGACACCTATGCCGGAGACCCGATCAGCCACTTCGCGATCGAGACCGCCGACTATGCGGCAATCGCCGCCCGCATCGCCGCCCTGCGACTGCCGACTTTGATCGTGATGGAAGGCGGCTATGCCGTCGACGATCTCGGCGCCAACGTCGCCGCTTTCCTGTCCGGCTTCTAGCGACTGACAGGCGCCACCATCGCCTGCCGGCTGGAAGCCGTCTGCCAGCCGCCGCCAAGTGCCTTGAACAAGGTCACCTGATAGTCCGCGATCTGCCGTTCGGATTCGGCAAGCGCAGCCTCCGCTTCGCTCAGCGTCCGCTCGGCGTCGAGCACGGTGAGGAAGCTGTCGGCGCCATTGCGGAACCGCAGTCGGGCTAGCTGGGCGGCATCGCCGCTGGCATCGCGCGCGATGAGCAGGGCCGCGCGCCGGTCGAGCTCGTGGGCATACCGGCTGAGTGCGGTCTCGGTCTCGCCGAGCGCTTCCAGGACCGTGCTGTCGAACGAGGCGAGCGCGCCTTGAGCACCGGCTTCGGCCTGGCGGATGCGCGCACGGGCGGCGCCGAGGTTCGGGAAGGACCAGGAGATGAGCGGGCCGAGGCCGAAGCGGAAGGCCGGGCCTGAGGCCAGGTCTCCGATCGACGTGGCGGTCGAGCCGATCGATGCCCCAAGGCTGATGCGCGGATAGAGATCCGCCGTTGCGACGCCGATTCGCGCGGTGGCGGCGGCAAGCTCGGCCTCAGCCTGGCGGATGTCGGGGCGGCGGCGAAGCAGCTCGGCACCATCGCCGATCGGAATAGCCTGACGAAGGCGTGGCGTCGTCGTGCAGGCAAAGCCCGACGGCGGTAGATCGGACGGCGCGCGGCCGGTGAGCACGGCAAGGCGGAACAGTGCCCGGTCCCGCTCTGCCTCGAACAATGGAAGTGTGGCGGCCGTGCGCTCCCGCTCCGCCTGCGCCCGGGCAGTATCCAGGCGAGTTCCGCGTCCTGCTTCCAGGATACGGCGCGTGAGGGTGAGCGTGTCGTCCTGCAGCCGGAGCGTCAGCCGGCCGACAGCGAGCTGCTCGGCGGCCGAGCAGGCGTTGGCATAAGCGCGCGCCGTCTCACCCGCGACCGAGACCCGCACCACGTCCAGCGCCGCCTCAGCGGCGGCCGTGTCCGCGCGCGCGGCCTCGATGGCGCGCCCGACGCGGCCGAACAGGTCCACTTCGTAAGAAGCGTCGAGGCCGAGATCGAACACGGTGTTCGTGTCCAGCGAACGGTCGAGTCCCTGCGCCGCGCCGGACTGGCGGCCATAGGTCGCGGAGGCCGAGGTGCCGGTCTGCGGCAGTCTCTGGTCCCTCACCTCGCGCAGCACCGCGCGGGTGCGGGCGAGGTTCGCCGCCGCGACGCCGAGATCGCGGTTCGCCGCGAGTGCCTCGCTCACGTAGCGGTCGAGTGTCGGATCCTCGTAGAGCCGCCACCAATCGTCCGGCAGCGGCGCCGTCGAGAAGACCGGTCGCTCGCCAGCGACGAAGCGGCTGGCCGAGCCTTGCGGCGGCGCTGGCTGGGCGAAATTGGGCCCGACCTTGGCGCAGCCCGCGAGCAGCAGGGCCGTGGCGGCGAGGGTGAGCGCGAGCCGGCTCATTCCGCCGGCTCCGGCAGCGGCTCGGGCCTTTGCGGTCCTCGCAGCCGGTCGCGGAAGCGTTCGAGCTGCCCGGCCAGCGCGCGGCACACCACGTAGAAGACCGGTGTGAAGATGAGGCCGAACAGGGTCACGCCGATCATGCCCGCGAACACCGCGGTGCCGAGCGCCTGCCTCATCTCGGCGCCCGGGCCGGAGGCGATCACCAGCGGCACCACGCCCAGGATGAAGGCGAAGCTGGTCATCAGGATCGGGCGAAGGCGCAGCCGCGCCGCATCCACCGCCGCATCCCAGCGCGTCATGCCATGCTCCTCGTTCTGGCGCGCGAACTCGACGATCAGGATCGCGTTCTTGGCGGCCAAACCGACCAGCACGACGAGCCCGATCTGCGTCAGGATGTTGTTGTCCATGCCCCTCAGGTTGATGCCGGTGATGGCGGCGAGCAGGCACATCGGCACGATCAGGATCACCGCCAGCGGCAGCACCAGGCTCTCATATTGCGCGGCGAGCAGCAGGAAGACGAACACCACCGCCAGCGCGAAGATGATCGACGCGGTGTTGCCGACCGACCGCTCCTGATAGGCAAGCTCGGTCCATTCGAAACCCATTCCTTCCGGAAGCGAGGCCGATGCAATCTCCTCCATCGCGGACAGAGCCTGGCCCGAGGAGAAGCCGGGTAAGCGGTCCCCCTGCACTTCGGCGGCCGGGAAGAGGTTGTAGCGCACCACGCGATACGGCCCGCTCTCGTCGCGCAGGTTCGCGACCGATCCGATCGGCACCATCTCGCCTGAATTGGAGCGCGTCTTGAGGTTCAGGACGTCTGACCGGTCGTTGCGGAACGGCGCGTCGGCCTGGGCTGTCACGCGGTAGGTGCGGCCGAGCAGGTTGAAGTCGTTGACGAAGGCGGAGCCGAGATAAACTTCCATCGTCTCGAACACGCGCGAGGGCGGCACGCCCAGCATCTCCGCCTTGTCGCGGTCGATGTCGGCATAGATGCGCGGCGTGCCCGTGTTGAAGAGCGTGAAGACAGAGGTGAGCCCCGTCGTGCCATTGCCCTTCATCATGATATCGGTCGCCGCCGCTTCGAGCGCGCGGTAGCCGCCGCCGCTGCGATCCTGGACGATCATCTTGAAGCCGCCGCCGGTGCCGATGCCCTGGACGGGCGGCGGCGGGATGACGAGCACGAAGCCGTCGTCGATCGCGCCGAGCTTCATGCGAAGCTCGTTCAGGATCGTCTCGGCGTCGAGCCCTTCTTCGCCCCGCTTGTCGAACTCGTCGAGCGTGAAGAAGACGGTTCCGGCATTGGGCGCCACGGTGAAGGTCGCGCCGTCGAGGCCCACGAAAGCCGCCCCGTGAGCGACGCCCTTGGTCGACAGCGCAATGTCCGAAACCTGCTTCACCACCGCGTCAGTGCGCTCCAGAGTCGAACCG
This sequence comes from uncultured Sphingosinicella sp., assembly GCF_902806315.1. Taxonomy (GTDB): domain Bacteria; phylum Pseudomonadota; class Alphaproteobacteria; order Sphingomonadales; family Sphingomonadaceae; genus Allosphingosinicella. The sequence goes on from NZ_CADCWD010000070.1 coordinate 39,749, forward strand.
GGCGGGAGCTGCACAACGCCGATGAAATAGCCCTGGTCCTGCGCCGGGATGAAGCCGGTCGGCGTGTCCTGAAAGCGCCACAGCGTGACCCCGATCAGCACCGCATAGACGGCAAGCACCAGCGGCGTCCTCCGCACCAGCCTGCCGGTCATCCCGCCATAGCCGCCCGACAGCTTGTCGAAGCCGCGGTTGAACCCGTTGGCGAAGCGCTTGAACGGCACCTGCCACCATGGCACCTCGGTACAATCGTGATGCTGGGCGTGCGGGCGCAGGATCACCGCGGCGAGTGCCGGCGACAGCGTCAGCGAGACGAGCGCCGAGATGAGGGTCGCGGCCGCAATGGTAAGCGCGAACTGCTGGTAGAATTGCCCCGAAATACCGCTGATGAAGGCGGTGGGCACGAACACCGCGCACAGCACCAAGGCGATGGAGATGAGCGCCGTGGACACCTCGTCCATCGTCTGGTGCGCCGCCTCCTTGGGGTTCATCCCTTCGCTGAGCTTTCGCTCGACATTCTCGACCACGACGATGGCGTCGTCGACGACGATGCCGATCGCGAGCACCAGCCCGAACAGCGACAAATTGTTGAGACTGAAGCCGAACGCCGACATGATCGCGAAGGTGCCGATCAGCGAGACCGGGATCGCCAGGATCGGAATCAGCGACGCTCGCCAGGTTTGCAGGAAGACGAGCACCACGACCACGACCAGCAGGATCGCCTCGATCAAAGTCACCTGCACCGCCTCGATCGAGGCGCGGACATAATTGGTCGGATTGTAGATGACGTCGTAGGCGAGCCCGGCTGGGAATTCCTTCTCGAGCTCCTCCATCGTCGCGAGGATGCCGTCAGCGGAGGAGAGTGCGTTCGAGCCCGGCCGCTGCGCGATACCGATCGCCACCGCCGCCTTATTGTCGAGGTAGGCGTTGATCGTATAATCCTGCGCGCCGAGCTCTACCCGCGCGACGTCGGAAACCCGCGTCGGCCGGCCCTGCTCATCCGTCTTGATAATGACGTTGGCGAACTCGGCCGGATCCGTGAGACGGCCCAACGTCTGGACGTTGAGCTCATAGCCGGATCCGCCCCGCGCGAAGGGCGGAGCGCCGACCGAACCCGCGGCGACCTGGACGTTCTGCGCCCGCAGGGCCTGCACGATCTCGGTGCCCGTAAGATTGCGAGCCGCAGCGCGCTCCGGGTCGATCCAGATCCGCATCGAATATTCGCGGCCGCCGAACACGGTCGCGTTGCCGACGCCGTCGAGCCGCGCGATCCGGTCGCGCACCCGCAGCGCGTAATTGGAGACATAGGTCTGGTCGAGCGTCCCGTCGGGCGAGAGCAGGTGGACGACCATCAGGAAGTCCGGCGTCGCCTTGCGGGTGATCACGCCCAGCCGGCGCACCTGCTCGGGGAGCCTCGGCTCCGCGGCCGTGACCCGGTTCTGCACCAGCACCTGCGCATTATCGAGGTCCGTCCCTAGCGCGAAGGTGACGGTCACCGTCAGCCGCCCGTCCCCCGTCGAGTTCGAGGACATGTAGAGCATGTTCTCGACGCCGTTGATCTCCTGCTCGAGCGGCGTCGCCACGGTGTCCGCCACCACCTCGGCCGAAGCCCCGGGATAAGCGGCGGTCACCGTCACCGTCGGCGGTGCGATCGACGGATATTGGGCGATCGGGAGCGAAGGATAGGCGAACAGCCCAATCAGCACGATGATGACCGAGATCACGCTCGCGAAGATCGGGCGATCGATGAAGAAGTGCGGAAAACGCATGTTTTAGCGACCCGACTGCGAGGAAGAGGCCGAAGCGGCGGGCGGCGCTGAATAAGCGGTTCCGACCTGCGGCCCTTCTCCCGGTGCCGGCGCGGTGATCCGGCCCAAGCGCGCCGTCGCCTTGTCACCCGGTCTCACGCGCTGAAGCCCCGAGATGATCACCCGGTCGTTGGGCGAGAGGCCCGACCGGACCACGCGCAAGCCGTCCACCATCGGCCCGAGTTCAATGACCTTGGGCGTCACGGTTCCGTCACGTCCCACGGTCATCGCCACCTTGCGGGTCTGGTCGGTGCTGATTGCCGCTTCGGGCAGCAGCAGCCCGGTATAGGCGCCGCTGCCGAGCAGCCGCATCCGCCCGAACATGCCTGGCGTCAGGAAGCCGTCCGGATTGGCGACCACCGCGCGGCCGCGGATCGTGCCGGAGCGCGCGTCGAGCGCGTTGTCGACGAAGTCCATGCGGCCGCGGATCGAATAGCCAGGATCGTCCTGCAGCCGGATCTCGACTGGATTGGCGGCAAAGCGCGACGACGTGCGCGAGCCCGCCCGGTTCTGCCGCTGATATTTGAGGTAGACAGATTCCGAGCCCTCGAATTGGAAGTGGATCGGATTGACCGACATGATCGTCGTCAGCACCGTCGCTTCGCCTGTGGAGCCGCCGGCGACGAGATTGCCACGGTCTATGCGCGTGTCGGAGACCCGGCCGGAAATAGGCGCCCGCACCTGAGCGAATTCGACGTCGAGCGCGCGCGCCCGGACCGCAGCTTGCGCAGCGCCCAGGGCCGCCTGTGCGGATGCGACGGTGGCCGCCCGCGCTTCATATTCCTCGCGGCTGACCGCCTGCGCATTCAGCAAGGTGCGGGACCGCGCCGCCTCGCTGCGAGCGAGGTTCAGCGCCGTCCGCGCCCGCGCCTCGTCCGCCTGAGACTGGGCGAGCAGTGCTTGGAATGGCCGCGGGTCGATCTGGAAGAGGAGCTGCCCCTGGCGGACCGTCTGGCCGTCCCGGAAATTGATCGACTGGAGGTAGCCCGAAACCCGCGGCCTCACATCGACCCGCTGCATCGGCTCGAACCGGCCGATATATTCGTCCCAATCGATGATCTGGCGCTGCACCGGCTGCGCGACCACCACCGGCGGCGGCCCTTGGGGCGGCCCTTGCGCCTGCGCTTGGCCGGAGCCGTCGCTGCAACTGGCCAACAGGCCCGTCGCTGCTGCTACAGCCGCCGTGAGTGCAAGAATGTTCGTTTTTTGTGCAGGACCAACCATGTGCACACCCCCGATGTTCATCTTGCGGTCAGGTTGTGACACTTCTGAGAAGTTGCAATGGGCAACCCACCGGCCTTTCCGCTAGGTCGTTGTTATTGCAGACGAAATATTTTTATACCGACCCGGATTAAATTGCTTTTCTGGGCGTCCATGTTGGTTGAAGGGCGCTGAGGTCCGACTCGGACAGACGATTTTCTATTCGGCGCTAACCTAGATCAATCGGTTTGACGCGGTCGGCACGACGGTTATTGGGAGCGCGAATGAGCAAGCCTATCCTCTTCGACTATTACCGCTCGTCTGCCGCCTATCGCGTCCGGATTGCGCTCAACCTCAAGCAGATCGATCATGCTTCCGTTCCGGTGAACCTTGGTGCCGGCGAGCAGAAGGAAGCCGAATTCCGCGCCCGCAACCCGCAGGGTTTCGTCCCGATGCTGGAAGTGGACGGCCACCGCATAGCGCAAAGCCTCGCGATCATCGACTATCTCGACGCGACCCGGCCCGATCCCGCGATCGTGCCGAAGGACGCCGCCGACCGTGCCCATGTGCTAGCCCTCGCGCTGGTCGTCGCCTGCGACATCCACCCGCTCAACAATTTGCGCGTGCTGAAGCACCTTGTCGGTCCGCTCGGGCAGGATGAGAACGCGAAGAACGCCTGGATCGCCACCTGGATCGGCCAGGGCTTCGCCGCGCTCCAAGCCATGGCGGCGGAGAAAGCCGGCCGCTTCCTGTTTGGCGACGCACCGAGCCTGGCCGACATCTGCCTCGTGCCCCAGATGTACAACGCCCGCCGCTTCGACGTCCCGCTGGACGATTATCCGCTGCTCGTCCGGATCGATGCCGAGGCGAGCGCGCATCCGGCATTCGCCGCGGCCCACCCGGACAGAGTCGCGCCCGCTGCCTGAAGAGGATAAGCTAGCCGAAAAGGAGAGCGGAAATGGGCAGAGTCGACGCAATCGCGAGGATGGTGGTCTCCCCGCTCGCCTCGGTCGAAATCCCTTCGCTGGAAGGCAAGGTCTCCGACGAGGAGTGGAAGATCCGCGTCGATCTCGCGGCCGCCTACCGGCTTATTGCATTCTACGGCTGGGACGACCTCATCTTCACGCACCTGTCGGCCCGTGTCCCGGGGCCCCAGCACCACTTTCTGCTCAACCCCTACAATCTTATGTTCGACGAAGTGACCGCGTCCAGCCTCGTCAAGGTCGACACGAACGGCAACCCGGTCGAGCCGTCGCCCTTCATCACGAACCCGGCCGGCTTCACGATCCATAGTGCCGTCCACATGGCCCGCCCCGATGCCGGCGCGGTCATTCATCTCCACACGCCGCACGGTCAGGCGGTCTCCGCGCACAGCGACGGCCTGCTGCCGATCACCCAAACCGCGATGCTGATCCGCTCCGAAGTGGCCTATCACGACTATGAGGGCGTCGCGATGGACCTGGAGGAGCGCGAGCGCATCGTCGCGGACCTCGGCGACAAGAGCGCCATGCTGCTCCGAAACCACGGCACCCTGGCTTTGGGGGAGACGGTCGGCGAGGCGTTCCTCAAGATCTACTATCTGGAGCGGGCTTGCGAAGCGCAGATCCTCGCCCTTTCGGCAGGGGAGGCCAATCTCAGCAACCCGCCCCAAGGCGCCCCTGAAGTCACCGCGCAACAGGGCAAGATGGGGCTCAAGCTCGCCGCCGGTGCCCTCGCCTGGCCCGCGCTCCTGCGCAAGGCTTACCGCCTTGACCCGGAGTTCGCGACTTAGGCACAGCCCGAGGGCGAAGGTTTGCAAATTTTTGGCGGCAGCGGCTTACCGCCAGCGCCGGCCCTAAGAGTTTCGAATTTCTGGCGGATTTAGCCGGAGCTGCGGTGGGAATGAGTGAGGACCACCCTTCCTGGCTGATCCAGCACCCTTGCCATTTATCCGTTGGTAACCCCTTACTCCGCTAACAGGTGCGAGGGGCGGCGCGGCTTTGGCTCGGCCGCGGGCCTTCGGGGAGTTCCAGTTGCCAAAGACATATCCAGTATACGTTGTGGACGACGAAGAGGGCGTGCGCGCCATGCTGGTGGAGCTTTGCGCCCACCGCGGTCTCGCCTGCCGCGGCTTTGCCGACGGAGACGAGTTCCTCCAGGCTCTGGACGGGCTTGAACCGGGCTGCGTGCTGCTCGACATGCGCCTGCCGCGCCTGAACGGGCTCCAGGTTCAGGCCGAAATGGTAAAGCGCGGGCGGGCTCTGCCGGTGGTTGCGATCACCGGGCATGCCGACGCCGACATGGCCGTCGCCTCGATGAAGATGGGTGCGGTCGATTTCCTTGAAAAACCGTTCCTGGGCGAGGTGCTGTTCGAAGCCGTCGATCGTGCATTTGCGAAGGTGGAGCAGATGGAGGGTTCCGCCAAGCCGAACGGAACGACGGCGCCGCGAGAGGGTTAAATCCTTTTAAGAACGCACTGGAAATCACCACGTCGTGCCTATGAGAGGATTCAGCCCGATAGCGGCGCTACTTGCGCTGGGCTTCGCCTCGTCTGCCGCCGTGCCGCAGACGGTGGCCGAGGGGCAGGCGCGCGCCGATTATCTCGCCTGGCTTGCCCGGGAGCCCGCAGCCCGCGCTCAGGTGCTTTCGTTCAAGACGTTCCTGCAGATGAAGGACGTCGAGAACGTCGTACCCATCTGGCAACTGGTCCGAACGGCGAGCAAGTGGCGCGACTGCTCGGGCCCGCGCTTCGAAGTGGCTCCAGTCGCCGAATGGCAGAATATTTCCGAGACTCTGGGATACGTGAAGAACCACGTCCGGCCGGTAATCGGCGAGGTCCAGGCCATGTCCGGGTACCGCAACGCGGAGCTCAACCAGTGCTCCGGCGGGGCCAAGGCAAGCGCCCACCGCCACTTCTATGCGCTCGATCTGGTGCCTGAGAAGCCGCTCGACCGGGCGGCGATGATCCGAAGCCTCTGCGCGATACATAACTTTCGAGGACAGGATTACGGGATCGGCCTTGGCTTCTATAACGGCAACCGATTCCACGTGGACTCCAAGGGCTTCCGCCGCTGGGGCCCGGACGGCAAAGGCTCGACCTCCCCCTGCGTCACGGGCGCCTACGGCTGATGGCCGGCCTTCAGCCGCAGCGCTGGCCTGATTAGCGGCGTCACAACCGGGCCGATCCGAGCGGTCGAGCACGCGGTTATTCCCTCCTGGACGAACCGGCACCGTTACTGGAGCCTTGGGGCCCTTCCGCCGGGAACGGGCAATCATCGCGATGAGTTTAACATAAGTAAGGTCCCGCAACTCACCTTCTTTACGTCCCGGATCAGCAGCGTTGCACTCGTTCCCCCTCGTGCATGGAGATCGTCAGACACTTGCGAACTTCGTCAGCCCTGCTCCAATCGAGGATTCAAATCGCACCCGTCGAGGATGCTGCCCGCGACGGCAGCTCCCTCGCCCCCATGCTTGCGCAGGTGGGAGAGGGTGACAGGTCTGCTTTCGCGCAGGTTTACGGGCATACATCGGCAAAGCTCTTCGGAGTGTGCCTCCGAGTGCTCGGCAACAGAAAGCGAAGCCGAGGACGCTTTGCAGGAGGCCTTCATCAAGGTCTGGCTTAAGGCAGCGGTGTTCGATCCCTCCCGGTCCAGCCCGATCACATGGCTTTCGGCACTCGCCCGCAACACCGCCATAGACCGGCTTCGGGCTCGCGGCTCCCGCCCCGCCGAGCCGCTCAGCGCGGCGGCTTTCGCGGTTCCCGATCCCTCTGCCTCGGCCTGCGCCACGCTCGAAGCGTCTGAGCAAAGCCGGCTGATGGCAAGCTGCATCGACCAGCTCCAGGACAGACAAGCCGCTGCCATTCGGGGCGCCTTCTTCGGCGGCGCAACCTATGTCGAACTAGCCTCGAGAGAGGGGGTCCCGCTCAGCACGGTGAAGAGCTGGGTGAGGCGGGGGCTCGTCCATCTCAAATGCATCTGCACGGCCGGCGCAGCCGCTGAGGAGGAGCACGGCCTGTTCGTTGCTTCGCAGGAGCGTCCAGCTTCAATCCTCAGGCCGCTGCCGATGCGAGCGCATTGAGGCGGTAGGTCGACGGGTCGACTCCGAAGGCATCCTTGAAGGCCCGGGAGAACTGGCTTCGACTGGCATAGCCGACGACAGAGGCCAGGCACTTGATCGGCAACCGGGTGGTTTCCAGAAGCCGCGCCGCCGACTGCATTCGAACCTGTTGAACGAACTCCATCGGAGTAACCTTGTGCTGGGCGACGAAGTGGGCCGCGAACGAGGAACGGCTCATTCCAGCAAGAGCCGCCAGGCTCGCGACGCTGTGCGGCTGTTCGGGATGAGAGACGATCGCCCGCATCACCGGAAGGAGGCGGGGATCGCCCCATGTACCGGAAAGAGGCGAGGAGTCCGTGAAGCCGGAAAAGGTTTCCCGAAGAAACCAGATAAGGATCTGCTTCATCAGGCAGTCAGCCACCATCGCGGTCCCTACGTCAGGCTGGCTCAGCTCCCGATGGAGGGCAGCGAAGCTGGCGCTGAAGCGCGCATCTTCGTCGACGCAGGCGATGAGCGGCTCCCGGACCTGCTCGAGTACGGCCCGGTGGCCGGCATAGACGGAGGACAGCGAAGCGCATCCGAGCAGCAGATCGGCAGGACCGTCGGAGGCTTGAAACGCCACCAGGTTCTCGCTGTAGAGCGAGCAGCTTTCCTGCGCCTCCACCTGGTGCCGGATCGATCCATCCCCGGTGATGTGCTTTGGGCAATCCGGAGGCACTATGATGATGGTGCCGGGCGCGATCGCGGTCCGCTTGCCCTCGGTTTCGACGAAGCCGCTTCCCCGAAGGACGAAATGGCACACAACCGCATCCATCGCCCCGACGCTCAGCCGCCAGTCCCGCCCGATCTCGCACACGCCGAATGCGCTCAGCTGCAGGTCCAGAGACCATAAGTTGTTGTGTATCAGCGCAACGTTCATC
>NZ_CADCWD010000071.1 GCF_902806315.1 uncultured Sphingosinicella sp.
GCCCACCACCCGGTGATACCATCCCCACGCTTCCGGATTGATCGGCTCGCCGACCGAGCCGAGGATACGCAGCGATGAGCGGCTGGCGCGGGTCACATAATCGTCGCCCTCGCGCATCAAGGCCCGGATCGCGGTCGGCGCGGTGTAGAAGATGTTGACCTGATGCTTGTAGCAAACCTCCCAGAAGCGGCCGAAATCGGGATGGTTCGGCACGCCTTCGAACATCAGGCTGGTCGCGCCGTTGGCGAGCGGCCCGTAGACCACATAGGAATGGCCCGTGACCCAGCCGACATCGGCCGTGCACCAGAATACCTCGCCGGGGCGGTAGTCGAACAGATATTCGTGCGTCATCGCCGCCCACACCAGATAGCCGCCAGTGGTATGGAGCACGCCCTTGGGCTTGCCGGTCGATCCGGAGGTGTAGAGGATGAAGAGCGGGTCCTCCGCATTCATCGCTTCCGGCGGGCAGTCCTCGGATTGCCCTGCGAGCGCCTCGGCATAATCGATGTCACGCCCTTGCCGCAGGCCCGGCCCGCCGCCGGTGCGGCGCACGACCAGCACCTTCTCCACCCCGGGGCAGCTCTCCAGCGCCTTGTCGACATTGGCCTTGAGCGGCACCGTCTTGCCGCCGCGCCAGCCCTCGTCGGCGGTGATGACCAGCCGGCTGTCGCAATCCTGGATGCGCCCCGCAAGGCTGTCCGGCGAGAAGCCGCCGAACACGATCGAGTGGATCGCGCCGATCCGCGTGCAGGCGAGCATCGCCGCCGCCGCCTCCGGGATCATCGGCATGTAGAGCGTCACCCGGTCGCTCTTGCGGACGCCCAGCGCCTTCAGCGCGTTGGCGAGCCGGCAGACCTCGCCATGGAGCTCGCGGTAGCTGACCCGCCGACTCTCGGCCGGGTCGTCGCCCTCCCAGATGATCGCCGTTTCATTACCGCGCTCGGCGAGGTGCCGGTCGAGGCAGTTTGCCGAGGCGTTGAGCGCACCGTCTGAGAACCAGCGAATGCGGAAATCCGCCTCGTCGAAGCTGGTGTCCTTGACGGTCGTGAACGGCTCGATCCAGTCGACCCGCTGCGCTTCCTGGCGCCAGAAGCCATCCGGATCCTCGACCGACCGGCGGTACATCGCCTCGTAATCGGCGGCCTTGATGAGAGCGCCCCGCGCAAACTCGTCGGGAACGGGATAGACCCTGTCCACATCGCCTCCTGGCCACCGCACCGTGACGAGAACTCGCGCATCTGTCGATGAATGGTGGGCGTGGCAAGGATTGAACTTGCGACCCCTGCGATGTCAACACAGTGCTCTACCACTGAGCTACACGCCCACGATGGCGGCCATTAACGAGGCTCCCGCTCCTGCGCAACGGCCATGTCCGACATTTCTCCCGGACCGCCGCTCGCAAGAGGTCAGGCGGCGATCGCAAGCGGCTCCGGTTGCGCGACCGGCTGGGGCTCGGTGCGCGCATCCTTCCCGGTTTCCACGGGGGCTTCGGCCGCCAGTCGCGGGTTCGGCCAGAGCAGGCGCGAGAGCGCGACCACCGCGCCCAGCGACACATAAACGACGAGCACCGGCACGGTCGCCCAGAGCAGAGGGAGAGCCAGCGCCACTCGGAGGATGTTGGGGTTGAAGCGCAGATCCTCGCCGATCGCCTCGCAAATGCCGAAGAAGGTGTCCGACCGGGCGAAAACGGAAGGTTGAGCGCGTTGCATCGTTGAAGCTCCTTTGGCGAGGCGACCGAGCGGCCTGCTTTGACGCAAGCCCTTCAGCACGAGCCGTGCCAAAATCAGCTATTCGAGCGATTTCAGGAGATTATCCCGACGGCCGGGCGCAAGTGCGGGCCCGTGCACCATTTCTGGGGCCAAGTGTTGGGAAAAGCCGCCACCTCGCCGCGCGAACCGCGCGAAGGCCCGGAACGTCTAGAGCCGGCCGTGCCGGTCCTCGGTCTGGAACAGCCGGTCGACCTCGGCCACAAGGTCGCGCAGGTGGAAGGGCTTGGACAGCACCTTCGCTTCGGGCTGCGCCTTGCCGGCCTTCAGCGCCACGGCCGCAAAGCCGGTGATGAACATCACCCGCATCTCGGGCGCGATCGTCGCTGCTTTCTGGGCGAGCTCTATCCCGTCCATCTCCGGCATCACGATGTCGGTGAGGAGCAGGTCGAAGCGCTCGGCCTCGATCAGCGGCAGCGCGGCGGTGCCGCGATCAACCGCGACAACGGCATAACCCACGCGCTCCAGCGCCCGCGCCAGATAGACGCGCATCGACTCGTCGTCTTCGGCAAGAAGGATCCTGATCATCCGCTCCTCGGGCCTGGCTCACGGCCGCTGGCGCGGCGTCGTAAACATGAGCTTATGCCTAAAGCCCTTAAAATATTCCAGCCGCCGCCGCAGAGAATTGCGCATCGCCAATCTGATTGCGGGACATTTTCGCGGCCCGTAACGTTCCCCCCACAGATGGCCGAGTCCCCCGCCGAACCGCCCTTCCTTCGCATTGGCCCCGAAGCCCCGCTTTCGCCGGTGGTGCTTTCGGTGCCGCATGCCGGCCGTTCCTATTCGCCCGCCTTGCTGAGCGCCTCCAGGCTGGCGCGCGAGACGCTGGAAACGCTCGAAGATCGGCTGGTCGACCGGCTCGTCTGGCGCGCTGTCGCCGGCGGAGCCCGCGCTGTGGTCGCGCTGCGGCCGCGCGCGGAGATCGACCTCAACCGCGACGAGCGCGAGATTGACGGCGCGATGATCGCCCCGCCGCCGCCGTCCCGTTCGCTGATGCAGTCCCCCAAGACTCGTGGCGGGCTCGGCCTCGTCCCTTCGCGGATCACCGGCGCCGGTGCGATCTGGCTCGAACGGCTGCCTGGCAAGGAACTCGCGCGGCGCATCGCCGAGGTGCATCGCCCCTATCACGCCACGCTTGCCGAGATGCTCGAGCAGGCACGGGCCCAGTTCGGCATCGCGATCCTGCTCGACTGCCACTCAATGCCTCCCCGTCGCGCTTTGAATGGGGTGGCGGAGGCAGGCGTGGTGCTCGGCGACCGGCATGGCACCAGCATCTCGCACGACCTTCTGCTCGCCGCCGCCGAGGCGGCGCGCGAATGCGGTTTCGAAGTGGCCCACAACGAGCCCTATGCCGGCGGCTACATCACCCAGCGCCACGGCCGCCCTCATCAGGGCACCCACGCGCTCCAAATCGAGGTGGACCGCGCGTCCTATCTCGACCCGGCGCTGCGCGCGCCTGGGCCAGGCTTCGACCAGACCGCCCGGATGATCGCCGCGGTCTCCTCCGCCCTCGCCGGCCGCGCTCTGGAACCCCCGCAAGCCATCGCCGCGGAATAGGCGCGTCCGAATCCCTTAGCCTGCGGGAAACTGGATCCTGGCCAGCGCTTCGCCGAGATCGCGGGCACGAAAGGGCTTCTGGAGAACGGGATGGCTGCGGTAAGTCTCCGCCACCCCTTTGATGCCGTAGCCGGTGGCAAACAGGAACGGGATGCCGCGCTCGATCAGGATGTCGGCGACGGGGAAGCTCTGCTGCCCCGCCAGGTTCACGTCCAGCATCGCCACATCGAACTGTCCCTCGCGGGCGAGGGAGAGCGCCGGCTCCAGGCGGCTCGCCAGCCCAGCCACTTCATGGCCGAGGTCGAGCAGCATGTCCTCGATGTTCATCGCGACGAGCATCTCGTCCTCGACGATCAGGATGCGCAGCCGGCGCTCAGCCATCACGCGATTCCCGCGCTTGCACCGCCGCCAGCGACCCCTCGATCGTGCAGCGCACGCCGTCCGGTTCGAAGCTCAGGTTCGCGGTCCCGCCAAGGTCCGCAGTCAGCCCGCGCTCGATCAGGCGCGAGCCGAAGCCGCGTCCGATGGGTTGCTCGACAATCGGGCCGTCTCGCTCCTTCCAGACGAGGCGCAGCCGGTCGCCATCCGTCCGCCAGCTGACCTCGACACGCCCCTTGTCGCTCGAAAGCGCGCCATATTTGGCCGCATTGGTGCTGAGCTCATGTAGCGCGAGCGACAGCGCCAGCGCCGCGCGCGGCGCCAGCCAGAGATCCTCGCCTTCCACCTTCATCCGATTGCGGTCGGCGAGGTGCTGGGTCGCCTCCGCCACCACCCGCTGCAGCGGCGCGCCTTCCCAATTCTGCTCGGTCAGCATGTTGTGCGCTTGCGACAGCGCGAGCAGCCGCGCTTCGAAGCGCGCCCGCGCCTCGCCGAGGGGGATGTCGCCCTTCAGCGTCTGGAAAGCGATCGCCTGAACCGTCGCCAGCGTGTTCTTCACCCGGTGGTTTAGCTCGTTGATCAGAAGTTGCTGCCGCTCCTCGGCGCGCTTGCGCTCGTGAATATCCTCAGTGGCGCCATACCAGAGGACGATCTCGCCCTTCTCGCCGCACCGCGGAAAGGCGCGGGAGCGCGCCCAGCGATAGCTGCCGTTTCGAAATTTGACGCGATGCTCGATGTCGTAGGGCTCGCCGGTCGCGACGCTGTGCTTCCACACCGCGAAGGTGCGCTCGACATCGTCCGGGTGGAGGCCGCCCGCCCAGCTTTCGCCGGTTCCCGGAGTTCCCGTCCAGTCCGACCAGCGCTTCGAGACGCGATTGAGCTGCCCGTCGGGAAGCGAGGTCCAGCTCACCTGCGGGTTGAGCTCGACGGCGTGCCGATAATGATCCTCGCTGTCGCGCAGGCTCTTTTCCGCCAGCACTCGCTCCACCGCGGCCCAGCTGCGCTCCGCCACATCGCGCGCCATCGCCGCCTCGGAGCGCTTCCAGCGCCTCGGCTCGGTTTCGTGAACGAAGAGCATGGCGCGCAGCCGGCCCTCCCGCACAAGCGGCACGGTGATCACGGCCTTTACGCCAAGCTTGTCGCCAAGCGCGGAATCCTCCTCGCTGCTGCCCTGTGCCAGGTCGTCAACATTGGCGATGGCCAGCACCTGGCCGGTGCGCAGATAGTCGATCGCCGCCTTTGGAAGATTGGACAAAGGCGCCGTCCGTCCGGTCAGCGAGGGCAGATCGGGGCTTCGGGTCCAGTCGCTGCGGAGCTCGATGCTGTTCGCCGCCTCGTCCACTTCGACGAAGCCGACCCGCGCGGCGCCCAGGAATTCCCCGAGCAGCGCCGATGCCACGCGCTTCGCCTCGATCGGGTCGTCCACCCCCCGCAGGCGGTCCGCCACCTTGATGAGGAATGAAAGACGCTGCTCGTTCAGCACGGGCTGGGTGACGTCTGCGCCCAGGAGGAAGATGCCGGCCGGCCGGCCGCCCTCGAAGATCGGCGTCAGCGTATATGACCAATAGGTCTCCTCCGGCGCCCCGCCGCGGACGAGAGGAAGCATCTGCGCTTCGAGCGTTCGGGCGGTTCCGCTGGTGATCACCTGCTGGAAATCATCGGCGATGAGGTGCCAGACATCTTTCCAAACCTCGCGGGCCGGCTTCCCCAGGGCCGCTTCGTAGCGCTCGGGAAGCACATCGGCCCAGGGCTGGTTGTAGATGAGGCGCAGATCCTCGCCCCAGTAAACCGCGGCGACCGAGCTGGATGCGAGGCAGAGATCGGCGGCGACCCGCAGGCTCGCGGGCCAGCTTTCGAGCGGGCCCAGCGGAGTCGCGGCCCAGTCGAAGCTGCGGACCGCCCCGCCGGGCGCGGCCCCCGCTTCGTCCCCGCTCTGCACTGGATTGCTTGCCATAAAGCTCAGTCACTCTCCGGCCGACGGGCGCCTATAGCGTCGCACCCCCGCAGCAGAAAGCCGTAATATCCCCGGATGGTTAACGCAGCCTTCAGGCGCTTGCCCGTGCGGCTCCGAGGATCGGGCGGCCGCGCGCATAGCGGAACACGAACAGGATCATCACCATGATCAGGGCGAAATCGACGAAGGTCGAGTAGAAGAGCCAGATGTCGGTGCTCGCATAGAATGCGACCAGCGTGTTGAGGCCCGCCATGACGAGGCCGAGCAGCCCCATTCCGACCGCAAGCCGCCCCGGATCGATGTCGCTGTAGGGGAGGTAGCGGGCTAGTCCCTTGCCCAGCCGGTTACCGCCGAGGAGGCCGTCGCCCAGGAACAAAGCTGCGCTGATCAGGCCCAGGATGGTGCTGCGCATCTTTACCGCCATGTCATCCTGGAAGACGATCGCGAGCGCAGCCGAGATCAGCAGCATCACGACGCCAAACAAGGCGAGGCCGCCGATCAGGTCCACCTTCACGAAACGCTGGGCGGCCACGAGCGCCAGCCCCGCGACAGCGCCGACGATCGCCGCGGTGCTGAGATCGGTCGCCTTGGCGACGATGTAGAAAAGCAGGCCGAGCGCGATGTCGACGGCGATCGGCACGCGATTGCGCTTCATCTGTTCGAGATCGACACCATCGGCCGCGCCGCCTTGGGCGAGCGCCATCTTGGCCGCGCGCTTGGGATAGGCGATGCGGCGTCCGGGATGGCTCTCGTGCACGAGCACGCCCTCGCGCCTCACCGCAATCCCGACCGTCACCCAATTCACATAGCCGAGTTCGACCTCGATCGGAGTGCCGTCCGGCAGCGTGGCGGCGAGCCGGTGGTTGCGGATCGCCTCGGCGCCGGCCGCCGGCGTATGATCCTCGGCCACTCGCGTGCCGTCCACGAACAGCTCGCTGTGCAACCCGCTCATGCGGGACTCGCAGGTGACCTCGCACGCGACCCCGTCGACGGCGAAGCGCCGACGATAAGTCGCAAGCTTCATGCCCTTACCGGGCGTGCCCTCGCTTGCCATATCAGGCGAGCGCCGCCTGCTTCTCTTCCGCGAGCCGATCGAGCTCGGCCCGGCTCTTCTTCTCCGCGGCGGATTTGAGCTGCCCGCAGGCGGCCATGATGTCGCGCCCGCGCGGACGGCGCACCGGCGCCGATATCCCCGCCTCGAAAATGATGTCGGAGAAACGCTGCACGCGCTCCGGATCGGAACATTCGTAAAGCGCGCCCGGCCAGGGATTGAAAGGAATGAGGTTCACTTTGGCCGGCAGCTTGTACTTGCGGATCAAGCGCACCAGCTCGCGGGCATCCTCGTCGCTGTCATTCTTGTCCTTCAGCATCACATATTCGAAGGTGATGCGACGGGCATTGTTGGCACCCGGATAAGCGGCGCAGGCGGCGAGCAGCTCCTCGATCCCGTATTTGCGGTTGAGCGGCACGATCTCGTCGCGCACTTCCTTGGTTACCGCATGCAGCGACACGGCCAGGTTGACGCCGATCTCCTCGCCCGCGCGTGCCATCATCGGCACCACCCCGGACGTCGAGAGCGTGATACGCCGCTTCGACAGCGCGATGCCGTCGCCATCCATCACGATCTTCAGCGCGTCCCGGACATTATCGAAATTGTAGAGCGGCTCGCCCATGCCCATCATGACGATGTTCGAAAGGAGGCGCCCCTCCGGCTGCGAAGGCCATTCGCCGAGCGCGTCGCGCGCCAGCATGACCTGGCCGACAATCTCGTCGGGGTTGAGGTTGCGCACCAGCCGCATCGTACCCGTGTGGCAGAAGCGGCAATTGAGCGTGCAGCCGACCTGGCTCGAAACGCAGAGCGTCCCGCGATCCGCATCCGGGATGAACACCATTTCGTAGTCATGACCGTCGTCGGTCTGGAGCAGCCACTTGCGGGTTCCGTCGGTCGACACCTGCTGAACCTCGACCTTCGGGCGAGCGATCCTGAAGCGCTCGGCGAACCAGGCGCGCTGCCCCTTGGCGATATCGCTCATCGCGTCGAACCCGGTCGCGCCGCGATTGTAAATCTGGTGCCAGAGCTGCTTGGCGCGCAGCTTCGCTTGACGCGCATCGAGCCCCGCCTCCTCGAGCGCCGCCCGGATCGCCTCCTTGGAGAGTCCCACGAGGTTCAGGCGCGCATCATCGACCGCGAACACGGGGCGCGGAACGGGAACCGGATCGATGTGCCCGGGGATCGTCATCACAGCTGTCATATGGGCGCTTATCTAATGCAGAACCGGCCGAATTTCTAGGACGCGCGGGCGCAGGCAATGGCAGCGGCATCGACTGCGGTCGCGGCGCCCCGCAATTGGTAGTAATCGCGCACCAGCGCGCCGCGCACCGAGCGCGTTTCCACCGTCATGTTAACGCCGCTGCGCATCGACGCGACGATCTCGGCGTCCGCGCGCCGGTTTGGAGCCCAGGCATTGGCGCCACCGCCCACCAGCTGGAACGTCCGGTCGTCGATCCGCAGCAGCACGGCCGATCCCTGCCGCTTCTGCCGGCTGAGCCGAACATGCACCTGTCCCCGCGCGCCTTGCGCCGGCCAGTAGGAGATGGAGGCGAAGGGCTGCCAGCCCTCGGCTTTGGGCGAGCGTGTCGGCTGGGCGATCGCAAAGCAGCGCTGAGGGCGCTCATCGCGGAAGGCTCCCCATTGAGAAAAAATTCCGAGCGATAGTCGCTGCGCTGCAACAGGCGAGCTAAGCGCAAGTAAACACAACAGGAAAAATAGACGCTGCATCGTCAACTCTGATCCACGTTATGTTGCGTGCTTGCAACAGTAAACTTCGTTTATCTGGGGTTCATGAAACTTCCGCCAGCCCCGCTCATTGGGCCCGCCGTTCCCTATTGGGTCCTGAAACACAACGGAGTTTTTCTATGCGCAAGTTGCTTCTCGCTGCCCTCGTCGCGGGCACCGCGGCCACCCCGGCCTTCGCCCAGCCGGCCGGCGACGCCTCGCCTTTCACCGGCTTCCGCGTCGAAGGCATTGCCGGTTTCGATCGCCTTAGCTCGGGCGACCGGGACGACGGCCAGGACACCAGCGACGACGAGGGCGATGAGTCCCTCGAAGGCGCGGCGTTCGGCGCCGGCGCAGGCTTCGACTTCGATCTTGGCGGTGTGGTCGCCGGCGTCGAGGCCGAATATCTTGAATCCACTGCCGAGCAGGAATTCGACGAAACCGTGGACGGCATCAACGTGACCGGCGGGTTCGAAGTGGGCCGCGACATCTATGTCGGCGGCCGCATCGGCTTCCGCGCCGGCCCGTCGACCCTCGTCTACGGCAAGGCCGGCTACACCAACACCAGCATCGAAGCCAATTTCGACGGCGGCGGTGATCGCTTCGAGTTCGACAGCAACGTCGATGGCTGGCGCCTGGGTGCCGGCATCGAGCAGCTGTTCGGCCCGCGCGCTTACGGCAAGCTCGAATATCGCTATTCGAAGTACAACAACCTCGACTTCAGCGACGATTTCGACCTCGACGATCTCGACTCCGAGGATCTCCAGACCAACATCGACCTCGATCGTCACCAGATCGTGGCGGGCGTCGGCATCCGCTTCTAACATATCGGGCCAAAGTGATACTTTGGCTTGGGGAAGAAGGGCTGGGCAGCGTCCCAGCCCTTTTTTCACGCCTCGGCACAACCCCCTAGCCCCGCCCGGCAAGCCGCTCTACAAACTCCCCCAAAGTACCACTTGGGGGATTTCATGAAGGCGACGATCGAACGGGCTACGCTCCTCAAGAGCCTCGGCCACGTCCAGTCCGTAGTGGAGCGCAGGAACACGATCCCGATCCTCTCCAACGTCCTTTTGGAAGCGTCCGAGGACGGAAATCTCCGCCTCATGGCCACCGATCTCGACCTCCAGATCAACGAAATGGTGCAGGCCAACGTCTCGCAGCCCGGCGCCACCACCGTCTCCGCCCACACCCTCTTCGACATCGCCCGCAAGCTGCCCGAAGGCAGCCAGGTCGAGCTTCACGCCGCCAACGGCAAGATGCAGGTCAATGCCGGCCGCGCCCGCTTCAACCTCGCCACCCTGCCTCGCGACGACTTTCCGGTGATCGCCGAGGGTGAGCTTCCGACCGCCTTCGAGCTTCCCGCAGCGACGCTCCGCCAGATCATCGACAAGACCCGCTTCGCCATCTCGACCGAAGAAACGCGTTACTACCTGAACGGCATCTTCCTGCACGTGACGGAGGGCGAGGGCCCGGCCGGAGCCAGCGTGCTCAAGGCCGCCGCGACCGACGGCCACCGCCTCGCCCGCGTCACCGTGCCGCGCCCCGAGGGTGCACAGGGCATGCCGGACGTGATCATCCCCCGCAAATGCGTCGCCGAGCTTCGCAAGCTCCTTGACGAACTCGACGGCAGCGTCGCCGTCTCGCTGTCGGAATCCAAGGTTCGCTTTGGGCTCGGCACCGCGGTCCTTACCTCCAAGCTGATCGACGGCACCTTCCCCGACTATAACCGCGTCATCCCGACCGCGAACGACAAGCTCCTCAAGATCGACCCCCGGAGCTTCGAGGAAGGCGTCGACCGCGTCGCCACCATCGCCAGCGAGAAGACCCGCGCCGTCAAGATGAGCCTCGACCGCGACCGCATCACCCTGTCGGTCACCAGCCCCGAAAACGGCACCGCCGCCGAGGAAGTCCCCGGCGACTATGCCGCCGACAATTTCGACATCGGCTTCAACGCCCGCTACCTGCTCGACATCCTCGGCCAGATCGAAGGCGACACCGTCGAAGTCCACCTCGCCGACGCCGCGGCCCCGACGCTGCTACGCGAAAACGACAACGCCCCGGCGCTCTACGTGCTGATGCCGATGCGGGTGTGAGATCAAGTCTGCACCCTTGCGGCCCGTAAGGAAGTTCCTTACTCTGCAGGTTTCATGATCCACAGTCGTCTCACATCAAAGGCCCAAGTCACCATCCCACAGGCAGTCAGGCGGGCGCTCGGGGTCAAACCCGGCGACGAGCTTGCCTGGGAGATCGATGGAGACAGCGTCATTGTGACGCGCGCAGGAGCCCCAGACATGTTCCTCGGCAACTTTTCCACCTTCACCGAGTGGGACACTGAAGCCGATCGAGAGGCATTCCGAGATCTTTGAGCCCGGAGATATCGTCAGAGTTCCCTTCCCGTACTCTGATCGAAGCCAGCGCGAGGTGCGTCCCGCAGTTGTCGTGAGCCAGCTTTTGACCGGCGACGACTTCAGTTTATTTTGGTCGGTGATGATCACCAGCGCCGCAAACAAGGGCTGGGCTGACGATTTGTCCCTTGAAGAGAGGTACGAAGAGTGCGGCCTGCGCATACCGTGCGTGATACGAACAGCAAAGATCGCGAGTTTGGAAGTGGCTTCCGCGAGCAAGGTGGGCCGCCTGCCTGACGATCTGCTTGTGGAACTCCGGGCTAGGCTTACTGAGCACCTCGGCCTGTAAGTGCCTCTTACAAGGTTATCCCTTACGAATTTTCGCTCCTATCGCGATGCCGTAGTGGCACCCGGGCTGGGGATCGTTGTGCTCACGGGCGAAAATGGCGCGGGCAAGACGAACGTGCTCGAAGCCGTGTCGCTGCTCTCGCCGGGGCGGGGCCTACGCGGCGCCAATCTCCCGGAGATGGCGAACAGCGGCGGCGATGGCGGGTTCGGCGTTGCGGCGAAGCTTGGGGATCTGGACCTTGGCACCGGCACTACCGCTGCTGCGCCCGAACGGCGGCAGGTGCGGATCAACGGCGCGCCGGCTTCGGCGACTTCGCTGGCGGA
>NZ_CADCWD010000072.1 GCF_902806315.1 uncultured Sphingosinicella sp.
TAGCTCTGGTGATAATCCTCGGCCGGATACCAGTCGGAGAGCGGCTCGATCGTGGTGACGATCGGGTTGGTCCAGTCGGCCTGCGAGCGCTTTATTCCTGCGCCCGCGGCGGCCTCCTGCGCCTCGTCGTGCGGGAAGATGGCGGAGCGATATTGCGTGCCGACATCGTTGCCCTGTCGGTTGAGCTGGGTCGGATCGTGCGTCGCGAAGAAGATGTCGAGGATCTCGTCATAGCTGATCGCGTCGATGTCGAAGGTGACCCGGATTGCTTCGGCATGGCCGGTGCCGCCGCCGCACACCTGCCGGTAGGTGGGGTTTGCGACCTGCCCGCCGATATAGCCGCTCTCGACCTTCGAAACGCCGATCACGTCCTGGAACACCGCTTCGGTGCACCAGAAGCAACCGCCTGCCAGTGTCGCCCGCTGTTCGGCCATTTTCCTGTCTCCTTTGCCTCGCTCCACAGATGGGGACGCAAGGGCTCGCTGTTAAGGCTGAGCGGAAGCGCTCGAGGTTGTCTCTTTCTTCGGCGGCTCCTCGCCGGCCGGAAGGGTGAAGCGGAAGATCGCGCCCTCCGGACTGTCCTCCGCCCAGATGCGGCCGCCATGCGCCTCGACGATGGTGCGGCTGATGGAAAGGCCGATGCCCATGCCTCCCGGCTTGCGGCTGAAGAAGGGCGAGAAAAGTGCCTGCTCCATACCGGGCGAGAGGCCGGGTCCGGTGTCGGAAACGCTGACCTCGACCATATGATCGGCCGCGGCCCTGGACGTGATCGTCACGCGGCGAAGCGAACGGCCTTCCATGGCCTGCATCGAATTGCGGACCAGATTGATCAGCACCTGCTGAATTTGAATGCCGTCAGCGCGAACCCATCGCGCTGCCGGGTCCAACTCGACCGTATGCGTCACCCGGTGCGCCTGCTCGTCGATAAAGGCGAGGAGTCCGGCCTGGCTCACGATTTTGGCGAGGTCGGTAGCTTTGACGACGACATTGTTGCGGGAGACCAGCTCGCGGAGGCTTCTGACGATCTGTCCGGCCTGGAGCGCTCCCGCTTCGGCCGCTTCCAGCGCGGAGACGACCTCATGCGACGGAGAGCCTTCCCCTTGGGCCAGGCAACGGAGGCCGCCGCGCACGTAGCTCGCCACGGCGGTCAGCGGCTGGTTCAGCTCGTGGGCAAGCGTGGATGCCATCGCGCCCATCGCGCTCAGCCTGGAAACATGGATGAGCTCCGCCTGCATGCGCTGCATCTCGGCCCCGGCGCGGTCCCGCTCGGTGAAGTCGGAGATCGCGCCGACCGCACGCACCGATTTTCCCGCGGCGTCGCGGATGATGTAGCCGCGGTCATAAACGCTCGCATAGCTGCCGTCGGCGCAGCGGAAGCCGTAGCGCTCGCCCCAATGCGTATCGCTCCCCGCGAACGCGCGCCGGAGGCTCTTCACAACGCGGTCGCGGTCGTCGGGGTGAACCTTGTCCTCCCACCAGCCGATGGTGGTGCGATTGCCGATCGTGCCTTGGTATCCGAAGAACGAGCTCTCGGTGTCCAGCCAGTCGATCGTGTCCGCGTCGACATCCAGGTCCCAGATCACGTCGCTGGTGGCGAGGGCAGCCAGGCGGTAGCGCTCCTCGGTCTCCGCCCGAGCGAGTTCCGCCTGCTTCTGGTCTTCGATGTCCTTAATCGTGCCGTACCAGCGAACCACCTGGCCCTGCTCGTCCCTCAGCGCCGCCGCGCGCGTGTGGAAATGGCGATAGCATCCGTCGCGCATCCTCAGCCGATATTCGGTGAGGTGCGGCTCACCGGACTCCACCGCGGCATGCCAGCTGTCGAGCACTTGCTGCCGATCGTCCGGATGGATCGCGTTACGGGCTGGCTCGCCGGGGGAAAGGCCCGTTAGCTCGAAAAAAGCGGGCTCCATCTGGGCACGGCCGCGCGGCTCGGCGGTCCAGACGAGTTGCTGGCTGAGCTCCAGCGTGCGCCGGTAAAGCTCGTCGCTTTCCCGCAGCCGCTCCAGCTCCTCGCGAAAGCCCTCGGCGTCCGCCGTCATCTTCAGCATCGGTCCGGCCTTATTCCTGCGGCAGCGGTTCGATCCCGGCCTGGACGGCGAGGGTCAGCGCCTCGGCGAGGCTGCCAACCTGCAGCCGCTCCATCATGTTCGCGCGGTGCATCTCGACGGTGCGCAGGCTGATGTCGAGGCGACGGGCGAGCATCTTGTTGGGCATGCCGGCCATCAGCCCGCGCAACACCTCATGCTCGCGCGTGGTGAGCACGCTCACCCGCTCTTCCGCCTCCCGCCGACGCTCGGCCTTGCCTTCGCGGTCCTTCAGCAGGGTGAAGGCGCGTTCCAGGCTGCCGAGCAGGACCTCCTCCTCGAACGGCTTTTCGAGAAAGTCCACGGCCCCTGCCTTCATGGCCCGAACCGCCACCGGGACTTCGCCATGGCCGGTCATGACGACGACGGGCCAGTTGACGCCCCGCTCCGCAAGCTCGTTCATCACCTGAAAGCCGTCCATGTCGGGCATGCGGATGTCGAGCAGCACGCAGCCCGGCTGCAATTCGTCGAGACTCTCGATGAGGTCGCTCCCGCTTGCGAAGGGGCGGGACTTGAAATCCGCAGATCCGAGCAGAAAACTCAACGAGCGACGGACGTCGCGATCATCGTCCACCACGTGCACAAATTGAACAGACAAGCAGATTCCTTCACAGTCTCAGGTCGAGACGCCCAGCCATTCTGAGGCCCCAGTCCTCATAGTCAATCGATTGATCCAATTTAGTCCCGACCGGAAAAATAAATTCCGCCGCTGTCAAAAGGCGAGCTGCCGCAGGCGCGGAAATCGGAGCGGAAGCCTCCGGTTTTCCGTCTCCAGGGAGCCGCGACCATCCACATCTCACGGATGGGCTCGACCGACTTTCCGAAGCGCTGCCCTAGAGCTCACCCGCAGGCAGGCGCTGGCGGACCTTGTGCATGTCGGCCCAAGGGTCCGGCACCTTCGCAACCCGTGCCGGCGCCGTCTGGAGCTTGAAGGCGCAAGGGTCGAGGCGCGGCACCACCTCTTCCCAAGTGAGCGGCATCGCGACCGGCGCGCCGGGGCGGGAGCGCGTGGAGTAAGGCGCCACGGCCGTGGATGTTGGGTCGTTGCGCAGATAGTCGATAAAGATGCGTCCGCTCCGCTCCGCCTTCGAGATGCGGGTGAGATACCGCTCGGGCGCGTCCGCGGCCATTTGCTCGGAAAGCAGCTTGGCGAACGCTTTGGCCTCGCGCCAGGCGGAGACCGGGTCGATGGGTACGACGACGTGGAGACCCTTGCCGCCCGTGGTTTTCACGAAGCTGGTGAGATCGAGTGTTTCGAGGCGCTCCCTCACCTCATGCGCCGCTGAGATCACGTCCTCGAAGCCGAGGCTTTCGTCCGGATCGAGATCGAAAATGATGCGGTCGGGCCTGTCGGGGATGTCGACCGTGACGCCCCACGGGTGGATTTCGAGGGTCCCCATCTGCACCATCGCGATCAGACCGGCGACATCCTCGATGTAAAGGTAAGGATCGTCGAAACCGGGAACCAGGATCTCGCGAAGCTGCGGCAGCACGCCCGAGCCGGCGTGGCGCTGGTAGAAGCACTTCTTCTCCGATCCGACGGGGCAGCGAACCATCGTCACCGGCCGCCGAGCCACATGCGGCAGCATGCGGTCCGCCACCGCCACATAATATTCGGCCAGCTCGGCCTTGGTGATCCCCTGGTCGGGATAGAGGATCTTGTCGGGATTGCTGAGGCGGACGCCCTCGACCATGGCCTCGCTCATGCGGCGCCCTCCAGCGTCGATGCGAGCTCGGCCGGGCGCGCTTCATGCTCGAGCTGGTCCATTCGGCATTGCTCGGGGGCCTTGTCGGGCCGCCAGCGCAGGAACTTGGTACCGTGCCGGAAGCGGTTGCCGGTCACGTGATCGTAGCGGACCTCGGCGACCAGTTCCGGCCGGAGCGGCTGCCAGTCGCCGGATCGCTCCGTGCTCCAGCGGCTCGGCCCGCCCGGCGCGTTGCCGGTGAAGCCGGGGGTCTCGACCAAAGCTTCTAGACGCTTGGTGAGCGCGGCTTTCTCTTCCGCCGGAATGGCGGAGGTGAAACCGACATGGTCGAGCTTGCCCTCCTTATTATAGAGGCCGAGCAGCAAGGAACCGACCGCCCGGCCCTTGGCGGCGTAGCGGAAGCCGCCGACGACGCAGTCCGCGGTGCGCAGCTGCTTGATCTTGAGCATCGCGCGCTCGCCGGCTTCGTAAATGCCGTCCCGGCGCTTCGCGACCACGCCGTCGAGCGCTCCGCCCGCTTGGTCGAGCCAGGCCTGCGCAACAGTCCGATCCTCCGTATAGGGAGAAAGCTGGAGCAGCGGCTCGTCTTCCGCGCCGTAGAAGGCCTCCAGCGCGGCACGCCGTTCGGCCAGTGGCCGCTCGACCAGATCCTCGTCCGCTCTGGCAAGGCAATCGAACAGCATCAGCTGTGCCGGCGTCTGGGTCGAGAGCTTCCGGATTCGGCTCTCTGCAGGATGGAGCCGCATCTGCAATGCGTCGAACGAAAGGACGCCGCCGATCGGAATGATGAGTTCGCCGTCGATCGCGAAACGCTCGGTCCTTAGTCGCGCGATCGCCGCCACCACTTCGGGGAAGTAGCGGCCGAGCGGCTTGCCGGCCTTGGACTGAAGTTCGATTTCGGGCCCGTCCCGAAAGACGATGCAGCGAAAGCCGTCCCATTTGGGCTCGAACTGCCAGCCGACATCTTCCGGAAGCTCATCGACCAGCTTCGCCTCCATCGGCGGCAGCCCGGGCTTGACGTGGAGGGTGTCGAATCGCGCCATTCCCGGCAGAGACGCGTCGCGCCCGAGCGGGGTTCCGCGCAACGCTTCGCCGCGCGCCTGTGCCATTCCGGCGCAGCCGCCAACCGGCTGTTAACGGGCTTCAGGCACGATGCGACCAACGGCACAAAAAGCGAGCCGAATCCGCGAGTCGCGGCAGCCTGTTCATTGAGGCTGCAGAACGGGTTCGATAGGATCGGAAACATGGTGATGCTTACACGCAGGAACATGATCCAGGCCGGGGCCGCCGCCGGCCTGCTCGGTGCGGTCGGCGCGCCCGCCGCGGCGCAGATGATGACGCCGCTCAAGCCCTATATCGATCCCAGGCTCAAGGCCCGGGCGCTGCTCGCGCTCGCGGCGAACCGCAGCCGGGTGCCCAATGCGGACGTTATCGGCATCGCCGACTTCAGCCGCCCGTCGCGCGATCCGCGCTTCTATATCATGGACCTGCGCAGCGGGATGCTGACCCAGCATCTGTGCGCGCACGGCCGCGGCTCCGATCCCGCGCATAGCGGCTGGCTGGAATATTTTTCCAACTCGGTGGGTTCGGAAGCGACCAGCAACGGCGCCTATGTGACGGGCGACGCTTATTTCGGCAAATACGGCCATTCGATGCGGCTGTACGGGCTCGACCACACCAACAGCAACGCGCTGGACCGGGCCATCGTCGTCCACAGCGCCTGGTATGCCGAACCGAGCGTGATCGCGGAATATGGCAAGCTCGGCCGCAGCGAGGGCTGCTTCGCGCTCCCCGGCATCAGCCACGCCGAAGCGATGACCCGCCTGGGCTCCGGCCGCCTCCTCTACGCCGACAAGGTCTGAACCTAATTCGCGATCAGTAGGCCGTCATTGCGAGGAGCGTAGCGACGAAGCAATCCAGAGCCTCCGAGGCTGCACTGGATTGCTTCGCTGCGCTCGCAATGACGAATTGGCTTACTTCGACGCCACCTGCGTCGTGCCGGTCTGCGCGTTCAGCGCCGTGATCACCTTGCTGTCGCGGCCGTAAATGTCCGGATAGCTGATGATGCCTTCGGCGTTCGCCTTGGCGGCAACCGTGAAGTAGGTGATGTAGACCGGCGTCGCGATCGACGCGTCGGCTTTCACCGTCTTCTTGCCCGCAATCGCCTTGTCGATCGCCGCACGGTCCCATTCGGGGTTGGCGAGCAAAGCGGCGGCGAAGTCCAGCGGGTTCTCGGTGCGGATGCAGCCGTGGCTCAGCGCGCGCGCATCGCGTTTGAAAGCGGCCTTGGACGGCGTGTCGTGGAGGTAGATGGCGTAATTGTTCGGCATCACCACCTTCATCCGGCCGAGCGCGTTGCTCGCTCCCGGCGGCTGGCGATAGCGGACGCCGCCTTCGGGCGTCTTGACGCTGACATAGCCCTTCTTGCCGCGCACTTCCGGAGTGATGCTGGCCGGCACTTCCCACCAGGGATTGAGGATCACGCCGGTCGCGGTCGCCGTAAGCTGCGGGGTCGCGGTCTTCGGCGAGCCGACCACCGCCTTGTGGCGGGCGACCACGCGGCCGTCCTCGACCAGCGCAACCGTGTAAGCGGGCACGTTGACGATCACGTAGCGGGCGCCAAGGTCGCGCGGCAGCCAGCGCCAGCGGTCGAGATTGGTCCGCGCCTTGTCGAGCAGCGCCTTGTCCTTGGCGGTGTGGAGCAGCGCCTTCAGTTCCGCATATTGCGGATGGGTCGGCAGCAGCGAATTGAGGCTGTCATGGACGGTGCCGTTGGCGATCGCCCGCTGCATGAGCGCGAGCTGGTCGGTGCTGTTCAAATCCTGCTGGTCATGGACGTGCCAGTCCATGCGGGCGTCGCCGCGGACATGGCCGAGCGCGAGGTCGGAGGAGATCCGGAGGAAGGTGTCCGTCGCGGTCGTGCTGAGCGCCGCCTCGTCTCCAGCTGCGATCGCCGCGTTCAGCCGCTCCGGCGAGTAATCCGCCGGGTCGAGGCCTTCCTCGTTCGCCTTCGTGATGTAGGTGAGCAGGTCCATGGCGGCCGCGCGGGTCCACTTCGGCGCAGTCACTCCGGCGGGAAGAGCGCGCAGGGCCCGTTCTTCCTCGGAAATCTTCTCGGCCGGAACCTCGCCGGAAGCAACCTGCTCCGCGGAGGCCTGCTCGCCCTTCTGCAACTGCGCGAGCGCAGGGGTGGCAGTAGCGGCGAGCAGCAGGGAAAGGGCTGCAAAGCGGGACTTCATGGACTTGGCCTCCTGTTGGCGCACATTACTGCCTCAGGGCAGCTTTCGCCAAGATGACTCGCGGTGGCGACTTCGATTTCCGGCGAGCGGTTCCCGAAAGCAACAGTCTGAAACCCCACGCCGAATTCGCTTTGAAATTGAATTCGCGCGGACGTCAATCGCGCTGACCTGGATTAGGTTCGGCTGAGTCCTGAACTGTTGTTCGTTTGCGGTGAGTTGCAGGAACGCACACGGTCGCTGGCGGGTTTGTGCTGCAACTTCCGAAAGTAACGGAGCGGACGCCTATGGCCGACGACGCATCCGACGTGCGTATTCCGCTCGTCGAGGAACGGCTCGTCACGAGTAAAAGGGAGGTCGAGACCGGCCGCGTGCGGGTGCGCACGCTTGTCGATGAAAACGAAACCCTCGTCCGCGAGACCCTCCGCCACTCGACCGTCGAGGTCGAGCGCGTCACGATCGAGCGCGAAATCGACGAGATCCCGCCGGTCCGCGAGGAAGGCGGCGTCACCATCATTCCGGTCGTTCGCGAAGTTCTGGTTGTCCAGAAGAAGCTTATCCTGGCCGAGGAGGTCCATCTCCGCCGGCAGATCCAGATCGAAGAACAAGCTCAGCCCGTGCTGCTCAAGACGCAGCGCGCGGTGATCGAGCGTCAGCAAAGCGGCGGGGGCCTGTCTACCACCCAAGAGGAGTCTTTATAATGTCGCGAACCGTCACAGCATTGTTCGATACCCGATCCGAAGCCGAAGCGGCCAAGGCACGCCTCACATCCTCGCGTATCGACGCCGACAATATCCGCATCGTCGACAAGCAGAGCAGCGGCTCCTCGGGCGGAAGCAGCTCCTCGGGCGGCGGCTCGTCCGACGCTGGCAACGGGCAGGGCTTCTGGGGCTCCCTCAAGGACATGTTCATGCCCGACGAGGACCGTCACGCTTATGGCGAGGGCATCAGCCGCGGCGGCTTCATGCTGTGCGCGCAGGTGGACGAGGACGAGACCGACGAGGCCATCCGCATCCTCGATGAATCCAACAGCGTCGATTTCGACAAGCGGCAGGACGAATGGCGCAGCTCCGGCTGGACTGGCTACAATAGCGACGCGGGTTCGGGCATGTTCGGCAGCGAGAACACGACCGGCACCGGCGCGACCGCGGGCGGAATGACCGGCGGCCTCGCCACCGGCGCGACCGGCATGCCGCTCACCGGCTCCAGCTCCGGTCTCGGCACCGGCGGCGGCACCACCGGCTCGACCGGCATGACGGGTTCCAGCGGCATGGAAAGCCGCGAGCGCACCGAAACGGTCCAGGAAGAGCATATCCCGATCGTCGAGGAGCAGCTCCGGGTCGGCAAGCGCGAGGTCAATCGCGGCGGCGCGCGCGTCCGCTCCTATGTCCGCGAAGTGCCGGTCCACGAGCAGGTAAGCCTGCGCGAGGAGCATGTCAGCGTCGAACGGCGCCCGGTCAACGAGACGCTCAGTGGCGGCCAGTTCGGCGGTGCCGACGCCTTCCAGGAGCGCACCATCGACATGACCGAAACCTCCGAGGAAGCGGTTGTGGCTAAGGAAGCGCAGGTCCGCGAGGAGCTCGTCGTCAAGAAGACCGCGGAAGAGCGTGTCGAGAATGTCGATGAGACCGTGCGCCGCACCGAAGTCGATGTCGATGAAGGTCAGTCGGGAAGCGACAATCGCTCTGCCTTCGGCAGCTTCGGAAGCGGCTCGTCCGGCACCTCGGGAATGGACAGTGACCGCGAGCGCAGCGACCTCGAACGTTCGGATCGCGACAAAAGCGGCTTCTGACCCCGGTCGGTAAGCGAAAAGGGAAGGGGCGGCTGGCGACAGCCGCCCCTTTTCACATGCGGATCAAGCCCGGTTGTGTGCCGTGTCCACGCGGTCGCGATGGACGAAGCCGTAATAGGCGGCGGGGGCTGCCAGGAAGAGGTGCAGCCAGACGTCGTTCCCGAACAGCGGAACAAGGCCGAACATCGTATTGAGGCCCGGGACCAGTCCGGCGACCAGCAGCACCGCATAAATGATAGCGACCGAGCGGGCGAAATTCCTGGAGGCGCCGAGGCTCTTATAAGCGAGCAGGCCCCAGACGCCGAACAACAGGTGCACGATGTTGTGCAGGATGTTGACCGGGAACAGCCCGAGAGCGTCGCCATAAAAGGCGTCCACGGCGAGCGGCGGGTGATCGGGGCCCGGCGGGTGCAACAGGCCCGGAACGAAGCCGGACGCGCCGGCCAGCAGGAAGACGATTCCCCAGACGAGCGCAAAGGTACGGGTGTTCATGAACGATCTCCCTTTGATCCTCAGGACGCGACGCGAACAGGTTTAGCGCCCTGACGAAGCGCTAACCATTCATTTCGGTTCCGTCAGAACCTCGACTGTCCCGCCGCAGGTCAGCCCGAGCGTGCCGCAACGACCGACCATGCTTGCGTCTCACCGGTTCCGGCCAGCAGGCCCGCAATCGCTCGCGCCATCTTCGCGCCGCCCTGCACGGAAGGCTCGATCGGGTTCGCATAATCGCCTTCCTCGTTGCAGATCAGGCGCAGGTCGATGAGCGGCAGGCCGCGGCTGAAGGCGGCGCGGGTGATGCGATCGTTGAACAGCGACAGCGCCGCCTTGATGATCCGGTGCTGCGGCGCGGAAGGCGGCGTGTCGTAGATCGTGCAGACGGTCGTGGGCAGTTCCACCGAGAGCACCGTCTCCAGCATGTCCTCATAATCGCGGGCAAAGCGGTCCTGGGCGTCCGCCAGCAGCAGCACGCCCTCGCCGACCGATCTCACGCTTGAGCTCAGCAGATGCGAGGCACCGAGCGCGTCGTTGCCTCCGACGCTGAGGACGAGGTGGGTCGCGTCCGCCGGAACTCGCGTCATCTGCGCGGCGACGCTCCTCGTGACCGCGCCGTCCACCGCCAGCAGGCTGGCCGACCATCCGCTCGGCAGTGTCTGGCGGAGCTGCTTTACGACGTCGGGTCCGCCCGGCACGTAGACGCCGTTGTCGAAGATCGAATCGCCGAGCAGGATGATGTGCGCCATGATATCTCCCGAAAATGCGCCAACGAACGGCGCCGTGAATGGGGCCAGGGCGCACGTGCAGGATGTAACGGATGCGGAGCTTGCGGCCCGGCTGGCTGAAAGTGCGGGGCGGATCGCGCTCACGGTGCGGGACAGCGGACTGATCGAGGGCGTCGCCCTCGGCCAAGCCGGGGACCAGCTCACCAACCAGTTCATCTTGCGCGCGCTTCGGGAATTGAGGCCCGAGGACGCCATCCTTTCGGAAGAGAGCGTCGACACCGCGGAGCGGCTCGGCAAGGAGCGGGTCTGGATCGTCGATCCGCTCGACGGCACGCGCGAATATCGCGACGGGCGAGCGGATTGGGCGATCCACGTCGCGCTGACGGTCAGGGGTGAGCCGGTCGTGGCTGCCGTCGCGGTGCCGGCGCAGGCGTTGCTGCTCCGGTCTGACGCGCCTCCTCCAATCCCGCCGGCATCGTCGGCACAGCTTCGCATCGTCGTCAGCCGCACCCGCCCTCCCGCCGAAGCCGAGCCGGTCGCCCGGGCCTTGGGTGCTCGGCTGGTGCCGCTCGGTTCGGCCGGGGCCAAGGCGGCCGCGGTGCTGACCGGCGAAGCGGACATCTACCTGCATTCGGGCGGGCAGCATGAGTGGGACAATTGCGCCCCGGTCGGAGTGGCGCTCGCCGCCGGCTTCCACGCGACGCGGCTGGACGGCAGTGAGCTCGTCTATAATCGGGCGGACACTCTTGTCCCGGACCTTCTCATCTGCCGGCCGGCGCTTGCCGAGCGGGTAAGGGCGGCGCTATCCGCTCTCGGCAGATGATCGGCGCGTAAGAAGAAGAGCCCCTCATGTATCTCTGGGAAATCGGCGAGACCGTCCGCAACACGCTCGCGACGCGGGAGAACGTCTTCCAGGTCCCTGCGACGGGGCTCGAGATCTTCGTGGTGCGGGGCTTCCTCGGCGAAGAGGAATGCGCCGGGCTGATCGAGCGGATCGACGCGGACCTGAAACCCTCCAAGCTCCTCGCGGACGACCCGGACCCCGAATTCCGCACCAGCCAGACCTGCGAACTCGGCGCCGCCGATCCTCTTGTCCACCATGTCGACCAGAGGATCGCGGCCTTCATGGGCATGGACCCGAGCTTCGCCGAAACGCTGCAGGGTCAGCGCTATGCGGTCGGCCAGCAGTTCAAGCCGCACCATGATTTCTTCTACACCGATCAGCCTTATTGGCCGGCGCAGGAGAAAAGCGGCGGCCAGCGCACCTGGACAGCGATGGCCTTCCTCAATGCGCCGGAAGCGGGCGGACAGACCTTCTTCGAACGGGCCGGCGTTCGCATCACGCCCAAGGCGGGCAACCTCCTGATGTGGAACAACCTCGATCTTGCCGGCGAGCCCAACACCTACTCGCTCCACCAGGGCATGCCGGTGGAGGCGGGGGTGAAATACATCGTCACCAAGTGGTTCCGCGGACGCCGCTGGGGCTACCAGCAGGATTAGGCTGCGATCATCTCAGTGTGATTACTCTCCGTCATCCCCGCGAAAGCGGGGATCCCGCTTCTGCTCCGTGGCGACGATGTAAGAAGAAGCGGGATTCCCGCTTTCGCGGGAATGACGGCTAATACCAAACGGATCATGCGCTAGCGAACAGAGCGGCTTCAGCCGAGGTCGTTATATTTGGCGTAGCGGTCGTCCGTCTCGGCCGTGCCGCCCTTCTTGGCGTAATAGCGGAGGTAAAATTCGCTCTTGCGCCAGACGTCCGTCACATAGGGCGCGAATTTCGGCCACCTTTTCCCGGTCAGGAAGCCTTCCCGGAATGCGGCCTCGGTCCTGCTCATCAGCTGGCGGCGGTTGAGCTCGTCCCCCTTGGCAGCTTCGACCAAAGTCGCAGCCAGGCCTTGGACCTCGACTCCCGCGGTTTTGAGGGCGTCCTCGACGCGCTGGATTGGCGAGGATTCTGACAAGCGGCTCTCCGGCGACCAGGCAAGGCTATGCCCTTGCGGCCACGGCAGAATGACGAGCGAAGCCTAAGGATCGATGAAGCGGACGGGCCGTGGTGCCCGCTCCACTGCTTCTTCGGCGAGGGCTAGCTGCCGAACCCTTGGCCCAGGAAGCTGGGCACCGGGCCGTTCCAGCCGCCTTCGTCCGCAAGCTCCAGCGCTTCCTCGCGTTGCGGTTCGGAAGCGCGCTTCGGCTTGCGCTCCTCGCTCGGCTTCGTGCGGCTTCTGGGTTCCGCCGGCTCGGCCTGGCGCTCGGGCTTCGGCTCCCGCTCGCGACCCTCGGGTTTCGGCTCCCGCTCCCGGCGCTCAGGCCTCGCCTTGCGCTCGCGGGGCTTCGGCTCGCTGGTCTCGGCCTCGGCTTCCGGCGCGGGCCTGCCGCCATCGCCGTCCATCGGCAGGATGGGCCGGCCCAGCATCTTCTCGATGGCAGCGAGCTGGTCGGCATCGGAGCTAGTGGCGAGCGTGATCGCGACGCCGGTCGCACCCGCCCGGCCCGTGCGGCCGATGCGGTGGATGTAATCGTCCGGCTGCCACGGCACGTCGTAATTGAAGACGTGGCTGACGCCCTTGATGTCGAGCCCGCGCGCCGCGACGTCGGAAGCGACCAGGATGTTGATCTCGCCGCTCTTGAAGCGGTCGAGCTCCTTGATGCGCTCGGCCTGTTCCATGTCGCCGTGGATCTGACCGGCCTTGAAGCCGCCCCGGCGAAGGCTGGTGCTGAGGTCTCGCACCGTGGTCTTGCGATTGGAGAAGACGATCGCCGTCGTAACGTCCGGCGCGCGCAGCATGTCGGCGAGCGCGTCGCGCTTCTTCGCGGTGCTGACGCGGACCAGCCGCTGGTCGATCAGCACGTTCGACGAGGCGGGACGCGACGCCTCGATGCTCTTGGGGTTGGACAGGAACTTGTCCGCGAGCTTCTTGATCGGGGCAGGCATGGTCGCCGAGAAGAGCAGGGTCTGCCGCTGCGGCGGCAGCTTCGTGCAGATTTCCTCGATGTCGGGGATGAAGCCCATGTCGAGCATCCGGTCCGCTTCGTCGATGACGAGGAGGTTGCACCCCGTCAGCAGGATCTTGCCGCGGCCGAACAGGTCCATCAGCCGGCCCGGCGTCGCGATCAGCACGTCGACGCCCTTTTCCAGCTTCTTGATCTGGTCGGCCATGTTGGTGCCGCCGATCAGGAGCGCCATGTTGAGCTTGTGATACTTGCCGTATTTTTCGAAATTGTCGGCGACTTGCGCCGCAAGCTCGCGGGTCGGCTCCAGGATCAGCGAGCGCGGCATGCGGGCGCGGCTGCGGCCTTCGCCAAGAATATCGATCATCGGCAGCACGAAGGCGGCAGTCTTGCCGGTGCCGGTCTGGGCGATGCCGACCAGGTCGCGGCCCATCAGCACGGACGGGATCGCCTGGCGCTGGATCGGCGTCGGCTCGTCATAGCCGGACTCCGTCACCGCGCGGAGCAATTCGTCTGAAAGGCCTAGATTGGCAAAAGTCATTGATGGTCCGGAAGAAAAGGAAGCGCTTCCCGTTCGAAGCTGCTTCGTGAGGCGCCTGGAAGTAGCACTAATGGCCTGTCAAGCAAAGCTCAGTCGCGAGCGGCCGCTCTCAGCTTGCGGAAAGCGTCGATCTCGCATTCGCCGCCGACGCGTGAGCGGATTGAATCGCGATCGGCGCAGATCTGCCCATCCGCATCGGGGCTGATGTAGAAACCGTAATAATAATCGAGCGCCGGACAGCTTCTGTCGAGCCGCGCGCGCATGCGGCTCTTGTCGCGCATGACGATGTCGAAGCTGCGGTCGCGCAGTGCCGTCGCGCCGATGATCGATCGCGCCGCCACGCACTTCGGCCCTTTGCTCTCTTTCCATTCGATCGGCACCGGCACTTTCGCTTCCGGCTGCAGGCGGGCTGGGATGCGGATCCGGATCTGCTGGCGGATCGTCATCTGCGCGAATTCAATGGGCGCAGCCGCGTTCGGCTCGTCGGGCACGCCGCCCAACGCCGCAAGCATCAGCACCGCCGCGCTCCAATCGATCACGATGTCACTTTCATTGGCGGCGGACTTTCACGGATTCGCTTGAACATGCGATTAATTGCCCGTCTACCCGCGTCTCGCTAAGGCGCGGAGGATCATGACAGGCGCCGACGATCTGCTGGAGAAGCTCGCCGCGGCTCTGGGGCCGAAGGGTTTGACCCGCGATCCCGCCGATCTTTCGCCGTGGCTCGAGGACTGGCGGAAGCGCTACCGCGGCGCCGCCCTCGCAATGGCTTCGCCGGCCAGCACACAAGAAGTAGTGCAGATCTTGAAGCTCTGCAGCGCCGCGAACGTTCCGATCGTGCCTCAGGGCGGCAACACATCGATGGTGGCGGGAGCGACGCCCTGCGAGGAGGGCCGCTCGCTGCTGCTTTCCATGCGCCGGATGAACCGGATCCGCTCCCTCTCGGCCCAGAGCAACAGCGCTGTGTGCGAAGCGGGCGTGGTGCTCTCCCACCTGCACGAAGCTGCCGAGGGGGAGGGCCGTCGCTTCCCGTTAACGCTCGGCGCGCGCGGGACCGCTACGATCGGGGGCCTCATCTCCACCAATGCAGGCGGCACACAAGTGCTGCGCTTCGGCACGATGCGCGGCCTCGTCCAGGGCCTCGAAGCCGTGCTTCCCGACGGAACGCTGTTCGAGGGCCTCACTCCTCTCAAGAAGGACAATCGCGGCTACGACGTCCGGCAACTGCTGATCGGCGCGGAAGGGACCTTGGGGATCGTCACCGCCGCCAATCTGAAGCTTGTTCCGGCGATCGGCTCCCGGTCCGTGGCCTGGGTCGGCGTCTCGTCTCCCACCAAGGCGCTCGAGCTGCTCCACCTGCTGAGCGCGGGCATGGCGAACTCGATCGAGGGATTCGAACTTGTGCCCCGCTCCGCTCTCGAGCTTGTCCTCGCCCATGTGCCGGGCACCCGGCAGCCGCTCGAAGCCATGCACGAGTGGAATGTGCTCATCGAGGCGACCGCGCCCGTTGCTGCGCCCAGTCCCGAAGAGGCGCTGAGCGCCGCACTCGGCTCTGCCTTCGCCGCCGGTCTGGCGGAAGACGCCGCGATCGCCCCGAACGAGGCGCAGGCCGGCGCTTTCTGGCGGATCCGCGACAGCATATCGGAGGCCGAGCATAAGGACGGCCCCGCAGCGAAGCACGATCTGTCGGTCGAAGTGGCTGCGATGCCCGGCTTCATCGTCGAGGCCACGGCGGCAGTGGAGCGGCGCTTCCCCGGCTCTCGCGTGATCGCCTTTGGCCATCTCGGCGACGGCAACGTGCACTTCAACGTTCGGGCGCCGCAGGATGCCGGGCCGGACTGGCTCCGGGACGAAGCCCCGGCAGTCACCCGCTACGTCCACGATCTGGTCGTCGCAGCCGGCGGATCCATATCCGCCGAGCATGGCATCGGGCAGATGCGGCTTTCCGAACTACACCGGCTTGCCGATCCGGCTCGGCTCGGCGTGATGCGCGCGATCAAGAACGCACTCGATCCCAAGGGCATAATGAACCCGGGCAAGCTGGTGCCGCCCTTCGACGGCGCTCAGGAGAGCCTTGCAGAAGCGACGCTTCAGCCATAGACGCGTGCGCTGAAATCGGGCGGCCGACTGGGGGCGCCCCCAATTCACTCACGGAGACGACCGATGGCCAGTGCGCCGAACCAGCTGCCGCTTTTCTATAACGGGCTCGAGCCGCTTTCGAGCAACGTCCACGGCGCCTTCAAGACCCGCTCGGCCGATACCGCCCCGTTCCTCGCTCAGGCGCATGCGGTGCCGATCACGGTCGACGAGTTCGTTTCCGCGCAGCGTTACTATCCGATCGTCTTTTCGGTTGGCGACAATCCCGTGCCGCTCGCCTTGATGGGCCTCAACGAAGGCGTGAACGTTTTCGTCGACGCTCAGGGCAAGCTCCTCACCGAAACCTACGTTCCCGCCTATATCCGCCGCTACCCCTTCATGCTCGCCCGCCTGCGCCCGGATGCCGACGAGCTCTCGCTCTGCTTCGACGGCCAGAGCGGCCTGGTAGGCGAGTTCGAAGAAGGTCAGCCGCTCTTCAACGACGGCGCCCCCAGCGAAGCCACCAACGCGATCCTAAAGTTCTGCGAGGAATTCGAGCTTTCGGCGCAGCGCACCAATGCGTTCATGAAGGAGCTGCAGGAGAGCGAACTGCTGATCGACGGCGAGGTCACGATCCAGCCGAGCAACAGCACCCAGCCTTTCATCTACCGCGGCTTCCAGATGGTGGGCGAGGACAAGGTGCGCGAGCTTCGGGGCGACACGCTGCGCAAGATGAACCAGAACGGCATGCTGCAGCTCGTGATGGCGCACCTCTTCTCGCTGCCGACCATCCGCGAGATCTTCGCCAAGCAGGTGCAGCAGGGCAAGGGTCCCCAGCTCGCCGACGCGCCGGAGCTCGCCAACGCCTAACGGCGAGCGTGCCGCACTGCCTTGCCTCGCCGCGGCACCTTTAGACGCCGTTAACCTAAAGCTGCGAACAGGAAGTCTCGAATACGGGGCTTTCAGATGACGGATCGCGGCAAGTGGCTCGCATGCAGATAGCAGGAACCGCCGGCGTCTACCGCGAGCGTCTGCGCATTCCGCCGACGCTTGCAAACTGGCTTTTGTGCTGGGTCGTACTTCCCAACCTTCCCTTTGCGGCGATCTGGTTCGTGGGCGGTCCACCGCGAGTGATCGAGATCTTTGCCACCGGAATGGTCGGACTGACCATCCGGCGGGCGCCGTTCTGGGTGCAATTTCCCGTCTTCCTGGCGTTGCTCGTCACTTCCCTCATGTTCTTCGTGTCGGCGCTGTTCAGCCTTTCGATAAAGGCGATGTTCTTCTCGCTGCGCTTCATCGTGGAGCTGAAGCCGTCCGCCTCCTTCGAATATGTGGTGATCGCGCTCTTTCTGCTGGTCACCGTAGCGCTCGCCTTTAAGTTCCTGCGGCGCGCGCAGGATTTCGACAAGCCGCTCCACATCATCGCCGCCGGCGCCCTTCTGTTCGGCGTCTGCGGAGTCGACATATGGGCGTCGGCGGGCACCCGCGGTTCGTACCGGGGCGTGCCTTCGGCCGACGAGCCTTTTTCTTCGGCGGCGACCCAGACCCGCTTCGACACGCTTGCGAAGGATGGCAATCATCTGGTGGTCGTGATGGTCGAAGCGATGGGGGTCCCCCGCGATCCGGCCCTGCAAGCCAAGTTGACGCGGCGCTGGCGCGAGGCCGACATCGGCCGCGTCTATGACGTGCGGTTCGGAAGCGCGCCCTTCTGGGGGTCGACTACCTACGGCGAAATGCGCGAATTGTGCGGGCGCTGGGGGGATTATCACGAGCTGGTCGATGCTCCGGACCGCAAGTGCCTGCCGGCACGGCTGGCGGCCCAGGGCTATCGTACCACCGCCATTCACGGCTTCGACGAGAGCTTCTTCAGCCGCTCCAAATGGTATCCGAATGTCGGCTTTCAGCAGACCATGTTCCGCAAGGAGCTGCTGAAGCTCGGGGCCGAGAAATGCGGCGGCGTGTTTCCGGGCGCCTGCGACCGCAGCGTGCCCGCCTCGATCGCCGATCAGCTCAAGATCGCCAAAAACAAGCAGTTCATCTACTGGCTGACGCTCAATTCCCATATCCCAGTGCCTGCATCCGAGCAGTTGCGCACAAAGGAGTGCCAGCGTTTCGATCCGGTGCTCGCGCGCGACCATGCGATGATCTGCCGCCTGTTCAGCCTGTGGAGCGACACCAACGAAGGTCTCGCCGCGATGCTGGCGGATCCAAACCTGCCGGCGACCGACGTGCTGATCGTGGGCGATCACGCGCCGCCCTTCTTCGATCGCAGCCAGCGCACGCAGTTCGAGCCCGGCCGGGTGAGTTGGGTGCTGCTGAAGCACCGCGGAAGCCGCGAGCTCAAAGTTACGGGTTGAATTTTGTAACGGTTGGGAGAAGGCAGCGGCGCCCCGATGCCGCCCGCCGCTTCTCCCGCTCCAAGCCCTACCGACGGCCCCAACAGGCGCTGGTGGGAACATCCGTGGCTGCTGCTGGCGCTGGTGATCGCTGCGACGGTGC
Source organism: uncultured Sphingosinicella sp. (assembly GCF_902806315.1). Lineage (GTDB taxonomy): Bacteria > Pseudomonadota > Alphaproteobacteria > Sphingomonadales > Sphingomonadaceae > Allosphingosinicella. The sequence continues at coordinate 18,107 of NZ_CADCWD010000072.1, forward strand.
CGATGATCTGGCCCCAAACTCCGCCGCTGGTAGACCTTCCCGGCCATATCGGCCGATACCGCGTGCAGCTCGGGCTCGAAGAGTCCCCGTTTCTCGGTCGCTATTATCAGTTCGACTGGGCGCTGATCGGCAACCTTGGGGTCGACCTGCTGATCGAGCCCTTCGCGCGCCTGTTCGGGCTGGAAATGGGCGTGAAACTCATCGTGCTCGCCATCCCGCCGCTGACCGTGCTTGGGTTCCTCTTGGTGGCGCGCGAGATTCACGGACGCATCCCGCCGACCGCTTTTTTCGCGCTGCCGCTGGCATATGGCTATCCCTTCCAGTTCGGGTTCGTGAACTTCGCGCTGTCGATGGCGCTGGCTTTCCTTGCCTTTCCGCTCTGGCTTCGACTGGGGCGAAGTGGGCGGTGGAAACTCCGGGCCGCGATCTTCGTGCCGATCTCCTGCCTGATCTGGGTATCCCACACTTTCGGTTGGGGCCTGCTGGGATTGCTCGCATTCGCCGGTGAGACCGCCGACCAGCGGGATCGCCATGGCGCCACGAGGCTGCAAGCATTCTTCAAAGGCGGGCTGCACTGCATTCCGCTGGCGCTTCCCTTCGTGCTGATGCTTGCGTGGCGGAGCGGGGCCGTGGCCGGGGTGAATGCGGACTGGTTCAATTGGGACGCAAAGGGGCGCTGGCTGCTCAGCATCTTGAAGGAAAGGTGGGAGACTTGGGACAAGGCCGGCGCCATCCTGCTGATGGCGCTGCCCGTGCTGGGGCTGATCCGGCTCGGCTTTAAATTCCGGCACGCGCTGGCGCTCGCGACGATCTTTCTGACGCTCATCTTCGTGCTGCTGCCGCGGATAGTGTTCGGATCGGCCTATGCCGATATGCGCCTAACGCCCTTCCTGGTCGCCGTCGCGGTGCTCGGCATCACGCCCAAGGGATGGGTCGAGCGGCGGCTCTCCGGAGCGATCGCCGTCCTGGCGCTCCTCTTTTTCGTTTCACGGATCGCGGTGACGACCTGGACCTTCGCAGACCTCGACCAGGCTTGGCGGGGACAGCTCGCTGCGCTCGAGCAGGTGCCGCCCGGGTCCCGGGTGCTGGTGCAGGCGTCGGTGCCGTGCAACCGCGCCTGGCGGACCAACCGGATGGAGCATGTGGGCAGCCTCGCGATCGCGCGGCGCGACGCTTTCACCAACGATCAATGGGCGATGCCGGGCGCTCAGCTAATCAAGGTCAGGTATCGCGAAGGCGCGCCGTTCGTCCTGGATCCCTCCCAGATCATGCGGCCCCATCCGCGCTGCCGGAGCTATAATGAGACCATCCTGCCCCTGTTCCTGCAACTCATGCCAACCGACGGCTTCGATTATGTCTGGTTCGTCGACCTGGCGCGCCCGCTCTGGCCCGAGGACCAGCGATTGACGCCGGTATGGAACGGGGGCGCCAGGGGAATCCTCTATCGCTTGGCGGATTCGGCGACGAGCGCGAGCGAGACTCCGAACGGGAGCCGCGCGCGCCCCACAAGGTGACGCTCGGCCCCGAACAGCTTCGTGAGGAGGCTGTTGAGCGGCTTGGGCGGGATCGCGTCGTCGCCGCCCTCGCGCTTGAGGAGCTTGCCGGCCAGGCGGGCGCCCGCGATCAGCGGGAACAGCACGGTGTTGAAGTGGCTGCGATAACGCACCCGATAGCCCGCATCATCGAACACCCTGGTGAGGGACGCGGCGGTGTAGCGGCGGTGATGATGGTGGGCGGCGTCGTGGCTGCTCCACATCCAGGGCGAGGCAGGCACGGTGACGAGGAAGCGCCCGCCCTTGGCCAGCTTCGGGAGCAAGGCGCGCAACGTGCCGAGATCGTCCGGGATATGTTCGAGCACATCAAGCAGCACGATAAGATCGTAAGCGCCGTCATCGAGCTGCACGCCGTGCGGAAGCAGCCCGCCTTTCACTGCAATGCCGCTGCGCGCGGAGGCGAGCGCCCGGGCCTGGTCGTCAGGCTCAATGGCATCCACCCGGCCGTAGCGCATCAGCAATTCCAGGTTGGAGCCGGTGCCGGCGCCGACTTCCAGGATGCGGGCCGCTTCGCCGAGGCCGGCCTGCCGCTCGATCAGGTTGGCGATGATCTCGCGCCGGGCGGCGAACCACCAATGCTCCCCGTCGATCTCGGCCATGCGATCGAAGACGGCGCGTTCCATCAGACTTGCTCCCCTTCGACGCCGATCTTGCGGCGGACGACGTAAATGGGGCGCTGCTTGGCCTCGATGAGGATGCGGCCGATATATTCGCCGAGCACCCCAAGCGAGATAAGCTGCACGCCTCCAAGGAAGAGGGTCGCGACCATCAACGAGGGATAGCCCGCCACGTCGCCACCATAGAGTGCGGTCCGGACGACCAGAAATCCGGCATAGATGAGCGAGACGAGCGCGACCGTGACTCCGACATAGCTCCAGACGCGGAGCGGAAGCGTGGAGGTCGAGGTGATGCCGTCGAGCGCAAGCTGCCAAAGCTTCCAATAGTTGAATTTGCTGCTCCCGACCTGCCGCTGGGCGCGGTCATATTCCACGGCGGTTTGCTTGAAGCCGCCCCAGGCGAACATGCCTTTCATGAAGCGGTTGCGTTCGGGCATGCGCTTGATGAGATCGACCACCATCCGATCGAGCAGGCGGAAGTCCCCGGCATGCTCCGGGATCTTGTCGTGCGAAATGTAGTTGTGGGCGCGGTAATAAAGGTCGGCCGTCAGGCGCTTCGGCAGGCTGTCGGCCCTGCGATTGCGGCGCACGCCGTAGACGACTTCATATCCTTCGCGCCACTTGGCGAGCATCTCGCCGATGACTTGGGGGGGGTCTTGGAGGTCGACGTCCATGGGGATGACAGCCGCGCCCGCAGCAAAATCCAGGCCGGCGGTCAGCGCTGCTTCCTTGCCGAAGTTGCGCGACAGCGAAACACCGTGGACGCGGCGGTCGCGCGCATTGGCGAGCTGGATCGCGGCGAGGGTCGCATCCTCGCTGCCGTCGTCGATGAAAAGGATTTCCCACGTCGGCTCACCGGACGAGGGGAGCAGCCCGTCCAGCAGCGGCGCAAGCTCGGCCACGAACGGGCCGATCGCCATCTCCTCATCCTTCACTGGCACGACCAGCGTCAGCGTCGGCCCCGCGGCCGCGCCCGCGCCCGCGGCGACGCCCGTGCCTTGATCGGTGGCGAAGGTGATCGACATCGGCTTCAACCGAACACCCACTGCCTGTTCAGCGAAAAGGTCAAGAGCGGCGTCACCAGGACGATCGGGATGACCGGCCACCAAGTGGGCCCACCGAGGCGCTCCACCAGCAGCCAGACGAAGAATTGGTTGCTCGCGAAGCCGATGCAGTTGACGGTGAAGAACTTGACCGTGCGGGAGGCCGACTGCTCGCGCGAGCCGTGGCCCTTGAAGCTGAAGCGGCTGTGAAGGACGTATCCGAGGGCGGTGAAGACCAGGAAATTCAGCGTCAGCGAAAGCATCGGATCGACGCCAAACAGGGTCGCGACTATCCAGTAGCCGCCGGCGACGAGCAAGGTCAGCAGCCCGCCCGTAAGGCCGAAGCGCACGATCTGGCCGAGAATATCGGAATGGCGCCTCAGCAGCGCTTGCGGGCTCATGCGGGGCAGCTTGTCCTTTTCGTGGCACGGACTAATGCCCGTTCGCGGGGTTGGAAAGGTCTAAGGAAGTCGATGAACGGGCAGGGGGCGAGCTGGTTCGATCGGCATTGGCGGCTGCTGGTCCTCGTCTTCTGGACCGGCGCGGTCGCGATGCTGGTCTATGAGCGCTGGCTTTCCATCCAGTGGTTCGGCCTCGGCGACACCGACGACAATCTCAGGATGATGCAGGTCCGCGGCCTGTTGGGCGGCCAGGACTGGTTCGATCTGCGCCAATATCGGCTCGATCCGCCTTACGGCGCGAGCGTCCATTGGTCGCGGATCGTCGACCTGCCGATCGCCGGCATCATCCTGTTCCTGCGCCTGTTCATGAGCGGAGCGTTGGCGGAGAAGATTGCGGTGGCCGCGGCGCCGCTGCTGCCGATGCTGGTGACGATGGGCGTCATCGCGGCGCTGACGCGGCGCACGATCGGCGGGACGGCGGTGGCCGTCGGGCTCGGCTTGCTTCTCTGCGCTCACTCGGTGCGTGGCATGTGGGCGCCGCTTCGGATCGACCATCATGGCTGGCAGCTCGCGGCACTCAGCCTTGCCATGCTTGCGCTGACGGACCGGCGGCCGGCGCGCGGCGGCGTGCTGCTGGGCGCCGCGACGGCGCTGTCGCTGTCAATTGGGCTCGAGATGCTGCTCTATTTGGCGGCTGCGGGTGGAGCCGCTGCTTCAATGTGGTTGCGCGACAGCCGCGAGGCGCCGCGGCTCGCGGCTTATGGCGCGAGCCTCGCTGCAGGCTGCGGCATCGGATATCTGCTGTTCGCGTCCAACGACAATCGCCTGGCGGTTTGCGACGCATTGTCCCCTGTCTGGCTGTCGACGCTCGCCGCCGCGGGGGCCGCTGCCGTCCTTCTGTCGCGGTTGCGCTTGGACGGCTGGGTGAAGCGGCTGCTCGCCGGGGCGGCGGCAGGAGCCGTCGTCGCAGCAATTTACGCGATCAGCTGGCCGCACTGCCTCGGCCGGCTGGAGGGCAGCACGCCGGAGCTGGAGGAAATGTGGCTGAGCCGCGTGCGCGAGGCGCTCCCCATCTACAAGCATAGCTGGATGGTGATGGCGGCGGTGTTGGCGCTGCCTGTCGCCGGCTTGATCGGCTATGGCCTGATGCTCTGGCGACATCGGCGAGACGCGGAAGCTATGGCGCCTTGGGCGGCACTTGCCTTCGTTGCGGTCATTCCGGTGGCATTGCTGTTCTGGCAGACGCGTGCAGGCCCGGCCGCGCAATTGCTGTCGATACCCGGCGCGGCGGCGCTCGCATGGTGGCTGATCGGCAAGGCGCAGGAGCGGCCGCAGATGCTGGTACGCGTGCTCGGATCGGTGCTGGCTTTCTACTTGGTGTCCGGCTTCGCGGTGCAGAATGCGGTGCAGCTGATCCCGGAGAAGCCGAAGAAGAGCCAGCGCGCGGTCAACAACGCGAACGGCAAGTGCCCGACCCTCTATTCGCTGCGGCCGATCGCGCGGCAGCCCAAGGGCTATGTGTTCACCCATGTCGACCTCGGGCCCCGCCTGATCACGGTCACCCACCACAATGCGATCGCCGGCCCTTACCACCGCAACCAGCAGGCCATCCTCGACGTGATGAAGGGCTTCCGCGGCACGCCGGAAGCGGCGCATGCGATGGTGACGCGGCGGGGCGTGGATTATGTGCTGATCTGCCCGGGACTGTCGGAGACGACGGTCTACACCTCGGCAGCACCCAGGGGCTTCTACGCCCAGCTTGTGAAGGGGCAGGTGCCCGCCTGGTTGACGGCGGTCGAGCTGCCCAAGGACAGCCCCTACCGGATGTGGCGCGTCGTCAAACCTGCAGGGAAAACGCCGTCGTGATCCCGTCGATGACGAACTGAGCCGCGAGCGCACCGAGGATCACGCCCAGCACGCGCGTGATCATCGCTTCCACCTTCAGGCCGAGAAAACGCATCAACGGGCCGGCCGCGAGCAGTGCGACCAGCGTCAGCATGAGAATCGAGGCGAGCGCGCCCAGCACGACCAGGGACTGCTCCAGGCCTTCGCTGCGCGCCATCAGCAGCATGATCGACGCGATGGAGCCCGGCCCGGCGATCATGGGGATCGCCATGGGGAAAACCGAAATGTCCTCGATCTCGGGCGTGGCGCTGACTTCCTGAGCGCGGTTCTCGCGGCGTTGCGTACGGCGCTCGAACACCATGTCGAGCGCGATCATGAACAGCATGATACCGCCCGCGATGCGAAAGGCGGCGAGGCTGACGCCGAGCGCGCGCAGCAGGTCCTCGCCGAACAGGGCGAAGAAGAGCAGGATGCCGGACGCGATCGCAACCGAGCGAACTGCCATCGCGCGCCGGTGCGCGGGCGTGGCGCCCCCGGTGAGGCTCGCGAAGATGGGCGCGCAGCCCGGCGGGTCGATCACCACGAAGAAGGTGACGAAAGCCGAGACGAACAGCTCGATCATTGCGCCGGCGCGATCAATAGAGGCGAGCTAGAGGCCTGCACCAGAGATCGCTCGTCCTGAGCGTAGTCGAGGGGCGTGTGTGATGAGTAAGTGCCAGCGCCCCTTGACTTCGCTCGGGACGAGCGATGGCTTGCGAGGTTCACAGGCCCTCCGGAGCCCGTAAATCGTGGCGAGCATGGGCCGCGACCAGGGTGTTGCGCAGGAGCACGGCGATGGTCATCGGGCCCACGCCTCCCGGGACGGGCGTGATCGCTCCCGCAACCTCTTTCGCGGAGTCGAAGTCGACATCGCCGACCAGCCTGGTCTTGCCGTCGCCGATCTGAATCCGGTTGATGCCGACGTCGATCACGGTGGCACCGGGCTTCAGCCAGTCGCCGCGGACGAGCTGCGGCTGGCCGACGGCGGCGATCACGATGTCGCCGCGGCGAACCACGTCGGGCAGGTTGCGGGTGCGGCTGTGTGCGATGGTGACGGTGCAATTCTGTTGCAGCAGGAGCTGCGCCATCGGCTTGCCGACGATGTTCGAGCGGCCGAGCACGACCGCCTCGAGGCCGCTGAGATCGCCGAGCCGGTGCTTAAGGAGGGCAAGCGCGCCGAAGGGCGTGCACGGCACCAGCGACTTCTCCCCCACCGCGAGCCGACCCGCATTCGCGACGTGGAAACCGTCGACGTCCTTGGCTGGGTCGATGGTGGCGATCACCGCCTTGTCGTCCATGTGGCCGGGAAGGGGGAGCTGGACGAGGATGCCGTCGACGCGATCGTCGGCATTGAGCTGCTCGACCAGAGCCACCAGCTCGGCCTGGCCGCTCACCTCGGGCAGCCGGTGCTCGAAGCTTTCCATTCCCGCTTCGAGCGTCGCCTTGCCCTTGAACCGCACATAGACGCTGCTCGCCGGATCGTCGCCGACCAGCACCACGGCAAGGCCGGGCTTGCGGCCGGTGGCATCGACGAATGCGGGAACCGCCCCGGCGACCTGCGCTCGCAGTGCGTCGGCGAAGGCTTTGCCGTCGATGATCTCGGCGGTCACTGCGCCCGCCTCAGTAAGCGAGGTCGGCGGCGAGCCCGCTCAGCAGGATCCGCACGATGTAGATGAGCAGCAGCACGACGATGGGTGAGAAATCGATGCCGCCGAAATCCGGCAGGATGCGGCGGATGGGCCGGTAGAGCGGCTCCGTGATCCGGTCGAGCGCGGCGAGGAACGAGCGGACGAAATCATTTGAGGTGTTGATCACGTTGAACGCGACCAGCCAGGAAATGATCGCCTGCGCGATGATGATGTAGCTCAGCACCCGCAACAGCAGATCGAACACACCGAAAATGGCCAGCAGCATCAAATCCTCCCCGCGACTGCCCGTTCATGTAGGGAAGCGCGGCAAAGGGAGCAATGCGGCTAATGGGCCGTGGCGGGCTTCTCCAGATCCAGGCGCCGTCCCAGGGCCACGAACAGGTAGATGAGCGGCGGGACGAGGAGGGCGGAGAGCGCCACCTTTGCGATCATCTGACCAAGCAGCAACTCGCCGATCGGGAACACGCCGTAAAAGGCGATGGTGATGAAGAGCAGGGTGTCGACGATCTGCGACAGCACGCCCGCCACGCCCGAACGCAGCCAGAGCATGCGCCCGCCCTCCTGCTTCAGCCGGCTGAAGATCATCACGTTAAGGATCTGCGAAATGCCATAGGCGACGATGCCGCCCATCCAGATGCGGGGCGTGGCCAGCATCATCATCTCGAACGCGCCCAGCCGCTCGGGCTCCATCTTCGATGACGCGGGCACCGCGAGCACCAGCAAGGTGAGCAGCAGGGAGGCGATGAGCGGGATAAAGCCGTAGAGGACCAGCCTGTTGGCGGTCGCGCGGCCTTGAAGCTCGGCGACCGCGCTGGAGACCACGACCAGGAGCAAAAAGGCGAAGATGCCCGCCTCCACCGCCAGCGGTCCGAGCGCGACCTGCTTGTTGCCGAGCACGCCCGCTATGCAGACCATGCCGCCATAGAAGACCGAGAAGAGGAAGAGCGACTTCGGCACGGTGCCGGCGGGGTGTGAAGACATCAACGACCCCTATCCGCTTTCCAGCGCTTGAAAAAGGGCTTGCCGCATCGTGCCCGGACCGGGCAAGCCCTGACCCTTCGTGCCGGGGTGGGAGCGTAAACTTATATGGAGCGGAGCCTGATCAGCTTGGGCGGCATGGCCGCATTGCTGGCCATCGCCTTCTTGCTGTCGTCGGATCGGCGGGCAATCCGCCCCCGCGTCGTCGCGGCGGCCTTCGCGCTGCAGGCGGGCATTGCCGTGCTTGTGCTCTACACGCCCTGGGGCCGGGCGGGGATCCAGGGACTGTCCAATGGCGTGGCGAACCTGCTCGGCTATGCCAACAAGGGCACGGAGTTCCTGTTCGGACCGTCGGCCACCAACCCGCTCGCCAACACCTTCGCGCTCGGCGCGCTGCCGGTGATCATCTTCTTCGCCGCTCTGGTCTCGATCCTTTACTATCTCGGCATCATGCAGAAGATCGTGCGCTGGGTCGGCGGCGCGATCGGCTGGGTGACGGGCATCGGCCGCGTGGAATCCCTGGGTTCGGCTGCGAACATTTTCGTCGGCCAATCCGAATCGCCGCTGGTGGTTCGCCCGTATCTGGCGGCGCTGACGCCGCCGCAGCTTTTCACTCTGATGACGGTCGGCATGGCCGGCGTGGCGGGCACGATCCTGGCGGCTTATGCGAGCCTGCTTGGGGCGCAATATCTGCCCTTCCTACTCGCCGCCGCCTTCATGTCGGCGCCCGGGGGCATCCTGATGGCGAAGATCATGATGCCGGACAAAGTGGTGCCGCCCGAGCCGGAGCAGCTCGAGCTGCCGGCTGCGCGGATCAGCGGGGCGGGGCCTGCCGCCTTGCTGCCGGAGGCGCATCCCGGGCGGGCCGACGATGTCGATGTTGCGGAAACGTTCGAGGAGGGCGAGCGCCCGGCGAACATCATCATGGCGGCCGCACAGGGCGCTCAGACCGGCGTGAAGCTTGCAGTGGCTGTGGGCGCGATGGTGCTTGCCTTCGTGGCGCTTGTGGCGCTCGCGAACGGCCTCCTGGGCGGCGTCGGCGGCTGGTTCGGATACCCCGATTTGAGCTTCCAGCAGATCGTCGGCTGGATCTTCCAGCCAATCATGTTCCTGATCGGCGTGCCGTGGAACGAAGCGGGGGTTGCCGGCGGCCTGTTCGGCACCAAGATCGTCCTCAACGAATTTGTCGCCTTTATCGATCTTGGCAATGCGCAGGGGCCGGCGGCTGCGATCAGCGAGCGCACGCGCGCGATCGTCACCTTCGCGCTGTGCGGCTTTGCCAATTTCAGCTCGATCGCGATCCAGATGGCGGTGACCGGCGGTCTCGCACCCAATCAGCGGCCGGTGATCGCAAGGCTCGGCATCAAGGCGCTGATCGCCGGCTCGCTGTCGAACCTGATGAGCGCTGCGCTGGCGGGGCTGCTGCTCGCCGGCTGAGTTGGAACGCCCCTCGCTCCGAGCGGTTAAGCGTGGGGTTTTCACATGAGCGGAGGCAGCGATGGCAGGCGGCAAGCAGGGCAATAACAAGAAGGGCTACCGCGACAATATCGAGGAGCTCACCCTCAACAACGAGGATTTCCGCCGCGTTCTCTATACCGGCCAGAACATCCAGCTCGTGCTGATGACGCTCAAGCCCGGCGAGGAGATCGGTGAGGAGGTCCACGAGGACAAGGACCAGTTCTTCCGCTTCGAATCCGGCACCGGCGAGGTTCGGATCAACGACAAGGCCAATCCGGTGGAAGACGGGATCGCGGTGATCGTGCCCGCCGGAGCCAAGCACAATGTGGTCAACACCGGCGACGACCCACTGACCATGTACACGCTCTACGGACCGCCCGATCATAAGGACAAGACCGTCCACAAGACCAAGGCGCAGGCCGAGAAGGACCACGACAACGACGAATATGATGGCAAGCCGACGGAGTAGCCGCGCATGACCGACGAGGATCGCGAGGCGGCGGGCAAGGAGTTTTCCCGGGTCGTCAACATGTCACCGGCCGAGCTCGAAAAGTGGCTCGGAACCGAGGACAGCAAGGCCGTCGGCTGGACTCACGAAGGCGAGGGCGAGGCTGTCGGGCACCAGTCCGGCCGCCGGATCGTCGAGATCAAGCGCAAGAAGAAGACGGAGCTGACCGACGACGACTATGCCCATATGCGCAAGGTGGTCGGCTATGTTCACCGGCACATGGCGCAGGGTGGGCCCGCCGAGGACAAGGCCCACTCCAAGTGGCGCTACAGCCTGATGAACTGGGGCCACGATCCCCTGAAATGAGGGGCGAGCGCCTGCTCAGGCGAGCAGGTGGGTCCGGAAGAACTCGGTGGTGCGGTTCCAGGCGAGGTTCGCCGCCGCTTGATTGTAGCGTTCGGCCGACGTGTCGTTGTGGAAAGCGTGCTCGACGCCGGGATAGACGTGGGTCGTGACGCGCTTGCCGGCGGCCTTCAGCGCTTCGCTCCAGGGAAGAGCGGTGGCGTTGACGCGGGCGTCGTTGGCGGCGAGCTGAATCAGCAAAGCGGCTTCGACTTTGGGCGCTTCCGCGGGAGCCGGGGCGGGGCCGTAGAACGGCACGCCCGCACTAAGGCTCTTGCCGGCCGCCACCGCGAGCCGGTTGACCATGCCGCCGCCCCAGCAGAAGCCGACCGCGCCGACCTTCCGCCCGCCGCCTGCGGTGGAAGAAAGCCAGTCGATCATCGCGCGCCCGTCGGCCACGGTGGCTGCGAGGTCGAGCTTGCCGATCATCTCGCGCGCCTGGTCCTGGTCGGCAGGGGTGCCGCCGGCCGGCGAGAGGAAGTCGGGCGCGATCGCAGAGAAGCCGGCGAGCGCCACGCGGCGAGCGACGTCGCGGATATGCTCGGTGAGGCCGCGATTCTCGTGGATGACGATCACTGTCGCCAAGTCCGGACGCGCGTTGGCGGGCGCAGCACCATAGCCGCTCATCTTGCGGCCAGGGATCAGCTCCCATTGCAAGCTGCGGCTCTGGATGCGCGGGTCGTTCTCGGCCACGATCGCCGCTGCCGCCGGATCGGCAGCGATGCCGAGCAGAAGCGCGTTGGCGGCGGCGGCGCTTCCAGCGATCCGGGTCAGCTCGGACATGAAGGCGCGGCGATCCATGCCTTCATGGGTGAACCGGTCGTAGAGGGCGATGGCCGCCCTTCGACGCTGCTCAGGACAGGCGGCGCGGACATTGTCGTTCATGCGGGCTGCTGCTCCTTCTTGGGCATGAGCGCCTGGTCGATTTGCTTGGCCTTGCGATAAGCAGGGCGATCGGTGATCCGCGCCACATACTCCTCGAAGCCGGGGCGTTTCTCCATGGTCCCAAAGCCGATGCCCCAGGCGATCTGCGACCCGAGGTACACGTCGAGCGCGGTGAAGCGGTCGCCGAGCAGGTAGGGAGCGGACGCGACCAACTGCTCGAGCACGTCGAGCACCGTCGAGTAGCTTCCATAGCCGACCATCATCCGCTGTTCGGGCGTCGGGTTCCAGTTCAGGTAGTTGTTGGTGACCGCAGTCTCGACCGGGCCCGCTCCGAAGAACAGCCAGCGATAATAAGCACCGCGCAGCGGGTCGCCGGGAGGCGGGGCGAGCTGCTTGTCGGGGAACGCGTCGGCCAGATACGCGCAGATCGCCGCGCCTTCGGTCACGACAGTGTCGCCGTGCTTGATCGCCGGCACCTTACCCATCGGGTTGATTGCGAGATATTCCGGCGCCTTCATCGTGGTGCCGTAGTCGAGGATCACCGTTTCGTAGGGCTGACCGACCTCTTCCAGCATCCAGCGGGCGATCTGCCCCCGCGACATCGGGTTGGTGTAGAAGGTGATGTCGGCCACTTGCTGCTCCTGTTCGTCCGTGCAGCAGCAGTAACGTCACTCCCCTAGAAGCGGGAGTCCCGCTTTCGCCGAAACGACGAAGGAGAAAGGCCGCCTCTTTCGAGACGGCCGTTCCTGTTTAAGCCTGGGCTTCGGGCTGGCCTTCCTCGGCCTCGCCGCTCGGCTCGGTCGACGCTTCCCCGGTGTCGGCTTTCCGGCCCTTCTTCTTCGAAGGCTTGGGAGGCGCGGAGACGATCTCGAACGCCGGCGCATTGTCCTTGATCGTCACCTTGACCTCGCCGCCGTTCGTCAGCTTGCCGAAGAGCAACTCCTCCGCGAGCGGCTGCTTGATCTTCTCCTGGACGAGGCGGCCCATCGGGCGCGCACCGTAGAGACGGTCATAGCCGCGCTCGGTCAGCCACCGCTTGGACTCGTCGTCGAGATGGATGTGGACGTTGCGGTCCGACAGCTGGAGCTCCAGCTGGAGGATGAACTTGTCCACCACCCGCGCCACGACTTCCGGCGGCAGGTAGCCGAACGGAACGATCGCATCCAAGCGGTTGCGGAATTCCGGAGTGAACATCCGCTTGATCGCTTCCTCGTCCTCGCCCTCGCGGGTCATGGCGCCGAAGCCGACCGCCTCGCGCGCCATGTCGCTGGCGCCCGCATTGGTGGTCATGATCAGGATGACGTTGCGGAAATCGACCGTCTTGCCGTGGTGATCGGTGAGCTTGCCGTTGTCCATCACCTGCAGGAGGATGTTGAACAGGTCCGGATGCGCCTTCTCGATCTCGTCCAGCAGCAGCACGGAGTGCGGATGCTGGTCGACTGCGTCGGTCAAGAGACCGCCCTGATCGTAGCCGACATAGCCCGGAGGCGCGCCGATCAGGCGGCTAACCGAGTGCCGTTCCATATATTCCGACATGTCGAAACGCTGGAGCGGGATGCCCATGATCGAGGCGAGCTGACGCGCGACCTCCGTCTTGCCGACGCCCGTGGGGCCGGAGAAGAGGTAGTTGCCGATCGGCTTGTCCGGATCGCGCAGCCCCGCCCGGCTGAGCTTGATCGCCGAGGAGAGGACCTTGATGGCATCGTCCTGGCCGAACACCACACGCTTCAGGTCGCGGTCGAGATGCTCGAGCGCCTTCTTGTCGTCGGTCGACACACTCTTCGGCGGGATGCGGGCGATGGTCGAGATGACCGCCTCGATCTCCTTGGTGGTGATCGTCTTCTTGCGCTTGTTCGGCGGCACCAGCATCTGCATCGCGCCGACCTCGTCGATCACGTCGATCGCCTTGTCCGGCAGCTTGCGGTCGTTGATGTAGCGAGCCGAAAGCTCCACGGCCGACTTGATCGCGTCGGGCGTGTATTTGACCTTGTGATGGTCCTCGAACGCGGTGCGAAGGCCGGTGAGGATCTTCACCGTGTCCTCGATCGTCGGCTCGTTGACGTCGATCTTCTGGAAGCGCCGGAGCAGCGCCCGGTCCTTCTCGAAGTGGTTGCGGAACTCCTTGTAGGTGGTGGAGCCGATGCAGCGGATGGTGCCGCCCGACAGCGCCGGCTTCAGGAGGTTCGACGCGTCCATCGCGCCGCCGCTGGTCGCGCCCGCGCCGATCACCGTGTGGATCTCGTCGATGAACAGGATGGCGTGCGGCAGCTTCTCGAGCTCCGTCACCACGGCCTTCAGCCGCTCTTCGAAGTCGCCGCGGTAGCGCGTACCGGCGAGCAGCGCGCCCATGTCGAGCGAGTAGATCACCGCTTCCAGGAGGACGTCGGGAACGTCGCCCTCGATGATCTTGCGCGCCAGACCTTCCGCGATGGCGGTCTTGCCGACGCCGGGATCGCCCACGTAGAGCGGGTTGTTCTTCGAGCGGCGGCAGAGGATCTGCACCGTGCGGTCGACCTCGGGCCCGCGGCCGATCAGCGGATCCACGCGGCCGTTCTGGGCCTTTTCGTTGAGATTGACGGTGAACTGCTTGAGCGGACTCTCCGATTTCTTCTTGCCGTCGTCGGACTTGGTTTCCTCCACGCCCTTCACTTCGGGCGCTTCGGTCGAGGTCTCGCCCTTGCCGACCCCGTGACTGATGTAGCTGACGGCATCGAGGCGGCTCATGTCCTGCTGCTGGAGGAAATAGACGGCATAGCTCTCACGCTCGGAGAAGAGCGCGACGAGCACATTGGCGCCGGTCACCTCGTCGCGGCCCGAAGACTGGACGTGGAGGATGGCGCGCTGGACGACGCGCTGGAAGCCGCTGGTGGGGGAGGGGTCGGTCTCGCCCTCCACCTTCAGCGCCTCGAGCTCGCTGTCGAGATACGTGCGCACGGCCTGGCGAAGCTCGGAGAGGTCGACCCCGCACGCCTTCATGACCTTGGACGCATGAGCGTCTTCGACCAGGGCGAGCAGCAGATGCTCGAGCGTCGCATATTCGTGCCGGCGTCCGCTCGCTTCGGCCAAAGCCGTGTGGAGCGTTTGTTCAAGTTCGCGGGCAAATGACGGCATTTTCAACTCCTTGGCCCGCGCAACAGATTACGGGCAGCTTGACCCCAATGTCGTGCCGCCCCGGCCCGCGATCAAGCAGCCGTCTTGGATCACGTTTGATTCAACGCGGGTCGGAGCCGCGCGGTTCATTTCTTGAAGATCGCTTCGGCGCTCGCGCGGAAGCTGACCGACGCATCGATCTTGGCGCGGACCCGGGCGATCTCGCCCTCCAGCGCCGCGATGCGGGCATTGAGCTCGTCGACCGACAAGGGATCGAGATCCTGGCGCGTGAGCTGCGTCAGGGGATCCTTAGGCTTGTCCGGAAAGAGTTCGTCCAGATCCATCGTGCAAAAGTTGACCCTGGGGGGCCTTCTGTCAACAAGGCCCCGGCGCAGCCGCGCCGAATATCCTGGGAGCGTGACCGAATGAACACCGTGCCGGAGACGATGCTGGCGATCGACCCGGAGGAAGCGGGTGGCCCGGAGGTGCTGAAGGCGGTCCAGCGGCCGGTGCCGAAGCCCGGCGAGGGCGAGCTCCTGATCAAGGTCGAGGCTGCGGGCGTGAACCGGCCGGACGTGATGCAGCGCATGGGCCATTATCCGCCGCCGCCCGGGGCGCCGACGGTCCCCGGGCTGGAAATTGCCGGCCGGATCGTCGGCGTGGGCCCAGGCGAACGGCCGGTTTCGATCGGCAAGCCGGTCTGCGCCTTGGTGTCAGGCGGCGGCTATGCCCAATATTGCACGGCGCCGGCCGGCCAGGTGCTCGCGGTCCCCGGCACGCTCAGCATGGTGGAGGCGGCGGCGCTTCCCGAAACCTTCTTCACCGTCTGGACGAACCTGTTCCAGCGCGGACAGGCCAAGCGCGGGGAGACGGTGCTGGTCCATGGCGGAACGAGCGGCATCGGCACCACTGCGATCCTTCTGGGCGCCGCATTTGGCCTCAGCGTGATCGTGACCGCCGGCTCGGACGCGAAGTGCAAGCGGGCGCTCGAAATCGGCGCTGCGCACGCGATCAACTACAACAAGCTCGATTTCGTGGAGGCGGTGAAGTCGCTCACCAACGGGCGCGGAGTTCAGATCGTGCTGGACATGATCGGCGGCGACTATGTGGCTCGCAACCTCGCCTGCCTGGCGGACGAGGGGCGCCATGTCTCGATCGCCGGCCAGCGCGGCGGCACGGCCGAGCTTCCGCTGTGGGAAATGATGCGCCGCCGCCTGACGCTCACCGGCTCCACCCTCCGCGCCCGCTCCGCCGAATTCAAAACCGCCCTTGCCGGCGACATTAGGCGCGAAGTCTGGCCGCACCTGGAAGCGAACCGAATCCGCCCGGTAATCGACTCCACCTTCACGCTGAAGGACGCGGCCAAGGCCCACAAGCGCATGGAGTCGAGCAAGCATGTCGGGAAGATCGTGCTCGAAGTGAGCTGATGCCGCCTCGGGTTCCCGTCATTCCCGCGAAAGCGGGAATCCCGCTGCCTTCGGGCGGCTGAGATGCGAGGCGGCTGGCTCTATATGATGGCGGACCGGTATCGCGGCACGATCTACACCGGCGTCACGGCGGACATCGCCAGGCGTTCGTACCAGCACCGCAGTGGGACTGGATCAAGATTTGTTAAGAGATATGACCTGCTCCGGCTGGTCCACGTGAAGCATTTTGATCGAATAGACGAGGCGATTGCGCGCGAGAAGGCGATCAAGAAGTGGCGTCGCGAGTGGAAGATAGAGCTTATCGAACGTGCCAATCCGGATTGGAATGACCTCTTCCCGCATGTGGTGGGTAGTTGAGAACAGAAGAAGCGGGAATTCCCGCTTTCGCGGGAATGACGTAAAAGGGGCGAAGGAGGGGACCTGAATGTCGGCGACGCGGGTGGCCAGCATCATTCACAAGTGGCTGGCGCTGATCCTGGTCGTGCCGGTTCTCTTCTGGTTCGTCAGCGGGCTGTTCTTTGCGCTTGCGCCGATCGAGAGGGTGCGGAGCGAACATCGCATCGCCAAGCAACCGCCGGCCCCGGTCGCATTGGAGGCGGCGGCGCTCGGCCTGGCGCGCATTTCAGCGCACGTGGGAGCGGCCGAGAAGATCGAAGTCCGGATGCTGCTCGGCCGGCCGGTCGCGGCCGTGGCGCCGGGCACGGGCCGGCCCCGCCTTTTCGACCTGGCGAGCGGGCAACCGATATCGCCGATCCAGCCCGCCGTCGCAGCCGCGGTGGCGGAGCGCGATCTCAGCGGGGATGAAAAAGCCAAGCGAGTGGAGCGGGTCACGGAGAACTCGCCGGAATATCGCGGGATTCTGCCGGCATGGCGGGTCGACTTTGAAGGCGCCAACCGCTCCATCTACGTGGCCGCGGACACGGGGCTCGTTACGTCCCGGCGCTCGACCCTGTGGCGGGTGTTCGACTTCTTCTGGGCGCTCCACATCCTCGATTTCGACGAGCATGAGAACATCAACAATCCGCTGCTGATCGTCGCTTCCGCGCTCGGGCTGCTCGTCGTGGTGAGCGGCTTTGTCCTGTTCCCGGTGCGCCTCGGCTACACAGCCTGGCGCCGCCGGCGGCGCGAGCGGCTACGAAAGTTCCTCTGAATGATCGAGGGTGGCGCACCCGCGAACCTCGCGATCGAGAGCGCTTGAGATCGCCGACGAATTCCTTTAGGGGCCCCAAATCGCTGCAAGAGTCATGGCTTTTGCGTGCGTCCGTCCGAGACAGTGGGTGACCGGAATTCTCCGGTCTTAATCTCCCGCCTAGACGGGGAAGAGTTTTCACCGGCCGACGCGCATGTCGCTTCGCCGGGTCTGCCTGATGCGGTCAGGTTGGCAGCGCTCCCCTCGGACAATCTGGGCACTCGTCGATGCAGGTCGATGGGTCTCATCACTTGCCTGGCGGGCGTTCCGCCGGGCTGTTCGGCCGACCGGCGGTGTTCGCCGCCGGAAGGCCCATTGGAGTGCAAGCATGGATCGAGCTCAAAAGACCGAGCAGGTTGCCGCGCTGAAGCAGACGTTCAACGAGACCAGCGTGGTGGTTGTCACCCGCAATCTTGGCATGACGGTGGCCCAGTCCACCGCCCTGCGGATCCGGATGCGGGATGCCGGCGCCAGCTACAAGGTGTCCAAGAACACGCTCGCTCTCATTGCCGTAGAGGGCACCACCTACGCACCGATCAGCTCCATGCTGACGGGGCCGACGGCGCTCGCCACATCGACCGATCCGGTCGCGGCCGCGAAGGTTGCGGTCGATTTCGCCAAGACGACCGATCGTTTCGAGATCGTCGGCGGCGCGATGGGCGACACGCTTCTCGACGTCAACGGAGTGAAGGCGCTCGCCGAGCTTCCGTCTCTCGATGAACTGCGCGCAACGATCATCGGCCTCATCCAGGCCCCTGCATCGAAGATCGCACGCACCATCAACGAGCCGGGCGCGATGCTGGCGCGTGTCATTGGCGCATATGCCGCCAAAGAAGACGCCTGATTACCAACCTGAACCAACCTGAACATCGGGGCTGAGCCCCAATCGGAGATACGAAATGGCAGACATCCAATCCCTCGTCGATCAGCTTTCCGAGCTGACCGTTCTTGAAGCCGCAGACCTCGCCAAGGCGCTCGAAGAGCGTTGGGGCGTCTCGGCCGCTGCCGCGGTTGCGGCTCCGGCTGGCGGCGGCGGCGCTGCCGCTGCTCCGGTCGAAGAGAAGACCGAGTTCGACGTGATCCTCGTCAATGACGGCGGCAAGAAGATCAACGTCATCAAGGAAGTGCGTGCGATCACCGCGCTCGGCCTCGGCGAAGCCAAGGCGCTGGTCGAAGGCGCTCCCAAGGCGATCAAGGAAGGCATCTCGAAGGCCGAAGCGGAAGACCTCCGCAAGCGTCTCGAGGAAGCCGGCGCGACCGTCGAAGTCAAGTAATCGGCCCGGCGCGAGCCGGAACGTGAGAAAGGGCGGCTCCGGTCGGGGCCGCCCTTTTTTGTCGATGAGCCTATGATGAGGGCGGTCTATCTCGCGGCTGGCATGTTGTCGCTGCTGCTGGGCGGCATCGGGCTCTTCCTACCGCTATTGCCGACCGTGCCTTTCGTGATCCTCGCCGCCTTCTGCTTTGCGCGGAGCAGTCCGCGTCTCGAGGCGTGGCTGCTGGAGCATCCGAGGCTCGGTCCTCACATCCGAGCCTGGCGCAGTTCGGGCGCGATCAGCCGGAAGGGCAAGCGCGGGGCCTTGATCGCCTTTGCGGGGAGCGCGCTCGTCGGACTTCTGTTTCTCGACCTTCCCTGGTCGCTGGTTCCACTCGCCGCCGCCTTGATCGGCGGGAGCTGGATTGCCACCCGGCCCGAAGCTTAGCACTGCGGCCTTGCTCTTCCGGCATGGCCGCCCAATTTGGACAGACATGCCTTTCAATTCACTGCCTCCGCTTCTCGCCGAAGCGCTTTCCGCTCGTGGCTATGCCGCGCCGACCCCGGTCCAGGCCGCCGTCCTTGAAGAGGAGGCGATCGGGAGGGACCTGATCGTCTCCGCGCAGACGGGCTCGGGCAAGACCGTCGCGTTCGGCCTTACCATGGCGCCGCAGCTGCTGGACGCGAACGGCGGTATGCCGTTCATCCGGGAGCCGCTCGCCCTGGTGATCGCTCCGACCCGTGAGCTCGCCCTGCAGGTCAGCCGCGAACTGGTCTGGCTCTACGGCAAGGCGGGCGCCAGGATCGCGACCTGCGTCGGTGGCATGGATGCCTCCAAGGAGCGTCGCAACCTCGCGCAAGGCGCGCATGTCGTCGTCGGCACGCCCGGGCGGCTGCGCGACCATCTCGAACGCGGAGCGCTCGACCTCTCGCAGCTTCGCGTCGCCGTGCTCGACGAGGCCGACGAGATGCTCGACATGGGCTTCCGCGAGGATCTGGAAGAGATCCTCGACGCCACCCCGCAGGAGCGCCGGACGCTGCTATTCTCGGCGACCATGCCGAAGCCGATCGTCGCGCTCGCCAAGCGCTACCAGAAGGACGCGCTGCGCATCTCCACCGTCGGAGAGGATCGCGGCCATGGCGACATCAGCTACCAGGCGATCGCCGTGGCGCCCGCCGACATCGAAAATGCCGTCGTCAACATCCTGCGCCTTCATGACGCCGAAACCGCAATGCTGTTCTGCGCCACGCGGGACAATGTCCGGCGTCTTCACGCCAGCCTGATCGAGCGCGGTTTCGATGCGGTGGCGCTTTCCGGCGAGCATAGCCAGAATGAGCGCAACGCCGCGCTCCAGGCGCTGCGCGACCGGCGCGCACGGGTCTGCGTGGCGACGGACGTGGCGGCGCGCGGCATCGATCTGCCGACGCTGAGCCTGGTTGTCCATGTCGAGTTGCCGCGCGACGCGGAGACGCTCCAGCACCGCTCTGGCCGCACGGGCCGTGCCGGCAAGAAGGGCACCGCCATCCTAATCGTGCCCTATCCGCGCCGCAAGCGGGTGGACATGATGCTGCGCGGCGCTCGTATCGCGGCCGAATGGTTGAAGGTGCCGACGCCGGAGGACATTCGGAGGAACGATCGCGAGCGGCTACTCGCCACCTTGCTCGAACCGATCGAGATCGACGAAGAGGATCGGGAGCTCGCCCAGCGGCTGCTTGCCGAGCGCTCGCCGGAGGAACTCGCAGCCGCGCTGGTCCGCGCGCACCGCGCGAAGATGCCCGCTCCGGAGGAGATGCTCGACGGAGCGCAGGCCGATGGTCCTCAGCGTCAGGAGGGCCCGCGGCCGGGCTTCGAGGACACGATCTGGTTCCGCATGGACATCGGCCGGCGCCACAATGCCGATCCGCGCTGGCTGCTGCCTCTGCTCTGCCGCCGCGGCCACATCACGCGTCAGGACATCGGCGCGATCCGCATCGCCGCCAACGAGACGATGTTCGAGGTGCCGCGCGCGGTCGCCGGCCGCTTCGCCGCGGCTGTGAAGCGCACGGCGGGCGGCGATCAGGAAGGCGAGGGCGGTGTTCGCATCGAGGCCGTTCAGGGCACTCCCCGTGAAGTCGCCAAGGTCAATCGGCGCGCGGGCCCGCCGCCGGCGCGGCACAAGGCCAAGCCGTATCGCGCGAAGCCTAACCGGCACGCGTGACCGGCTCGCGCATTCTGGTCGACGCCGACGCCTGTCCGGTCAAGGAGGAGATCTACAAGGTCGCCTTCCGCCACGAGGTGCCGGTCGCGATCGTCAGCAACAGCCATTTGCGTGTGCCGCAGCATCCGCTGATCGAGCGGGTGACGGTTGGCTCCGGCTTCGACGCTGCGGACAACTGGATCGCCGAAGCTGCGGGTCCGAGCACGGTGGTCGTCACGGCCGACATCCTGCTCGCCGACCGCTGCCTGAAGGCGGGCGCGGCGGTGATTTCGCCAAACGGCAAGCCCTTCACCGCCAGCTCGATCGGGGCGGCCGTCGCCACGCGCGCCATCATGGCGGACCTTCGCGCCGGGATGGGCGAGGGAATTGGCGGGCCCGCGCCGTTCGCCAAAGCCGATCGCTCCCGCTTCCTCTCTGCGCTCGATGAGGCGCTGGTGCGGCTGAAGCGCCAGTCGGCGGCGCGCTGACGCCGGAACGAGCGACGGGCGCTCGCATGAGGCCGTTCCCGATGCTAGCGCGGCGGGATGCGTCGCCTGTTGCAGCTTGATCCTGAGTCCGTTTGCGATGCGGTCGATCGCATCGAGGTGGAGGCGGTGAGGAAAGCCGAGAGGCTATCGCTGCGCTATCTCGTGTCCGGCTCGATCGACGATCTGCTGCTCCCTCGAGGCGAAGCTCCGCAGCGCGCCCACCAGCTTTGGGACCATAGCTGCTTCGAGGTCTTCCTCCGCCCGAGCGGGAGCGAGGCCTATTGCGAGTTCAATTTCGCGCCGTCGCGCCGATGGGCGGCGTATCGCTTTCGCCAGCATCGCAGCGGAATGTGTGACATCGAAGTCGCCGAGCCGGACATCGATGGCCGCGCCTCGGACGGCGGGTATGACATGCGGGTCGAGCTGGACCTAAGCGGCGTCCCCGAGCTGACGGACGGCGAACTGTGGCAGGTCAACATCTCGACCATCATCGAGGAGACGAACGGCCGCAAATCCTATTGGGCGTTGGCGCATCCGCCGGGTAAGGCTGACTTCCACAACCCGGACTGCTTCGTCCTCGACCTTCCTCCAGCCGCCTAGAGTGTCCATGAAATTTGGCATCGACCGACTTCTCGCCGACCCCGAGCTTCGCGCGCCGTTGAAGGGCAAGCGCGTCGCGCTCCTCGCCCACCCGGCTTCGGTGACGGCGGACCTCACCCATTCCCTGGACGCGCTCGCCGGACTCGGCGATCTCAAGCTCAGCGCCGCCTTTGGCCCGCAGCACGGCATGCGCGGCGACAAGCAGGACAATATGGTGGAGACCGAGGACTTCACCGATCCGCAGCACGGCATTCCGGTCTTCAGCCTTTACGGCGAGGTCAGGCGTCCCACCGGCCAGTCGATGGGCACCTTCGACGTGCTGCTGGTCGACATGCAGGACCTTGGCTGCCGCATTTACACCTTCATCACCACGCTGCTTTATGTCCTCGAGGCGGCCGCGCAGCACAAGAAAGCGGTGTGGGTGCTCGATCGCCCCAATCCCGCAGGGCGCCCGATCGAAGGGCTGACGCTGCTCCCGGGCTGGGAGAGCTTCGTGGGCGCGGGCCCGATACCGATGCGCCACGGCATGACGCTGGGCGAGCTCGGCCGCTGGTTCGTCGATCACTTCAAGCTCGACCTCGATTATCGGGTAATCGAGATGGAAGGCTATGAGCCCGAGGCGGCGCCGGGATACGGATGGCCGATTGGCGAGCGGGTGTGGATCAACCCAAGCCCGAACGCGCCGAACCTCTGGATGGCCCGCGCTTATGCCGGGACGGTCATGCTGGAAGGGACGACGTTGTCGGAAGGGCGGGGGACCACCCGCCCGCTCGAAATCTTCGGCGCGCCCGATATTGATACCAAGGCGGTGATCGCCGAGATGCGCAGCTTCGCCCCGCAATGGCTGGCCGGCTGCGTTCTTCGCGAGACCTGGTTCGAGCCGACCTTCCACAAGCATGTCGGCAAGCTCTGCAGCGGCGTGCATATTCATGCGGAAGGGCCCAGCTACGATCACGAAGCCTTCAAGCCGTGGCGCGTCCAGGCGCTCGCCTTCAAGGCGATCCGCCGCCTCTATCCAGCCTACGATCTCTGGCGCGACTTCCCCTATGAATATGAGTTCGGCAAGCTCGCCATCGACGTCATCAACGGCGGCCCGGGCTTGCGCGAATGGGTCGACGCACCGCAAACGACTGCGGCCGACCTCGACGCAGTGACCATCCCCGACGAGCAGGCTTGGGAAGCCGAGCGGCGCCCGTACCTGCTCTACTGACGCTTACGCCCAACCAGGCGCGCCAAATCTCTTAACTTGGAGCAGGTCCGGGCCTCTGTCCCGGAACCAAGCCCGTCTTCACTCGGTTCGTGGGACCAGCCGAGAAGACGGAGCCCCTGAATGCGCGCGATGGATTACCGAGGTCCTTACCGGGTCCGCCTGGAAGAAAAGCCGATGCCGAAGATCGAGCATCCGCGCGACGCGATCGTGCGCGTCACCCGATCGTGCATCTGCGGATCCGACCTCCATCTCTACCACGGGCTGGTGCCCGACACCCGGGTGGGCATGACGTTCGGCCACGAATTCACCGGTATCGTCGAGGAAGTCGGGGCCGAGGTGGAGAGCCTCAAGGCCGGCGACCATGTCCTCGTGCCGTTCAACATCGCCTGCGGCCAATGCCATTTCTGCAAGCAGGGGCTGTTCGGCAATTGCCATGAATCGAACCCGCAGGCGACGGCGGTGGGCGGCATCTTCGGATACTCCCACACGGCGGGCGGCTATGACGGCGGTCAGGCGGAATATGTGCGGGTGCCCTATGCCGACTTCGGGCCGACCTTGATCCCCGACTGGATGGACCCGGACGATGCGGTGCTGCTGACCGACGTCGTGCCCACCGGCTACCAGGCCGCCGAGATGGGCGGCATCAAGCCGGGGGACACCGTGGTCGTGTTCGGCGCCGGACCGGTCGGGATCATGGCGGCGCGCTGCGCCTGGCTGTTTGGGGCCGGGCGGGTGATCGTTGTCGATCATCTCGAATACCGGCTGGAATTCGCGCGAACCTATTGCCCTGCCGAAGTCTACGATTTTCGTGAACTGGACGACCTAGTCGTGTTCATGAAGAAGACGACCGGTGGGCTCGGCGCGGACGTGTGCATCGACGCCGTTGGCAACGATGCGGCGGGAAGCGCGCTTCAGACTTTGTTCGGCAAGAAGCTCAAACTGGAAGCCGGCTCCGCGATCGCGCTTCATTGGGCGATCAATTCGGTGAAGAAGGGCGGCGTCGTCTCGATCGTCGGCGTCTATGGCCCTACCGGCAACATGGTCCCGATGGGCAATGTCGTGAACAAGGGGCTGACCATCCGGGCCAACCAGGCGTCGGTGAAGCGGCTGCTGCCCCGCCTGATCGACCATGTCAAAGCCGGACACCTCAATCCGAAGGCATTGATCACCCACAAGGTGCCGCTGGAGGAGATTTCGGACGCCTACCACATCTTCTCCGCCAAGCTGGACGGCTGCATCAAGCCGGTGCTGGTGCCCAATGGTTGAGGACAGGAAGGAGCCGGCCGTGCAAAATCGGATCGCACCCGATCACCTCTCCATTCCCGGCTGGGGCGTCGATGCCGACCCGGAGAACGACCCCACCTACCCCTATCGCGACCGCAGCCGCGACGAGGGGCTGGCGATGAACTGGGAACGGCCGCCGCTCCAGGAGCCGCATGTCGAGATCCTGCAGTCGATCGAGCATCTGAGGCAGCCGGCGGTGGTCGGCACATCCACGCCGCCGAGCGGCATCAGCGGGATCATCCGGCGCCAGGCGTTTCGCTACAGCGAATCCAACTGGTGGCACTGGCTGCTGCTCATGGGGGCGGACCGGATCAACGTCGTGGAAGGCGTGGTGCAGGACCTCGGGCGCGGCAAGGTCCCCAACATCCCCGCCGAAATGGGCGTGCGTTCCGAGTGGGCGCACAACAGAAAGGGGCTGGCGACCAAGGTTGCGGTGATGGGGGTCGTCTCGATCGGCCTCTACGCTTTGGTTCGCGGCGCGCGCGGACGGGCCGGCTATGAGGGCCCCTCGTCGAGGCAAACGTCGTACGACGCGGAGATCGCCGCGTCTTCGGACGCCGACGCTCCGGTCGTGCGGCGGGAGCCCTCGGACGACGCGGTCGAAGTGCACGACTGGAGGGACGCTCCCACATCGCAACGGTAAGGCGAATTACCGCCCCGACCGTTTGACAATAGGCCCCGCCGATCCTAGATAGCGCTCCTCACCCCAGACTTTCGGAACAGGACGCGCCGTCGCGCAGCGCGTTCAACGCATTGATCGACTGGGGTTTTTCACGACGCTGAAGCTGCGGTTTTCCTGCCGGAAGACTCGCGGCTTTTTGCGTCTCTTGCGCACGTGATTTTTCATCCGGGCACCCCCGGCAGGCGACGAGGCGATATTTTTTCATGGCGACACTCGCACCCCAGAACAACTCAGGCCAATCGACCGAAAACCGGTCCACCGCGTCCAAGCGCATCCGCAAGATCTTCGGCAACATCCACGAAGTCTCCGAGATGCCGAACCTCATCGAGGTTCAGCGCGAGAGCTACGAGCAGTTCCTCCGCTCGCGGCCGCAGGACGGCTATGTGTCGGGCCTGGAGAAGACCTTGCGCTCGGTGTTCCCGATCCGCGATTTCGCCGGCACCGCCGAGCTCGATTTCGTCAATTACGAGCTCGAAGAGCCGAAATACGACACCGACGAGTGCCGCCAGCGCGGCATGACCTATGCCGCGCCGATGCGCGTGACGCTTCGCCTGATCGTGTTCGAGGTGGATCCCGATACGGAAACCCGCTCCGTGCTCGATATCAAGGAGCAGGACGTCTACATGGGCGACATGCCGCTGATGACGAAGAACGGCACGTTCATCGTCAACGGCACCGAGCGCGTGATCGTCAGCCAGATGCACCGTTCGCCGGGCGTCCTCTTCGATCATGATCGCGGAAAGACGCACGCTTCGGGCAAGTATCTCTTCGCCGCCCGCGTCATTCCCTATCGCGGCTCGTGGCTCGATTTCGAGTTCGACGCCAAGGACATCGTCAACGTCCGCATCGACCGCAAGCGCAAGCTGCCGGTAACGGCGCTCCTGCACGCGCTCGACATGAGCTCCGAGGAGATCCTCAGCGAGTTCTACAACCGCGTCACTTATGTGCGCGGCGCCAATGGCTGGGCTATTCCCTTCGTCGCGGAAGCGTGGCGCGGTCAGAAGCCGACCTTCGACATCATCAACGGCGAGACCGGCGAAGTCGTGTTCGCGTCGGGCCAGAAGATCACGCCGCGCGCCGCCAACAAGGCCGCCAAGGATGGCCTGACGCAGCTCGTTATCCCGACCGAGGAGATTTTCGGCCGCTATTCCGCGCTCGACCTCGTGAACGATGCGACCGGCGAAATCTATATCGAGGCGGGCGACGAGGTCTCCCCTGAGAATCTCGAGAAGCTGGACCGCGCCGGCATCGATCGCATCGAGCTGCTCGACATCGATCACATCAACACCGGCGCCTGGATGCGCAACACGCTCAAGGCCGACAAGGCCGAGGACCGCGACCAGGCCCTGTCCGACATCTATCGCGTCATGCGCCCCGGCGAGCCGCCGACGCGCGAGACCGCGGACGCTTTGTTCGCCGGCCTGTTCTTCGATCCGGAGCGCTACGACCTCTCCGCCGTCGGCCGCGTCAAGCTCAACATGCGCCTCGACCTCGACGTCGAGGACACCGTCACGACGCTTCGCAAGGAAGATATCCTCGCGGTGGTGAAGACGCTTGTCGGCCTCAAGGACGGCAAGGGCGAGATCGACGACATCGACAATCTCGGCAACCGGCGCGTGCGCTCGGTCGGCGAGCTGCTCGAAAATCAGTATCGCGTCGGTCTGCTCCGCATGGAGCGCGCCGTGAAGGAGCGGATGAGCTCGGTCGACGTGTCGACCGTGATGCCGAACGACCTCATCAACGCCAAGCCGGCGGTGGCCGCGGTGCGTGAATTCTTCGGCTCCTCGCAGCTGTCGCAGTTCATGGACCAGACCAATCCGCTGTCCGAAGTGACGCACAAGCGCCGCGTTTCGGCCTTGGGCCCCGGCGGTCTCACCCGTGAGCGCGCAGGCTTCGAAGTCCGCGACGTCCATCCGACCCATTATGGCCGCATCTGCCCGATCGAGACTCCGGAAGGGCCGAACATCGGCCTGATCAACTCGCTCGCCAGCTTCAGCCGGGTGAACAAATACGGTTTCATCGAGACGCCGTACCGCAAGGTCATCGACAACAAGGTCACCGACGACGTCGTCTATCTCTCCGCCATGGAAGAGGCGAAGCACACGATCGCGCAGGCGAACGCTGAGCTGAACCCGGACGGCAGCTTCGGCGAGGATATCGTTTCCAGCCGCCAGGCCGGCGAGTTCCTGATGGCGCCGCGCGACATCATCACCCTGATGGACGTCAGCCCCAAGCAGCTCGTCTCGGTCGCGGCCTCACTCATTCCGTTCCTGGAGAATGACGACGCCAACCGCGCGCTGATGGGCTCGAACATGCAGCGTCAGGCCGTTCCGCTGGTCCGCGCCGAGGCGCCGTTCGTCGGCACCGGCATGGAAGAAACGGTCGCCCGCGACTCCGGGGCGGCCATTTCGGCCCGCCGCGGCGGCATCGTCGACCAGGTCGACGCGGCCCGCATCGTGGTTCGCGCCACGGGTGAGGTCGATGCCGGCACGTCGGGCGTCGACATCTACACGCTGATGAAGTTCCAGCGCTCCAACCAGAACACCTGCATCAACCAGCGTCCGCTGGTGAAGGTGGGCGACGTGGTGAACGCCGGCGACGTGATCGCCGACGGTCCCTCGACGGAGTTCGGCGAGCTCGCGCTCGGCCGGAACGTGCTCGTCGCGTTCATGCCGTGGAACGGCTACAACTACGAGGACTCCATCCTCATCTCCGAGCGGATCGTGAAGGACGACGTCTTCACCTCTATCCACATCGAAGAGTTCGAGGTGATGGCCCGCGACACCAAGCTCGGGCCTGAGGACATCACTCGCGACATCCCCAACGTCGGCGAGGAAGCGCTTCGCAACCTAGACGAGGCGGGCATCGTCTATATCGGCGCCGAAGTGGAGCCGGGCGACATCCTGGTCGGCAAGATTACGCCGAAGGGCGAGAGCCCGATGACGCCGGAGGAAAAGCTCCTCCGCGCCATCTTCGGTGAAAAGGCTTCGGACGTCCGCGATACGTCGCTGCGGCTGCCGCCGGGCGTCGCCGGCACGATCGTCGAGGTGCGCGTGTTCAACCGGCACGGCATCGACATCGATGACCGCACCCGCGCCATCCAGGCCGAGGAGAAGGATCGCCTCCGCAAGGACGCGGACGACGAGCGCTCGATCCTGAAGCGCGCCACCTATTCGCGCCTTCGCGAGATGCTGATCGGCCAGACCGCCACGGCGGCTCCGAAGGGCTTCAAGAAGGGCGCCGAGATTGACGAGGCCGGCGTTGAAGGCGTCGAGCGCCACGAATGGTGGAAGTTCGCGGTCAAAGACGACGCCGTTCAGGCCAATCTGGAAGCCGTGAAGGGCCAGTATGACGAGGCCGAAGCGGTGATCCGCCGCCGGCTCGAGGACCGCATCGAG
>NZ_CADCWD010000073.1 GCF_902806315.1 uncultured Sphingosinicella sp.
GAGGAGATCGGCGCCCGCCTCGCCCTCGAAAGCGGCGCCACGCTCGTTCCTTCTTTCGACGACGTCGACATCATCGAAGGGCAGGGGAGCGTCGGCGTCGAGCTGCGCGAACAGGTGCAGGAAGAGGTGGGCGCACTCCCCGACACCGTGCTGGTCTGCTGCGGGGGCGGCGGACTTTCCGCCGGCATTGCCTTGGCGCTTCCGGAAAGCAGGATTGTCACGGTGGAGCCGCAAGGCTGGGACGACATGGCGCGCTCGATCGAAACGGGCGAGCCGGTCCCTGTTCCCGACGATGCGCCGCCCACACGCTGCGATGCGCTGCAGACCAAGCTCGTCTCGCCGCTCACTTTGGACGCGCTGCGCCAGCACGATGCCCGCGGCATCTGGGTGAGTGAAGAGGAGGTGGCCGCTGCCATGGCCTATGCTTTCCGCCACCTTCGACTGGTGGTCGAACCGGGCGGCGCGGTCGCACTCGCGGCGGCGCTCGCTGGAAAGGCGGGTCCGCTCAGCGAGCGTAGCGTGATCGTGTTGTCGGGCGGGAACGTCGATCCGCGGCTCTACGCGGAGATCCTGACCTTTCAGGCCGCCGAAGCGGAGCGGTAATCCTTGGGATCGACATGGGAGGGCGACATGGCCTCGACCTGCCGCGTCAGTGCTTCGAGCTGCAGCGCAACGGTGCGCAGTTCGGCCGCATAGATCTCGCCGTCAATGCCGGGGCGCGCCAGGCTTGCGGCTTCGAGCAACGTGTCGAGCATCATCGAGATGCTCGGCAGGATCGTCTCCTCGATCCGCTCGAATGCCTCGTCGAGGCTGTGCTTCTGGTCTGCAACGCCCATGGAGATCAAAGCTAAAGGGTCAAGGTAAACGAACCGTAAAAGCGCCCGCTTTTTCCAGCGCCCCACCCGTGCCATGAAAGCTTATGCTCTCCGGTCCCGCCGCCACCCTGCTCTCGATCATGGTCCTTTCCGCCTTTGTCCTGGCGGGCGGTGGCCTCTGGATGCTCACCAAGCAGCGCGACACCAAGAAGGGCGTGCTGATGCTGCTCTGCGCCGCCGTTCTGCTCGGCAACGTCGTGATATGGACTGCTCCGGTGAACTGATCGAGGATCGCTCCGCCAGCCTCGGATCCGCTCACCTGATCGTGCAGGAGGGATCCAGCCGGAAATCCAGATAGCCGTCCACCGACTTCATCAACTGCGGCATCTCGTTGACGAAGAAGTGGTTCGCCCCGGGCACCGTGTCGTGGTGGATGGTGATGTGGCGCTGGGTGCGCAGCTTATCGACCAGCTTCTGCACCGCGTTCGGAGTCACCACCTCGTCCGCTTCGCCCTGGATGATGATGCCGGAGGACGGGCAGGGGGCGAGGAACGTGAAGTCATACATGTTCGCCGGCGGCGCGATCGAGATGAAGCCGCGCACTTCCGGACGGCGCATCAGGAGCTGCATGCCGATCCACGCGCCGAAGCTGACGCCGCCGACCCAGGTCTGCTCGGCCTCCGGATGGATCTGCTGCACCCAGTCGAGCGCGGAGGCAGCGTCCGAAAGCTCGCCCACGCCATTGTCGAACAGGCCCTGGCTCTTGCCGACACCCCGAAAGTTGAAACGCAACGTCGCAAAGCCCCGCCGCACGAACGTCTTGTACAGCGCCTGCACGATGTGGTTGTTCATCGTGCCGCCGGCCTGCGGGTGGGGGTGGAGGATCAGCGCAACGGGCGCGCGGGGGCGGGGGCCGGGCTGGAAACGGCCTTCGAGACGGCCCTCAGGGCCTGGAAAAATGACTTCGGGCATTGAACCTGACGCGGAAAAGTGAGGATGTTGCGCGTGGCAGTCGCGCGGCGGCACCTATATAGAGCCTCGCGCCCGCTTAGCAATCTTGGGAAACAGAGCTTGCCCCGCATCTATCTCGACCATGCCGCGACGACGCCGCTGCTGCCGGCAGCGCGCGAGGCCATGGTCGAGGCGCTGGAGCGATGGGCGAACCCGAGCTCACCCCACGCGGAAGGTCGCGCTGCGAAGGCGGCGCTGGAGCAAGCAAGGGAGCGGATCAAGGCCGCGCTGGGCTGGACCGGCGAGCTCATCTTCACCAGCGGCGCCACGGAGGCGGCGGTCCTCGCTTTCCGCCGCTGCTGGGCCGAAGGACCCAAGCCGATGCTCTCCACGGTGGAGCATGACGCGGTTCGCCGCCAGGCGCCGGAGGGAGAACGGATCAACATCGGTGTGGACGGGGGCGGCCTCCTCGATCCCCAGCAGCTCGCAAGCTGGCTCCAGATCGCGCGGGGCGGGCTCGTCGCCGTCCAGCACGTCAATTCGGAAACCGGCGTCATTCAGCCGATTGAGCAGATCGTCGAGGCGATCGACGCTGCCGGCAGCTTCCTCTTCGTGGACTGCGCGCAGTCGGCCGGGAAGCTGCCGCTCCCGCCGGCCGACATGATCGCGCTCAGCGCCCACAAGTTCGGCGGTCCTCCGGGCATCGGCGCACTCCTGGTGCGCGACCTGAAGCTGCTGGTTCCACAAGGGGGTCAGGAGAAGGGCTATCGCGGCGGAACGGAGAACCTTCCTGCCATCATAGGCATGGCGGCTGCTCTTGAGAGCGGGCGCGAGTGGCTGGCAAGTGCTTCCACCCTTCGCGACCGGCTCGATCGCGCAACCCTGTCTGCGGGTGGAGAGATCGTCGCCGAGGGCAGCCGCCGCATTTCGACGATCGGCGCCTATCGCATGCCGGGCATTCCGGCCAACGCCCAGCTCATCCAGTTCGACATGGCCGGCATCGCGGTATCGGCCGGCAGCGCCTGCTCCTCGGGAAGCCTCAAGACGAGCCACGTCCTCGCCGCCATGGGCTGGGACGAAAGGGCCGCGAGCGAAGTCGTGCGCGTCAGCTTCGGCCGCTCGACCACCGCGGCGGAGGTCGATCGATTCGCCGCCCTCTGGACCGACATGGCGGCAAAGCGCCGCGCCGCATGATCTACCTCGACTACCAGGCCACGACCCCGATCGCACCCGAAGTGGCCGCGGCGATGCGCCCGTGGATCGATGCCAATTTCGGCAATCCGCACTCGCCCCACCGCATCGGACGGGAAGCCTCAGCGGTGATCGAAGTGGCGCGTGGTCACGTCCTCCACGCCCTGGGCGGCGAAGTGGACGGGCGCTTTTATTTTACTTCAGGCGCCACCGAAGCGGGGAATTGGGCGCTGAAAGGCGCCGCCGCCCGTCTTCCGGAGCATCGGCGCAAGATCGTCACGGTCGCGACCGAGCATGCCTGCGTTCTCGACACGGTCGAATGGCTCGGCACTCAAGGCTTCGAGACCGAAATCCTCCCCGTCCAACCCGATGGCCTGCTCGACCTCGATCTCGCCGCAGAGCGGATCGACGGGCGCACCGGCCTCGTCGCCGCGATGCTCGTCAATAACGAGATCGGCGTCATCCAGCCCGTCAAGCGCATTGCCGAGCTCGCCCACGCTTGCGGCGCGCTCTTCTTCTGCGACGCCGTCCAGGCGCTCGGCCGGGTCGATATCCCCTTACACGCCTTCGACATGGTCGCCGTCTCCGCCCACAAGGTGCACGGCCCCAAGGGCATTGGCGGCCTCTGGATTCGCAACGGCGTCGAGATCGACCCGCTCCTCCACGGCGGCGGTCAGGAAGGCGGTCTTCGCTCCGGCACGCTCTCTCCCGCCCTCTGCGTCGGCTTTGGCAAGGCCGCCCGTCTTCTCGCCGAACGCAGGGATGCCGATCGTGAGCATGTCGCCCGCCTCTGGGACGCAGCCCGGCGCGCGACGCAGGGCTGGACCCTCAACGGCTCCGCCGACCAGCGCTACAAAGGCAATCTCAACATCCGCGCCGAAGGCTTTGATGCAGCCCGGCTCATCTCCGAGGTCCGCCGGGTCGCTTTCTCTGCCGGCTCCGCTTGCGCCAGCGGCTCCGGCCGCCCGAGCCACGTCCTCTCCGCCCTCGGCCTGTCCGCGCGGGAGGCGAGCTCCAGCATTCGTTTGGGCTTCGGCCGCTACACGACCGAGGCGGAACTGATGCGCGGCCTCACCCTCATCCTCGACGCGGCCGCTCGGCAACGCAGCTTCGCCGCGTGACGCCCCAGAAATGACAAAGGTCCGCTTTATCTCCGCCGATGGCGCTAATATCAGCGAAGTCGATGCTCCCGCTGGCGAACGCCTCCTCGACATTGCCCAGGCCGCCGGCCAGCCGCTCGAAGGCACGTGCGACGGCCAGATGGCCTGCTCGACCTGCCACGTCATCGTCGACGCGCAAGACTTCCCGAAACTCCCCCGCGCCAGCGAGGAAGAGGACGACATGCTCGACCTTGCCTCCAACGTCACCCGCCACTCCCGCCTCGCCTGCCAGATCTGGCTCAGCGACGACCTTGCGACCCTCACCGTCCGAATGCCCGGCGCCGCGCGCAACATGCTGGGTCGATAGAGCCGCCTTGCCGCCAAACATCTGCCTCTAGACGTTCCTGTCTTACAGCAGTAAAACAGTTAGGCGGTAACGGAGGGGTTGGGCACAGTCATGCGGGTGTTACGTGACGCTGAGCTCCTGAGCGCCGCCGGGGCCTTCGATACTGAAGACCTTGCAGCCCAGCTCGACAACCAGCGGAAGAAGCGCCGCTACGGCTATCTGGCGTGGCTCTGCCTGGGCTCGCACTACCTCTACCTCCGCCGTCCGCGCACTCAGGCACTGTTCTGGTTGACGGGTGGAGGACTGCTGCTCTGGTGGCTGATCGACCTCACTCGGATCCCGGAGCTTGTCGAACGTCACAATCGCCGTGCCGTCAATGATCTGCTCCGCTCCTGGCAGCTGAACGTCGAGCAGCGGCTTCGTGGATCGGCGATGACGGCTCCCGCACCGATATATCCGCCGTACGCGTCGGGGGAAGCCGCTGCGCCGGAACGTGGCGTGACGCATCGCTGGAACGACGCTCCCATTGAAGCGGCGCCGCCTCCACCGGGGACAGGCTGGAGTCTCAGGCCGGCAGCCGCGTTCGTCCTTGCTGCGGCCCTGGTCGCTACGGTGGCGATCCACGTCGTGGCGCCGCGAACCATGTATCCGCCGACCTCCAGCGGGGCTTCGTTCCGAACGCTCAGGCAGGTCAATGTGCGGGTGGCGCCAAGCACGGCAAGCCCCATCCGCGCGACGGTGCCGAAGAACGCGACCCTTAGGGGCGATACCCAGGAAGCGGCGAGCGGACAGCCGGCTACTTGGCTGAGGATCAGTCGCGGCGCGCACTCCGGAGGCTTCGTCGCCTTGCAGAACCTGGAAAGACGCTGAGGGCATCGGTCGTGCCGGTCCGGCGAACTTGCGCCGCGCACCGCCTTCGCCCATATGCGGCGCGGGAGTCGGGCGGACGGAGTTGTCGCCAACCCGGTCAGGTCCGGAAGGAAGCAGCCGTAACGATTTCGCTCCGGGTCGTTCCGGCTCCCACCGCGCAGCGCGCACGACGATAGCAAAGCTATCGCCGAGACGCGCAAGCGCGGCCGGCCTCGCGCCGCGAGGACCGACAGAGCCTGTCCTGAGCGCCTGCCTTGGCAGGCCGTCGAGGGGCGGCTTTACCGCGGCGCCCTGCGTCAGAAGCCAGTGACTTCGCTCGATACGAACGGCTAGGGTCCGTCTGATGGCATCCGAATCCCCCGACGCATTCTCTCTCGGCCTCGACGAGCCGCCGCAGCCCGCGAAGGCGCAGCCCTATCGCGTGCTCGCCCGCAAATACCGGCCGCAGCGTTTCGACGAGCTGATCGGCCAGGACGCGATGGTCCAGACGCTCGGCAACGCGATCCGCCGCGACCGGCTCGCCCATGCCTTCCTGATGACGGGCGTGCGCGGCGTTGGGAAAACCTCGACTGCCCGCCTGATCGCCAAGGCCCTCAACTGCATCGGTCCAGACGGGCAGGGGGGACCCACGATCAGCCCCTGCAATGTCTGCGAGCCCTGCGTCGCGATTGCGGAAGGGCGCCACATCGACGTCATCGAAATGGACGCCGCCTCCCACACCGGTGTCGACGACGTTCGCGAGATCATCGAGGCCGTGCGCTACGCCGCCGTTTCGGCGCGCTACAAGGTCTATATCATCGACGAAGTCCACATGCTGTCAAAGAACGCGTTCAACGCGCTCCTGAAGACTCTTGAGGAGCCCCCTGCGCACGTTAAGTTTCTCTTCGCCACGACCGAAGTGAACAAGGTGCCGGTGACGGTGCTCTCCCGCTGCCAGCGTTTCGACCTGCGTCGCATCTCCGCCGAGCAGCTCGCCGACCACTTCGCCCGGGTGAGTGAGAAGGAGGGGGTGCAGGTCGAACCCGAAGCGCTGGCGCTCATCGCCCGCGCCGCCGAAGGCTCGGCCCGCGACGGGCTTTCCATTCTTGACCAGGCGATCGCCCACGGTGCCGAAGGCGTGACGGCCGACCAGGTCCGTGCCATGCTCGGCCTGTCCGACCGCGGCGCCATCCGCAAACTGCTGGGCCTGCTCCTCGCCGGCGATGCGCAAGCCTCGCTCGCGGCGCTGAAGGGGCAGCATGATCTCGGTGTCGAGCCGGCCGCGCTCATCCGCGGCCTTCTCGGAAGCGTCCACGGTATCACCCGCGCAAAGGTCGGCGGTCCCCAGGATCCCGCGCAGTCCGCCGAGGAGCGCGATGCCTATGCCGATTGGGCGAGCCGCCTCGGCTACGCGACCATCCACCGCCTCTGGCAGTTGCTGCTGAAGGGCCTCGGTGAGGTCAACACCGCCTCGCTTCCGCTCGAAGCCGCGGAAATGGCGCTGCTCCGCGTCATCCACGCCTCCGAGCTTCCCGATCCCGGCGCCATCCTCGAGAAGCTGGCCAACGGCGAGGCTGTGCCCGCGCGGGCCGCCGAGCTGCCCGCAGCCGCCGCGCAAGGCGCAACGCTCAAGGCGCCGCCGACCTTCGCGGCGCTCGTCGATCTGCTTTCCGCCAAGGGCAAGCCGCACGTGGCGCAGCAGCTCCACGATTATGCCGGTGTCGTCCGCTACGCTCCACCCGAGCTCGTGATCAAGCCGTCCAAGCCGCTCGCGGGCGACTTTCTTCGCGACCTCACCGCCGGGCTCAAAAGCCTGACCGGTGCCACCTGGCAGGTCAGCGTCTCCGACGGTCCCGCTGAGCCGAGCCTGCTCGACCAGGAGAAAGCCAAAGCGGAGGAGTTGAGGCAATCGGTGCTTGCTTCTCCCGTGGTCAAGGCGGCATTCGACGCCTTTCCCGACGCGGAACTCACCCACTACGATTTGAACGAACGGAGCGCATGATGCCGGATTTCGACGAGATCATGAAGATGGCGCAGAACGCGCAGGCCGAGTTGATGAAAGCGCAGGACAATCTCGACAACATCATCGTCGATGGCGCGTCCGGCGGTGGCCTCGTCAAGATCCGCGCCAGCGCCAAGGGGCGGATCGTCTCCGTCGACATTGACGAGAGCCTGCTTCAGCCTTCGGAAAAGCAGATGGTCGAGGATCTCGTCGCCGCCGCGCTCAACGATGCCCGCGCCAAGGCCGATCAGGCCGCGCAAGCCGAGATGTCCAAGATGACCAGCGGGCTGCAGCTTCCGCCAGGCTTCAAGATGCCGTTCTGAAGGCTGGGGGAGGTCCGTTCCCGCCTTGCACTTCGCGCCATCAGTCTTTAGGACCCGCGCCACCGGCGGCCCGGCGGGCGTGGCGGAACTGGTAGACGCGCTGGATTTAGGTTCCAGTATCGCAAGATGTGGGGGTTCGAGTCCCTTCGCCCGCACCAGCTTCGCGCGATATGCGAAGTGCCGCCTCCAAGTCCCTGATAGATAAGGCCTGAAAGATGCAAACTGTCGAGACGTTGAACGAGGGCCTGAAGCGTGCCTTCCGGATCACCATCCCCGCCCAGGATATCGACGCGCGGGTCGACAAGGAGCTGAAAACGGTCGCGCCGCGCATCCAGATGCCCGGCTTCCGCCCCGGCAAGGTCCCCGCGAACCTGGTGCGCAAGATGCACGGTCCCGCGTTGCAGCAGGAAGCCTTGAATAGCGCCATCCAGGAAGGCGTGCAGAAGGTGATGGCGGATAACCGCATCCGCCCCGCGATGCAGCCCTCGGTCGCGCTCGAGGATGGCCATGGCCCCGGCCAGGACGCCGTCGTAAATGTCGAGGTGGAGACGCTTCCCGAAATCCCGACGCCGCAGATCGACGCCCTCAAGCTCGAGCGCCTCACGGTCGAGGCTTCGGAGGACATGGTCGACGAGCGCGTGCAGCAGCTCGCTGCCGGGCAGAAGAGCTTCGATCCCGCGCCGGCCGATTACGCCGCGCAGAGCGGTGACCTGGTCATCGTCGATTATGAGGGCAAGGTCGGCGGCGAGCCGTTCGAGGGCGGCAACGGCGAGGGCATGTCCGTCGAGCTGGGCTCCGGGCGCCTGATCCCGGGCTTCGAGGACCAACTCGTAGGAGCAAAGGCGAACGAGCAGCGCACGCTCAACGTGACCTTCCCCGAGGACTACAACGTCGATTACCTGAAGGGCCAGCCGGCGACCTTCGACGTGACCGTCAACGAGGTGCAGAAGCCGAAGGAAGCGCAGGCGAACGACGACTTCGCCAAGTCGCTTGGGCTGGAAAGCCTTGAGCAGCTCCGTGGCCTTCTCAAGGGCCAGGTCGAGCAGGAGCTGAACGGCCTCACCCGCACGCACATGAAGCGCAAGCTGCTCGACCAGCTCGCCTCGGCTCACGATTTCCCGGTCCCGCCCTCGATGGTTGAGGCCGAGTTCCAGCAGATTTGGCAGCAGCTCGAGCACGAAGCGACGCACGAAGCCGACCCGGAAGCCGCGCGCGCTGAAATGGAAGGCGAGCGCGACGAATATCGCGCCATCGCCGAGCGCCGCGTGCGCCTGGGCCTGCTGCTCTCTGAGATCGGCCAGTCGAACGGCATCGACATCAGCAGCCAAGAGATGAACGGCCTCATCGCTCAGGCCGCCCAGCAATATCGGCCCGCCGACCGCGACAAGTTCATCGAATATATCCGCAACGAGCCGATGGCGGCGGCGCAGCTGCGGGCGCCTTTGTTCGAGGACAAGGTGGTGGATTTCCTGTTTGCTCGCGCGGAGATTTCAGACCGGACCGTGACGCGGCCGGAGCTCGAGTCGGAGATCGAGGGCGAGGAGGGGCATGTGCATGGCCCGGGCTGCGGCCACGACCATAGCCATGACCACGATCATGCACCCGCTCCTGCTTCGAAGGCGAAGAAGGGCAAGAAGGCCGCTGTCGATGGGCCGACGGCCGAGGCCGCTCCGGAAACGGAGGCCAAGCCCGCCAAGAAGCCACGCGCCAAGAAGGCGGCTGCGGGAGAGGCTGCTGCCGACCTTACGGCAGCCGAGGCGGCTCCCGCCGAAGCTTCGGCAGCCGAGGCCGCTCCGGCCAAGAAGGCTCCGGCCAAGCGCGCCAAGAAGGATGCCTGATCGTTACCCCTTCCGCCCTAACGGGGCGGGAGGGCTTTGGGGGGCTGAGGCATGGAAGACGGACGGCTCCGCATCGCGGTCCTGCTGCCCTGCTACAATGAGGAAGCGGCAATCTCGCAGACGGTCGCCGCCTTCCGCGCCGCGCTGCCGGGCGCCCTCATCTACGTCTACGACAACAATTCAGCCGACCGCACCCGGGAGGTCGCCGCGGAAGCAGGCGCGATCGTCCGCACCGAGCGCATGCAAGGCAAGGGCCATGTCGTGCGCCGCATGTTCGCCGACGTCGAGGCGGACGTCTATGTGATGGCGGACGGCGATGCGACCTACGACGCCTCCGCCGCGCCCGAACTGGTGCGGCGCCTCGTCGAGGAGCAGCTCGACATGGTGGTGGGCGCCCGCAAGTCGGAGGTCGAGGAGGCCTATCGCCGAGGCCACCGGCTCGGCAACCGCCTGTTCACGGGCCTGCTCGCCAACCTGTTCGGCCGGAGTTTCAGCGACATCTTCTCGGGCTACCGCGTCTTCTCGCGCCGCTTCGCCAAGTCGTTTCCGGCACTCTCCCGCGGGTTCGAGACCGAGACCGAGATCAGCGTCCACGCGCTGGAACTCGCCATGCCGGTCGGCGAGATCGTCACCGCCTATGGCGCGCGGCCCGAAGGCTCGGCGTCCAAGCTCTCCACCTACCGCGACGGCTGGCGGATCATGCGCACGATCCTCCACCTGTTCCGGATCGAGCGCCCGGTGCTCTTCTACGGCGGGTTCGGCCTGTTCCTCGCGGCAGTCGCGATCGTGATCAGCATCCCGCTCGTCATCACCTTCGCGCAAACCGGCCTCGTGCCGCGCTTCCCGACGGCGATCCTTGCAACCGGCCTGATGATCGTCGCGTTCATGAGCTTCATGTGCGGCCTCATCCTCGACACGGTGGTGCGGGGCAGGCGCGAGGTTCGGCGGCTTCACTATCTGAGCCTTCCCGCGCCCGGCCAGGCGCCGCCGGAACGCTGAAGGAGCCTTCGATGTCGCTGGACGACGAGATCATCGACACACCGGACGGCCCGATGACCTGGGCACAATGGAAGAAGAAGAACCCGGTCCAGATCCCGTCGCGCCGGACCAAGGGGAAGGACCTGCCGGTCAAGGTGAAACGCTTCACCGAAAAGTGAATGGGGGTGAGTGAAACCGCAGGCAACGGCTTGCGCGGCGCGGCGTTCTCCCCAGCTTGTGCCTCCACTCCCCGACCAAGAAGCGAAATATGTCCAAGATCGTCAACGGCTCGAGCCTGCAGCCTGTGTCCGGCGGAGCGCCCAAGCAGATCGTCCTGCTCCTTCACGGCTACGGCTCCAGCGGCGCCGACCTGATCTCGCTCGCACCGCACTGGCGCCAGAGCTTGCCGGATGCCCTGTTCCTCGCGCCCAACGCGCCGCAGCGTTGCGGCTGGGGGGCAGGGGGGGGAGGGTTTCAATGGTGGGGACTGTCGGCCTTCACTCCGCAGGCGCTCGCCGCCGGAGCCGCGGGCGCGGCGCCTGCGATCGACGCTTTCATCGACCGCAAGCTCGATCAATATGGACTGAGCGAGGCGGACCTCGCCATTGTCGGCTTCAGCCAGGGCACGATGATGGCGCTCCATGTCGGGCTGCGGCGGACGCGGCCCGTCGCCGCGATCGTCGGCTATTCAGGCATGCTGACCGGCGCGCCCGAGCTCGCCCATCATCCGATCACCAAGCCGCCGGTGCTGCTCATCCACGGATCGTCCGACCCGATCGTCCCTGTGTCGGCACTCCATGCCGCGAAAAAGGATCTCGAACATCTCGGGATCGAGGTCACGACGCACGTGTCGCACGGCCTGGGGCACAGCGTCGACCCGGTCGGCCTGCGGATGGGCGGGGAGTTTGTCATGAAGGCTCTTGGCGCGGAAGCGAATGCGGCGCGGGCGAGCCGGTAATTGAGCGGAGCCGGATGTCGGTTTTCGACCCAAAACGGACATTCAGGTGCGTCGTGTAGCTGCCGACTCCACGATGTCCCTCGCTTGCTCGTCTGAGACAGCACGCCTTGGAATGAAGTTGAACATGTAGTCACTCTGGAAGAGCAGGATTACGTTTCGCCCCTGAACAATGCGCACGAAGTCCCGCCAATCGAAATCAGAACTGCCCTGAGCAGATTGCAACTGAATGCGTTCGGAGGACCAGTTGATATCAGTCGAACTTTGAAGTGCCTTTAGTTGCCGGAATACGCGACGCGACCGGGCCGGTATCAGGATGTAGTTCATGGCAAAGATGCAGGCGAGCAGGAACGACCAGAAGATAAAGCCCAGTGTCGCGCCGGTTATGACCGCCCAAGCACCACCCCGTTGAGCGAATAACGTGCCGATCAGGGCGAAGAGCAAACTACCAGCAACATAGCTCCAGACAGTTCGCTTCGACTTGAGGGAAGACCAGAAGTGCAGCCGGTTCGCTGCTATCAGGTCAGCCGTATCGGGCATGAAAGAAGCAGAGCGCATTCGGCCTCTATGCAGATCAAGCGAGCCCTCCGCAAATGTCTGCTTTCCACCCATTGCGGACATTAGCAGCAACGGAGGGTTTCACCCGGCTTCCAAACATCAACGTGCTCCGGAACGGGCCAAAGCTTAATCGGGGTGCCACCTTTCAGATACCGGGATCCTTCGCGGAGCCGGCGTTCGTCGAGTGCGACGGCGCCGTGTCGGTCAAGCATGGCAAGCAGGCGCCGCGAGGTATATCCTCAAAGTCCTCTGCTCGACGAAAGGATGCGCTTGCCGGTCCCCCGCTCCATCATCGGCCTGGCACTGGCGGTGACTTGGTCCGTAGTCGGCTTCGGAGCAGCCTTCCACCCTGCCGCCGCTCCCGCCCGCAACACTCGACGATACGCTCGCGATCGGCGGCGAGGACATCGAGGCCCGCAAGGTGGAGACGCGCCTCACCGTGGAAGTGCGGGTAAACGGCCGCGGGCCCTACCAGTTCGTCGTGGACAGTGGCGCCGACACGTCCGTGGTAGGGCTCCGCATCGCGCGCGAGCTGCAACTGCCACTCGGCACGCCGGTGATCCTGAACAACATGACCGACCGCAACATCGTCGACCGCGTGCGCGTTCAGGAACTGACGCTGGGCCCGAGCACGATCAGGAACCTGCATCTCCCCGCACTGCGAGAAGCGGATCTGGGCGGCGCGGGAATGATCGGCATCGACGCCCTCGCCCGCCAGCGGCTGATGATGGATTTCGAGAAGCGTCTCATCAAGGTCGAGGACGCCAGAAAGCCCGTGAAGACGCTTCCCGGCGACATAGTGGTCACGGCGCGGCTGGAGCGTGGCCAGTTGATCCTGACCAAAATCAGAGCCGCAGGCGTATCGCTCGACGCGGTGGTCGATACCGGATCCCAGATCACGATCGGCAATCTCGCCCTTCGCGACAAGCTCATCCGCCGCAAGCGCGCCAAGTTGGAGACTGTCAAGGCGACGGGCGTAACGGGCAAGACCATCGATCTGCAACTTGCCGTCGTTCCCGAGCTCCAGCTCGGCGCGGTGACCTTCCGCAATGTGCCGATGGCGTTCGCGGACGCCCCGCCGTTCGAAGTCTTCGGCCTTGTCGACCAGCCCGCCTTGCTCCTGGGCACCGACCTCCTGGAGACTTTCCGCCGGGTGTCGCTCGACTTTCGCGGGCGCAAAGTCCGTTTCCAGCTCCGTCGCTGCAAGTCGCAGGCCATTGCGATCAGCACTTCGAAGATGGGCTCGACGACGCGTCTGTCATCTACGGGCAGCCCCGAAGTGTGCAGTCGATAGCCGTTCCGGGCGCCGAGAGTCCGCCGCCGAGAGTCCGCCGCCGCGATGGCGACGATCACTGGCGGAACGGCAGGTGATGAGCAATGTCCGCTTTCTACCCGAAGCGGACGTTGGGCTAAAACGTGGCCTGCCTCTATCGAGCTGCCAACCAAGCATCGCTGCAGATCAGTATCAGCTCTCGCCTTGCCGATGGGGCAGCTAGGTGCGCTTCCACCGCCGCCCGATCCTGTTCGGGCAGGCGCCGGATAATCTCCGCAACACTGCGGCACTGCCCGGACCGAGCAAGACTGAAGGCACGTTCGACCGCTGCAGACCCCGTCATTGCTTGCCTCTTAGCGCAGAGAGTGGGTTGACGCGAACGTCCTCGTTCCACCCATCGCGGACATGCGCTCACACCCGGTTCAGTGTGAGCCTCGTATGACCAGCGCCATGAAAGCCCAATTCCTGTTTATCGCAGCCATGCTGTCCATGCCGGCGTCCGCCTTCGCCACTCCTGCGGCGGTTGGCGAGGAGGCCCGGATCGCCTTCCCCAACAACGCCACGATCCGGACCTTCCGCGCCGAAAACCGCGAAACGGTCTACATCCAGGACCGCGCGCGGCGCTGGTATCGGGCACAGGTGATCGGGCCCTGCCTGGAACTCCCCTATGCTCGGGCGATCGGGGTCGACACGCGCGGCTCCAGGGTCCTCGATCGCTTTTCGGCGCTGATTGTCGAACGTGAGCGTTGCCAGCTGATCTCGTTCGTCCGCGTGGCGGGCCCGCCGGAGCGCCGACGCCGCTAAATTACGGGCAGCGACTGCTCCGCCATTCCCGTAATCGGGGGCCTGCGTGCCCTCGAGTGAGCTTCGATCTCCGCTTTCCACCCGAAGCGGCCCTCGGCTGCCGCGGCGATGCTGGCCGGCTTCAAGATTGCGGCTGATCGAAAATTGCCTCGACCGGCTGTTCGAAAAGCCTGGCTATTCGAAATGCGAGCGACAGGGACGGATCGTGCTTCCCGTTTTCTATGGCGTTGATCGCCTGGCGCGACACGGCGAGACGCTCGCCGAGCTCGGCCTGACTCCAGGCTCGCGCCGTGCGCAGGTCTTTGACACGGTTGTTCATCTCTGTTCGCCGGTGAACGTCGGCTCGACAAGCCAACTCAGCAGCGCGGTTGGAAGCACCGAAGCATAGAGGAAGACGCCCCAAACCACCCCGTTGAACTGCTCGTAGGTAGATGGAAGCCAGAAACCTTTGTCGCTGGCGATCGCGGCATAAAGAACCAGCAGGAGGGCCAACATGGCGAAGGCAGCATAGCAAGCGCTCAAGGCTCGACCTCGCAAGCGAAGCTCATATTCGTCGAGGAGCTTCGTGTCTTCCCCCACGATCCGCTGCAAGGACCTGCCGATCAGCGGCGCGTAGGCGATCAGAGCAAGCAGGATGAGCCCGTAGCCCGCGAGCTTGGTTGAAAGCGCGTCGGGCCCGAGCGCCAGCAAGAGCGCTCCGGCCGGGTAAGCGACCAAACTGAATGTGGAAAATAACCGGACCTTAGCGACCGACACGTCGCGAGCACCGTTCTGAGCCTGTAAATAAAGCATCTCGACCCCCTTCGCTTATCCGACCCATTTGTCAGGATAACTTGACATACGGCGCTGATTGCGGGGTGTCAAGAGAACCTGACATCGTGGTGCTGGAATGGTGTTGAAGCGGGGTGGCAGGCGGGTCCCGCGTTCACCCATTGCGGACATTCGGGGGCGTCAGACGGACTGGCTTCGGCAGTTCTTCCCAACACCTCTCCATGCCACGCGGGCAGTGACCGCCACGAACAGCATGAAGCCGATCTGGCTTATGAGGAAAAAGCTTGATGCGGCGAGCCTGAGGAACTCCCCTTCAGGAGCTCGATGTGCGGTTATGGCGAGATTTTGGACGACGTTGGTCGCGATGAGCAGGACGGTGCTCACGATCCCCAGCTTCGGACGGGCAAAAAGGAGGACTGCGATCACCGGGTCGAAGATCGTCAGGCTCGACCAGTAAGCGGCGCTGGCCCAGCCGACCCCGTGATAGTCCCAGAAGAGGCCGTGCTGGAGCAAGAGGCGGGCATGGTTTGCCCATGCAATCAGCAGGCACGCGGCCCAGATGCTTCTCACGATCAGGCTGGCGCGCTGCACGGGTGGATCATGCACGGGGAAGGGCGCTTGTCCAGGCGAGCATCAAAGGTCCGCGTTCCACCCGTTGCGGACGTGGGGGCGAGCGTCTGCTATGCAACGTGCGGGATGCGGGAGGTGAGTCGGATGAGACGCTCTTTTGCTTTGGCGATACTCGTTGCTGCTGCGGGGCCTGCCGCGGCTCAAGCGCATGACGCCGCTCCGGATAGCGCCGAGACATCGGTGCAGGCTGCCGGCACGGTGGCCGGGGAGACGCCGGCACCGGAAGCCAATCCGGCCGATCCTGAAACCGAGATCGTCGTCAACGGGCGTGCGATGTCCCGCAAGGAGTATCGCGAGCAGATCGTGAGCTTCGTGCGTGAAACCGGTGTCGCTTCCGGCGAGCGGCCGGCCGCGAGGTGGCTGGAGCCGGTTTGCCCGCGCATCATCGGTCTCGCCGCTCATCAGGCGGCTCAGGTGCAAGCGCAGCTGCGCAAGGTTGCGCAGGACGCCGGCATTTCGGTCACGCGTGGGCGCTGCAAGCCCAACATCGCGATTGCCTTCACCGACGATGCGAACGGCGTCGTCCGTTCCATTCACAAGCGCTCGGCTGGCCGGCTGTCTGAAATGCCGGCAAGCGCCCGCGCTTCGCTCCTGGAGGGGGATGCGCCCGTTCGCTGGTGGTACACGACCGATGTCGTCGGCCGGTTCGGGGAGAAGCGCGGCGACATGACTCCCAAGGCGACCCCTGACGGGCCCGGTCACGTTCCGGGTGGAGACAGGCCGTCGCTGGCCCACTACACGTCGAGCCTCGTCAGCACGCAGGAAATGCGCTCGCTGCAGAGCGCGACGGTCCTTGTCGATGTCCGAAAGGCGGCCGGCGTTTCCCTCCAGGCGCTCGCTTCTTATGCCGCCCTGGTCGCCTTCGCCGAGATCAACGGGCGCGACGCCGCTCCGACCGGCTCACTTCTCGGCAGCCTGGTTCCCGGGGGAGCGGATGAACTCACGGATATGGATCTGGCCTTCCTTCGGGCCCTCTACCGGCTCCCGCTCGACCGCCAGGCGCATGCCCACCGCCGCTCGCTCGTCGACAGGATGATCAAGGCCGACAAATGAGGCGATGACAAAGGTCGGCGGGCCCGCGGACGTTCAACCGGATGCGTGGTTCGACCGACTGTACGAGAGCGGCTGGCGATTGCAGGCGTTTGGAAACAACGAGGTGTGGACCTTGGTTGAGCTTTAGCAACAAGGTCTTCGGGAGTGCCCTATGGCTTACCTGGGAATAGTTCTGAGTGCGTTTCTGATGACCATGACCGTAGGTG
Source organism: uncultured Sphingosinicella sp. (assembly GCF_902806315.1). Classification (GTDB taxonomy): domain Bacteria; phylum Pseudomonadota; class Alphaproteobacteria; order Sphingomonadales; family Sphingomonadaceae; genus Allosphingosinicella. The sequence continues at coordinate 16,644 of NZ_CADCWD010000073.1, forward strand.
CTATTTCCAAGTTCGCCATCAGAACAATCCAGCCCGCTAAACCGGCCTCGTTCGGCGCCTTTTGTCTCACCTTGGGCTTTGCCGGTGGACATTACGGTGGGAGCGCCGAGTTCGGGCCCGAAGTGAGTGGCGCCGGCGAAGCCAATCCTGGCCTTGCTGGTCCTGTGGTCGTGGTGGTTTAACGAGGCCGGGTTGCACGGCGTCCCTCTTGAGCGCTCAATTCGTGGCCTTGTGGAAATTGCGACAGGTTTGCCACTTCATCGCTCGGGGCGGAAAACCGATTAGAGGAGGCAGTTATGAACAAGGGATCCTGCCTGTGCGGCGCCGTGAGGTTCGAGGTGGAGGGCGAGCTTCCCGGTCCCGACGCTTGCCACTGCCGCAAGTGCCGAAAATATTCGGGCCACCATTTCGTCTCCACCGACGTGCCGCGATCGGCGGTTCGGATCAGCGGCGAGGACAAGGTGGGCTGGTATCAGTCGTCGGAAAAGGCGCGGCGCGGCTTTTGCGTTGCGTGCGGCTCGTCGCTCTTCTGGGACCCTTTGTTCAAGGACTGGATCGGCATCGCCATGGGCGCATTCGACACGCCCACCGACACGCAGCTCCACGTGCATATCTATGTCGAGGACAAGGGCGATTATTACGAGATCGCGGACGGAGTGGAGCAGTTTCCCACCGTTCCCTCGGCTCCCGGGATTTAAGGGCGAGCGAACCGACGCCGTAGAACGTTTTTTCCATGCGTGCCACAGTTGCGCGGAATCGGCCCGCTGGTCGAAGTGCAGGCCTGCCGTGGCGTGTCACGGCGCCGAAGGCTGCTGTTCGGCCGGCATGCTGGCGTCGCCGACAATTCGCCAGCCTCCGCTCGCCTCCCGACGGATGGTGACGAGGAAGCGCGAATAGCGAGTGCCGGGCTGTCCGCTGGGCCGGGCCGGGCATCGATGAGAAGTCCCTCGAATCCGAATGTGCCGGACATCCCAGGGACGTCGTGCGCGGCGCGGGCGCGGGCGAGAGCGGCGTAAACGGCAATGAGCGCGCCATCCTCGGTCAGAGCAGGACGCAACTCCCTTTGGCGGCCCCACCATGGTCGAAGGTGAAGCGAGCGACCGTCAGACCAGCTCCTGTGCTTCCTGGGCCGAGGCTATCCGCTCCTTCGTCACGATAACGGCAGTTGAGGAGAAATTGGTGACGCCGTAGAGCTTTTTCGCGAAGCTGCGCGGGAGCCTGATGCAGCCGTGGGATGCGGGATAGCCGGGTACGCTTCCGGCATGGAGCGCGACGCCGTCCCAGGTGAGCCGCTGCATGTACGGCATCGGGGCGTCATCGTAGAGCGTAAACCGGTGGTGAACCTTCTTCTGCAGGATGGGAAAAACGCCCGCCGGAGTTTCCTTGCCGCGCTTTCCCGTCGACACTTTAGACGTGTCCCAAAGCTCCCCGTCCTCGATGACGAACATCCTCTGCGAGGCGAGGCTGACGACGATCAGGACGCCATCCTGCAGCGCCTCCTGCGGCGTTGGAGGAGGCTCGGGCGCGGGAGGTGGCGGCGGTGGCGGCGGTGGCGGCGGTGCCGGTGGGGTTGGGGTGAACCCGGTGCTGCTGGCGACAGCCGCCTGGGCCATTGTTGCTGCACGCGCGTTGCTCTGTTCGAAGACCTGCACATGTCCGCGAGGCGGCGGAGCAAGGCTGCCGAGGAGCAACAGTCCGGCCCCGGACTTCAGTGCGAGGACAAGCTTGCCCATGATGATCCTTCCGAGGCGCGACTAAGCAGCCAACGCTCAGAAAGGATTGAAGTTCGCTGCGGCCTTTGGATCGGCTCCTGATGGAGTCTCGCCGTAGGAAATGCGGTGGACCAAGTCAGCGCTGGCCGGCACGGCAGCGTGGTTTCAGCTGTCGAAGTGCAGACCTTCCGTCTTCGTGAGCGCATCGAAAGCTGCCTGTTCGGCCGGCATGCTGGCGTCGCCGACGATGCGCCAGCCTCCGTTCGGGTCGCGGCGCATTGTAACGAGGAAGCGAGCATAGCGAGCGCCGCGCTGGCCGTCCGGGCGAACCATGGTCTGACGCATATAGCCGGCATCGACCGCAATATCGCCCATGACCGACCGGCGCTCGAGCCGATAGGCGGTTTCCAGCTTCACGCCCTCGGCTTGGATGCGCGCCGCCATCGGCTTGAGCCGCGCCTCGAGCTCGCCGCCGCTGATCGCCGGGCCGGGGCGGGCGTCGATGAGCAGCCCGTCCGCTCCAAAGGCGCTCGACATGCCGGGCACGTCATGTGCGGCGCGGGCGCGGCTGAGGCCGGCGTAGACCGCGTTGAGCGCGCCATCCTCGCGGTTGGCGGCGGCGGCCGGTGCCGCCAAAACAATGCAGGCGAGCGGAAGGGCCAGCGAAGTAGAAAGTCTCATCCGGTGCTCCTCAAGTCGGGGAGCGTCAGACCTATTGGCGGCTCCGGGCCGTGCCTGCCCCTCAAACGACAAAGGGAGAGTTCCCGCGACGAATGACTTTCGCTCCCCTAAGTCGCGCGAGGACTGCAGCGCCGCCTTGGTCCCGTTGGCTCGGATCAAGCCGCACTCATCAGTCGGGCGTCACCCCACACCTTTACGCTCCCGCCAGGCCGAGGGGCAATCTCCGCGATGATGCGCGAGGGCGTGCCCATGTCTTCGCCCTGGAGGATCTCGATGGTGCCCTCGGAAAGCCAGTCGAGGTCGCGCAGATAGCCTGCGAGCGCCGCTGCGGCCGCGCCGGTGGCGGGATCCTCGTAAACGCCGCCGGACGCGAAGGCGTTACGGGCGTGAAAGCGCCGCTGCGATTTGGCGTGCACCAGTGCGATCGTGACCAGCCCCGCTTGCTGCATGAGGGATCGCCCGGCGTCGATGTCGTACGCCATCGCCGCCAGCCTCTCCCGGGTATCGAGCGCGAGCAGAAGATGGCGCGCTCCGGCATTGATCAGCGCTGGAGGGAGGCGCGGGTCGAGTGAATCTGATGGGAGCTCGAACAAGGCGAGGGCATCTTTCAGAAGCGCTGGCTCAGCCGGTTCGCTGCAGGTGAGCGGCGAGCGCAAGGTGGCGCTGAGCCTGCCGCCTTCGGCGCGACCCTCCACGCTTATGCTCGCGTCGTTCAGGAAAAGCGGGAAGCTTCCATCGCCCACCTTCATCGCGAGTGCCGCCCCCAGAGCGATCGTCGCATGGCCGCAGAACGGCACCTCCGCCTCGGGCGCGAAGTATCTGACGCGCCATCCGTCGTCCGCGGGCGCGGCAAAGGCGGTTTCCGAGAAGCCGACCTCCCGAGCGATCCGCTGCATCTCTTCAGCCGCTGGCAGCGCGTCCGCGATGACGACACCCGCCGGGTTGCCCCCGGTCGCGCCGTCCGAGAATGCGGCGATCCGCAACACCTCCATGGGTCTCTCCCCTCAGTGAAAGCTTGCCGGTGCGGCGATCTGCCGTGCCGCGAGCCTAAGGCACTGTTCTCCCGCGGCAGTTCGCGCGCAATCTCGTAATCGAACTCACAAGCCGCGGCAGGGAAAATGATCTGGACCAGGATCAGAGCAGAGAAGCCGCCACTCCGCATCCGTTCGCGGCGCGCAGGACTTCGATCGGGATCTTGGGATCGCGGACCTGGGATGAGACGCGGATGAGATCGCTTCCGGTGAGCCGGCCGGGCGTCGTGTCGCCCCGGTTGACGGCGCCCGCCGCCCGCGCCAGCTCCTGCAGCTGGCCGATCGAGAGATTGGTCTCGAGCCGCTCGCCCACGCATCGCGCCTGCGTGGCGTCGAGGCCGTAGCGGCCCAGCTCCGTCGCGATGCTGGTGGAGGGATCGACGCAGCCGGCGGCGAGGGTCAGGCCGGCGGCGAGGGGCAAGAGGCGCATTGGAATCCTTCAAAAAAAAGGGGCGCAGACTTGTGCCTGCGCCCCTCGACGATGACGTCAAGCCGCCACAATCACGGACGCGGCAGGCCGGTGACGGTCGGGTGGGGCGCGCCGCGGCGGCCGCCGAACCAGCCGGCAAGCGCGCCGAGCATTAGCGAGATCGCCGCCAGCAAGGCCGCGGCCGAAGCGGCCGTGCTCGCCGTTTCGGCAGCCTGGGTTGCCTTCTGCTTCAGCTCCTCGGCCTGTTGCTTCACCTGCTGCTCCTGTTGCGCGACCTGCTGACGCGCCTGGGGAAGCGGCACATTCTGCTCCTGCGCCGTGGTCTGGGCGGTCTGCTCGCGGGCCTGCGCCTGCTGCTGCGGATCGCCGGAGGCGGCCGCTCCGACCGCCGTGGCGGCCGTCTTCGCCATCGCGGCTGGGTCCTCGATGCCGGTGGCGTCCTTGATCTGCTCGCCGACCTGGCCGAGCGCACCCGGATTGTTCGCGGCCGCCGGGGCTGCGGTTGCAGCGGCGGTCGCTGCCGTGCGGCCGACGCCGCCCGCCGCGCTGCTGAGCGCGCCAAGTGCTCCGCCGATCACGCTGGTCACGGCGCTGCTGAGCAGATAGATGACGATCAGCGAGGTGACCGCCCAGGCGGTGAGGCCGTGCCAGCCGCCGGTCGACTCCTTGGGCTTGCCCGATGTGCGTCCAGCCACCCATCCGCCGAAGAAAGCGGCGATGATGCCGGAAACGGTCCACCAGATCGCGGCGCCGATCGAAAATCCGCTGGCGCTGGGATTGTCGGCCGTGCCCGGATCGAGCGTGGCGAGGCCGAGGCCGAGGCCAAGCATGTTCAGCAGCAGCTGCGCGATGAGGCCGATCGCGACACCGGCGAAAACGGCGCTCCAGCTGATCTGGTTGATCGCGACCGTGCGGGCATCCTCCGCCGGGGTTACGGGGCTGACATGGGGCGCATCCTTGTCGCCTCGGTTGCGCGGGGTATCGGGGTGATCCATCGCTAGCGTTCCTCCTGTTGAACGGGGGCGTAGCGTCGAAGACCGCGAATGGTTCCCGCGCACCGCGGACTCGTCCCGTCGCTCGGGGCTTGAACCTTGTCGCGGATGCTCCGATGTTCGGATTATCCACTTTGAACAGGACTTCAGCAAACCTCATGGACCATCGCGACATCAGCTCCGGCCTCGTTCCCATTGTCATCGAGCAGTCGAACCGGGGCGAGCGCAGCTTCGACATCTATTCGCGCCTGCTGCGCGAGCGAATCGTGTTCGTGACGGGGCAGGTCGAGGATCACATGGCGACCCTCATCACCGCGCAGCTGCTGTATCTGGAGAGCGAGAATCCGAAGAAGGATATCTTCATGTACATCAACTCGCCGGGCGGGGTGGTGACGGCCGGAATGGCGATCCACGACACGATGCAATATATCCGCCCGCGCGTCGGCACGGTGTGCATCGGCCAGGCCGCCTCGATGGGCAGCTTCCTCCTGGCGGCGGGCGAGCCTGGGATGCGGGTCGCGCTCACCAATGCGCGGATCATGATCCACCAGCCTTCGGGCGGCGCGCAGGGCATGGCCTCCGACATCGAGATCCAGGCCAAGGAGATCCTGCGCATCCGGCACCGGATGAACGAGCTCTACGCCCAATATACCGGCAAGACGCTGGAGACGATCGAGAAGGCGATGGACCGCGACAAGTTCCTTTCGGCCGAGGAGTCGAAGGAGTTCGGCATCGTCGACGAGGTGTTCGACAAGCGCCCGGCGGTGGGCGAGGGGGATACGACGCATCAGGCCAATGCCGCCTGAGCGCCGGCTGCCCCACGTTAATGATTAGGCCATTGAGATCGTGCGATAGTGCGGTAACATGGCCGAGATGACGGGCGCTTCAGCCGCGCCCGGACAAGGAAGATTATGACCAAATTGAGCGGCGGCGATTCGAAGAGCACCCTCTATTGCTCCTTCTGCGGCAAGTCGCAGCACGAAGTCCGCAAACTCATCGCCGGCCCGACCGTGTTCATCTGCGATGAATGCGTCGAACTGTGCAACGACATCATCCGCGAGGAGACCAAGTCCGCGCTGGTGAAGACCCGCGACGGCGTTCCGACGCCGCTCGAGATCTGCAATGTGCTGGACGATTACGTGATCGGCCAGAGCCACGCCAAGCGCGTGCTCTCGGTCGCCGTGCACAATCATTATAAGCGCTTGGCGCATGGCGCTAAGGGCGCGGATGTAGAGCTCGCCAAGTCCAACATCCTGCTCGTGGGACCGACCGGCTGCGGCAAGACCTTGCTGGCGCAGACGCTGGCGCGCATCCTAGACGTGCCGTTCACGATGGCGGATGCGACGACGCTGACCGAAGCCGGCTATGTCGGCGAGGATGTCGAGAACATCATCCTGAAGCTGCTCCAGGCCTCCGACTATAATGTCGAGCGGGCGCAGCGCGGCATCGTGTATATCGACGAGATCGACAAGATCAGCCGCAAGTCGGACAATCCCTCGATCACCCGCGACGTGTCGGGCGAGGGCGTCCAGCAGGCGCTGCTCAAGCTGATGGAAGGCACGACTGCTTCCGTGCCGCCGCAGGGCGGGCGCAAGCATCCGCAGCAGGAATTCCTGCAGGTCGACACGACCAACATCCTGTTCATCTGCGGCGGCGCCTTTGCGGGCCTCGAAAAGATCATCGGCGACCGTCTGCAGGGCAAGTCGATCGGCTTCGGCGCCTATGTCGCCGCGCCGGAGGAGCGCCGCACCGGCGAGGTGCTGCGCCAGACCGAGCCCGAGGATCTGCTGAAGTTCGGCCTCATCCCCGAGTTCGTCGGCCGCCTGCCCGTGATCGCGACGCTGGAGGATCTCGACGTCGAGGCCCTCGTCAAGATCCTTCGCGAGCCCAAGAACGCGCTCGTGAAGCAATATCAGAAGCTGTTCGACATGGAGGACGTGAAGCTGAGCTTCACGGACGAGGCCATGGTGGCGATCGCCAAGCGCGCGATCGAGCGCAAGACCGGGGCGCGCGGCCTCCGCTCGATCCTGGAGAATATCCTGCTCGACACCATGTTCGACCTGCCGAGCATGGACGGCGTCGACGAGGTGATGATCGACAAGGACGTGGTCGAAGGCCGCAAGGACCCGGTCCGCGTCTATGCCGAGAAGAAGGGCGAGAGCGCGGCTTAGCCCATAGCGGTTCGAGTGCGCGCCGCGTTCATTGACAGCTTCTCCGACGTGGCCGGCGAGTATCGGCGCGCACGGCCGACCTATCCGGCTGCGCTGATCGCCGAGCTTGCGGCGCTCGCACCCAGCCGCGCGCTGGCGTGGGACAGCGGCACCGGCAGCGGTCAGGCGGCGGTCGCGCTCGCCCGGCACTTCGACGCCGTTTACGGGAGCGATCCGAGCGAAGAGCAGATTGCGAACGCGCAGTCGGCGGAGCGGGTCACTTACGCCGTCGAGGCTGCTGAGGCGGTGTCGCTGGCCGACGGCAATGCGGATCTGGTCTTGGCCGCACAGGCCATGCACTGGTACAATCTCGAGCGCTTCTACGCGCAAGTGCAGCGGGTGCTAAGACCCGGCGGGATCCTGGCGGCGATCGGCTATGCCTGGTTCTACATCGACCCCGAAGTAGATGCGGCTGTGGAAGAGGCGCTGCTGAGGCCGATGCGGCCTTACTGGGCACCCAACAACGCCATTCTCTGGGACGCTTACCGGAGCATAGCCTTTCCCGGGGAGGAGGTTCGGATCGGCCAGCCGGCCATCCACCTGCGCTGGTCCCTCGATCAGATGCTCGCCTACGTGCGGACCTGGTCGGCTGCGGCGAAGTTCAGGGCATCGGAAGGCGAGGCACAATTCGAAGCCGCTTTGGCGTCCGTTCGGGAGGCTTGGGGCGAGCCGGGACGCGAGCGGAGCGTGGTCATGCCGATGCAGGTCCGCGTTTCGAGGCTTGCATGACGGAGCATGTCCCTCCCGGTCGGCCGCGCTTGCTGGCGTTCCTTCCGGCCTTTCTGTTCCGCACCGACGGCTCCAAGCTTGCATATATCCTCAAGGCCTGGGCGCTGGTGCTGCTGCCCAGCCTGCTGCTGTCGTTTACGGTGAGCCAGTCAATCCCTTCGGCGAAACCACCGGAGCTGCCGATTTCGGGACCCGTGATGATCGCGCTGATCACGCTGGCGGGGCCGTTCGTGGAAACGCTGATCATGGCGGCTCTGCTGCTGGTGCTGCGGCGGTTCGTGGGGTTTGGGCCGGCGGTGCTGCTGAGCTCGGTCGGATGGGGGTTTGCCCATAGCTGGGGCGCTCCGACCTGGGGACTGGTGGCCTGGTGGCCGTTCCTGATTTTCTCGACCGCGTTCCTGACCTGGCGGGAGCGGGGTTTCTGGACGGCAATCCTGATCGTGACGGCCATCCATGTCCTGCAGAACAGCTTCGCGGTGGCGCTGCTGCTGCTCGGGCCGCGGCTCGGCAGCCTTTATTGATGCGTTGACCGGCACCCCCATATAAGTGTCAATCAGGCGGCCGCTCGCGGCGCGTATCGGAGTTTAGAATTGACCGAAGCTTTTCCAGTCCTGCCGCTGCGGGACATCGTCGTCTTCCCGCAGATGATCGTTCCGCTGTTCGTGGGCCGCGACAAGTCGGTGGCCGCGCTCGAAAGCGCGATGGCGGCCGACAAGCACATCTTCCTCGTCTCGCAGCTCGATCCGGCCGAGGACGATCCCGACCGCGATGCGCTCTACGATCTTGGCGTCGTGGCGACCGTTCTCCAGCTCCTGAAGCTCCCAGACGGCACGGTGCGCGTGCTGGTGGAAGGGCAGCGGCGCGCCTCGCTGGCGGCGCTGCGCGAGGAAGGGCAGCATCTCGTTGCCGAGATTGATCCCGTCGAGCAGGAGGAGCCGGAAGGCCCCGAAGTCTCGGCGCTGATGCGATCGGTGGTCGAACAGTTCGACAGCTATGCCAAGCTCAACAAGAAGCTTCCCGCCGAGACGGCGGTGCAGCTCGGCCAGATCGAAGAGGCCTCGAAGCTCGCGGACGCGGTCGCGGCCAACATCAACATCAAGGTCTCGGACAAGCAGGCTCTGCTGGCCGAGCTCAACCCCATTCGCCGGCTCGAAATGGCGTTCGCCTTCATGGAGGGCGAACTTGGCGTGCTGCAGGTCGAGAAGAAGATCCGCAGCCGCGTGAAGCGCCAGATGGAGAAGACCCAGCGCGAATATTACCTTAACGAGCAGCTGAAGGCGATCCAGCGCGAGCTCGGCAATGAGGGCGAGGAAGGCGAGGGCGACGAGCTGGCCGAACTTGCGCGCAAGATCGCCAAGACGAAGCTGAGCAAGGAAGGGCGGTCGAAGGCGACGCAGGAGCTCAAGAAGCTCAAGGCGATGGCGCCCATGTCCGCCGAGGCGACGGTGTCGCGCAACTATCTCGACGTGCTACTGGGCCTGCCCTGGGGCAAGAAGTCGAAGCTCAAGCACGACATCACCGAGGCGCAGCGTATCCTCGACGAGGACCATTACGGCCTGGAGAAGGTCAAGGACCGCATCGTCGAATATCTCGCCGTTCAGGCGCGGACCAACAAGCTGAAGGGGCCGATCCTCTGCCTCGTCGGGCCTCCCGGCGTCGGCAAGACCTCGCTCGGCCGCAGCATCGCCAAGGCGACCGGGCGCGAGTTCGTGCGACAGTCGCTGGGCGGCGTGCGCGACGAGGCCGAGATCCGCGGCCACCGCCGCACCTATATCGGCTCGCTGCCCGGCAAGGTGATTTCGAACCTGAAGAAAGCAGGCTCGTCCAACCCACTATTTTTGCTCGATGAGATCGACAAGCTGGGTCAGGATTTCCGCGGTGATCCGGCTTCGGCGTTGCTCGAGGTTCTCGACCCCGAGCAGAATTCGAAGTTCCAAGACCATTATCTGGAGCTCGACTATGACTTGAGCGACGTGATGTTCGTCACGACCGCCAACTCGCTGAACCTGCCGCAGCCGCTGCTCGACCGCATGGAGATCATCCGGCTCGAAGGCTATACCGAGGACGAGAAGGTGGAGATCGCGATCCGCCACCTCATCCCGAAGCAGATCGAGTCGCATGGCCTGAAGGACGGCGAGATGGTCTTCACGGAAGAGGGCACGCGCGCGCTGATTCGTTACTATACGCGCGAAGCGGGCGTCCGCACGCTCGAGCGCGAGATCGCCAAGGTCGCGCGCAAGGCGCTTCGCCGCATTCTTGAGGGCAAGACTGAAAAGGTCGAGCTAACCGAAGAGAATGTCGCGGATTTCGCCGGCGTTCGGAAGTTCCGCCACGGCGTTGGCGAGGAAGAGGACCAGATTGGTGCCGTGACAGGCCTGGCATGGACTGAAGTCGGCGGCGAATTGCTGACGATCGAGGCGGTGACGGTGCCCGGAAAGGGCATGGCCAAGACCACCGGCAAGTTAGGCGAGGTGATGCAGGAGTCGGTCCAGGCCGCCTTCTCCTTCGTGAAGGCGCGCAGCCCAAGCTATGGCGTGAAGCCGAGCCTGTTCGCCCGCAAGGACATTCATATCCACCTTCCCGAGGGTGCGGTGCCGAAGGACGGCCCGTCCGCGGGTATCGGCATGGTGACCGCGATCATCTCGACGCTCACCGGCATTCCGGTCCGCCGCGACGTCGCGATGACCGGCGAGGTCACGCTTCGCGGCCGCGTGCTCCCGATTGGCGGCCTCAAGGAAAAGCTCCTCGCGGCGCTGCGCGGCGGCATCAAGACGGTGCTGATCCCGCACGAAAACGAGAAGGATCTCGCGGAGATACCGGCGACGATTACCAGCAACCTGGAGATCGTTCCCGTCCATCATGTCGACGAGGTGCTGGTTCGGGCGCTCCTTACGCCCGTCGTGCCGATCGAGTGGACCGACGCCGAGGACTTGGCGGCGGTTCCGGCGCCCGAGCTTGCCACCGCGCCGGACGAGGTGGTGGGCACGTCCAGCCGCCACTGATCGGCTGAGGACGGTGTCGAAAAGCGCGGATTTCTCCGGATTTCCGCGCTTTTCCTTTTGACTCGTCCCCGGCTCCTGCCCTTAGTGGAGTCTCGGCAGATCGCCGCGATTCCATAGTAACAGGGGTGTTGAGAGCATGAATAAGCAGGAGCTAATCGGCTCGGTCGCAGACACGACCGGTCTCAGCAGGAGCGATGCAAGCAAGGCCGTCGAAGGGGTGTTCGACGCGATCGGCGGCGCGCTCAAGCGGGGCGACGAAGTGCGCCTGGTCGGCTTCGGCACCTTTTCCTGCTCCAAGCGCAAGGCATCGACGGGCCGCAATCCGCGCACCGGCGAGCCGATGCAGATCAAGGAATCCACCCAGCCCAAGTTCAAGGCCGGCAAGGGCCTGAAGGACTCGGTCAACGTCTGAATTCCCGGGGGCCGGCGGCTGAGCGAGCTGCCGGTCATTTTCGTCCGGCCGATGCTGGACAGCCTGTACACCACATCTTATGTGCCGCTCTCCCGCTAGCCGATCTCCGATTGGTCAGCATCCGCGGCGCGGGCGTGGGCGCGTAGCTCAGTGGTAGAGCACACCCTTCACACGGGTGGGGTCGTAGGTTCAATCCCTACCGCGCCCACCACGCCCGCCCAGGCAATCGGCACAAGCGAGGCAGCCTGATAGCTAGCCCATCCCGCCATAATAATCGGAAATGCGCCGGGCGTAGCTCGCGTCCCAGCTGGGCGCCGTGTCCGGGCGGTAGCTCGGTCCGCCCTGCAGCATCTGCTTGCCGATATTGACGGTGTAGCCGCCGCGTTTCTCGTTGACGCTCAAGGCGCGGAACGGGACCGGGTGGAAGCTTTGGCCGAGGCCCAGAAACCCTCCGAACGACAGCACCGCATATTCCACCCGCCCCGAGGGACGATCGATCTGGACGCTGTAGAGGCTGCCGAGCTTGCTGCCGTCCGTGTCGTAGACGAGGACATTGTCGACCCGCGCGGACATGAAAGTCTGCAGGGTTTCACGCGCCTCGTCCGAAGCTGCGGTGGCGTCCATCCGCTCCTCCTCTAGCCTTGCTTGCCGTCCATATCGGCGCCGAGCTTCTTCGCGATGCGGGCTACCTCTTCATCGCTCGGCGGCTCCGGCAGTTCCTGGCCCGGAGCCAGCGCTTCGTCCGGAAGGCCGGGCGCGGTGCCGGCGATCGGCTCGTTCACCGCCCGCTCGTTCGGGCCGGTGCTGATTTTCGCTCTATCTTCCGCCATGTTGCCGTCCTTTGTCTCGGGAAAGAGCGAGCGAAGGCGTTTCCGGTTCCTTGACGGGGGCGCGGCGGGCTGATGTTTCCTTGACGCAAAGGCAGGCCGCCCCTTATGGGCTCGCTCATTGCGGCGACCGTAGCTCAGCTGGTTAGAGCATCGGTTTGTGGTACCGAGGGTCGCGGGTTCAAGTCCCGTCGGTCGCCCCACTTCTCCCTCGACAATTAGGACAGATCAGATGCAGTCGCCTTGGGATTATCCCGATTTCGACGACCATGAGGTCGTGCACTTCGTAACCGACGCGAATACGGGCCTGAAGGCGATCATCGCGGTTCACTCGACTCATCTGGGCCCGGGCGCGGGCGGAACGCGGCTGTGGCACTACCCCAATCGCGGCGACGCGATCCGCGACGTGCTGCGGCTCTCGCGCGGAATGAGCTACAAGAACGCCATGGCGGGGCTCGCGCTGGGCGGCGGCAAGGCGGTGATCCTCGCGGACGAGGCGCGCACCAAGTCGGACGAGATGTTCGCCGCATTCGGACGTTCGGTCGAGGGGCTGTGCGGGAAATATGTGACGGCCGAGGACGTCGGCGTGACCGTTCCCGATCTCGTCGAAGTGTCGAGGCACACGCGCTACGTGTCGGGCCTTCCGGTGGAAGCCGGCGCGGTCGGCGGCGATCCGGGGCCGCACACCAGCTACGGCGTGTTCCTGGGCATCAAGGCGGCCGTGCGCAGCAAGCTTGGGAAAGGCAGCGTCGCGGGCCTCCACATCGCGATCCAGGGCGCAGGCAGCGTTGCGAGCGGCGTCGCCCGCCGTGCAGCCGAGGAGGGGGCCCGGATCAGCCTTGCCGATATCGATGGCGCTCGGGCGCAGAAGCTTGCGGACGAAGTTGGTGGCGTCGTGGTTCCAGTCAACGAAATCATGACCTTGGAGGCCGATGTTCTCAGCCCGAATGCGCTCGGCGCGATCCTGACGGCGGAGTCGATCGCGGCCCTGCGCGTGCCGATCGTCGCCGGCGGCGCGAACAACCAGCTCGCCACGCCGGCGGAGGGCGACCTCATCCACCAGCGCGGCATCCTCTACGCGCCCGATTACGTGATCAATGCCGGCGGCATCATCAACGTCGCGTCCGAATATCTGAAAGATGCGGACGAGGCGGGGGTGAAGGCCAGGATCGAGCAGATCCCCGGCCGGCTCGAAACGATCTGGGCGGAGAGCGATACCACCGGCCGCAATCCGGCGGCGGTCGCCGACGCGATGGCGCGCAGGCTGATCGGCAGGGGCTAGATCGGGGGCGCCGCTCGCGGCTTGTCGCGGCCGAGCTTGTGCTCGCGATAGAGTGTGTAGAGGCCGCTTGCGATGATGACGGCGGCGCCCGCCCAGGTGGTGGCCGGAGGCTGGTTCGCGAAGATGAACCAGCCGAGCAACACCGCCCAGAGCAATTGCGTATAGTCGAAAGGCACGACCACCGAAACCGGCGCGAACCTCAGACTGGATGTGAGGAAGAGCTGGCCGAAGCCGCCGAACAGGCCCAGGCCGACGAGGATCGCCCACGTTCCCGCGTCATGAGCTCGGGCGTAGAAGGGAAGCACGGACGCCAAGGCGAGCATCGACAGCAGGGTGAACCAGAGCACCGTGGTCTGCGTGCCTTCCGTCCTGCCGATCTGGCGGATGGTGATCGTCACCACGCCCACTCCGAAGGCGGCGAGGATTGCCAGCACGAGACCGATGGCCGGAACGTGCGTGCCGCCCGGCCGCATCACCACCAGAACCCCGACGAAGCCGAGCACGACCGCGCTCCAGCGGTGACGGCCGACCTTCTCCTTGAGGATCAGCGCCGACAGCGCCACGGCGAAGAGGGGGGCAGCGAAGCCGATCGTCGTCGATTCCGCGAGCGGGAGATAGGCCAGCGAACTGAAGGCGAGGAGCATGGTCCCAAGCCCGATCGCCGCCCGCGTAACGTGCGCCATCGGCCGCTCCGTGCGCCAGACGCTTATGTTTCGGTCCCAGGCGATCCAAACCAGCAAGGGCGGCAGCCCGAATGCGAAGCGGTAGAAAGCGAGCTCGGGCGTGCTGACGCCGGCTTGGTAACCGAGCTTGATCATTGCCGCCATGAAGGCAAAGCAGGTCGTCGCGCCGATGCGCAGGCCGATGCCGAGCAGCCGGTTCTGGTCGGGGCGGGAAGAGGCGGTGGCTGCCATGGACGCCACGGGCTTTGCTGCGGCTGCGAAAAAAGGGCAAGCGGCGCCGCCTTGCCCTTTGCCGCAGCCATTGGCATCGCTACATAGCCGCGGGGATCGGCATGCATATCTACGCAAATCCAGCGCGCTTTCTGAAGCTTGCGCGGCCGCTGACAATGTGGCTCGGATGGTCGGGAGCGGCCTTGATCGCGTTCGCCCTTTTTGCAGGCCTGTTCCTCAGCCCCAAGGACTATCTGCAGGGGGACAGCGTGCGGATCATGTACGTGCATGTCCCCGCCGCCTGGCTGGCGATGGGCGGTTGGACCGGCATCGCGGTCGCAAGCCTGATGCAGCTCATCTGGCGGCATCCGCTCGCCAATGTGGCAGGCCGAGCGCTTGCGGTTCCGGGAGCGCTCTTCACCTCGATCTGCCTCGTCACCGGGTCGCTGTGGGGCCGGCCGACCTGGGGCACCTATTGGGAGTGGGATGGGCGCATGACGTCGATGCTCGTGCTCCTGTTTCTCTACATCGGCTACATCGTCCTTGCCGACGCCGACCGGGAGCGGGGTGGGGAAGGGCGGATCACCGCCATCTTCGGCCTCATCGGAGCGATCAATATCCCGATCATCAAATATTCGGTGGAGTGGTGGAATACGCTTCACCAGGGGCAGAGCATCGGCGTGACCGGCTCCAGCATCGACGCTTCGATGGTCTGGCCCTTGCTCATCTCGGCGCTCGGCTTCTCGCTGCTCTTCGGAGCGATCGTTCTGATGCGGATGCGGGCCATGCTCGCCCGCCAGAAGATCGAGGCGCGGCTGAGGAGAATGGCCGCGTGAACCACTGGCCCTTCATCATCGCCGCTTACGCGCTGACGCTGCTCGGAACGGCGGCCGTCGCGCTGTGGAGCTGGGCAGCGATGCGCCGTGCCGAAGCCGAGGCCGGGGCGCTGAGGCGCGACGCGTGAAGGCCAAGCATCAAAGGCTGACATTGCTGGCGCTCGCGATCGTGGCGGTGCTCGGTGCCGTTCTGCTGGCGATGTCGGCGCTGCGGGACCAGGCCGCTTACTTCTACGCGCCCGCCGATGTGGCCCGCAAAGGGGTGCCGCTCGACCGAGCGGTTCGCATCGGCGGAATGGTGAAGGGCGGGTCGATCAAGCGAGCGGAGGACGGCGTCACGATCGACTTCGTCGTCCGCGACGAGACGCCCGCGATCATCCCGGTGCGCTTCACCGGCATCGCGCCCGATCTCTTCAAGGAGAATAGCGGCGTCGTTGCGGAAGGCCGCTTCCTCCCGAGCGGTCTGTTCGTGGCCGACGAGATCCTCGCCAAGCATGACGAGAATTACATGCCGCCCGAGCTCGCCCGCGACGGCGTCAAGCACAAGACACGGACGCTGGAAGGCGGAACGACGTGATCGCGGAAGCCGGGCTCGCGGCCCTCTGGCTGGCGGCGGCGCTTTCCCTCCTGCAGCTATGCCTCGGCGCGGCGTCGCTCCGTCCCGCCGGTGAAGCGTTGCTGCCGACCGTGCGGCCCGTCGCGATCGCTCAGGCCGTGCTGGTCGGACTTGCCTTCCTGCTCCTGATCCAGCTCTTTCTCCGAACCGACCTGTCGGTGAAGCTGGTCGCGGCGAACAGCCATTCGGCCAAGCCCTGGCTTTACAAGTTTGCGGGGACCTGGGGGAACCACGAGGGCTCGATGCTGCTCTGGGTCGCGATCCTCGGCGTGGCGGGAGGGGCAGTGGCCTTGCTCGAGCGGCGACTGAACGAGCGGACGGCGATCGCCACTTTAGCGGCGCAGGCGGCGATCGGGCTCGGCTTCTACGCCTTTTTGCTGTTCGCTTCGAACCCCTTCGAGCGCTTGAACCCGGCGCCCGCACAGGGGCTAGGGCTCAATCCGTTGCTCCAGGACCCAGGGCTCGCCTTCCACCCGCCCACCCTATACCTCGGTTATGTCGGCATCTCGGTCGCCTTTTCCTTCGCGGTCGGAGCCCTTATCACCCGCGATGTCGGTCCAGCCTTCGCCCGCGCGATGCGGCCCTGGGTGCTTGGCTCCTGGGTGTTCCTCACCCTCGGGATCACGGCGGGGAGCTACTGGGCCTATTATGAGCTCGGCTGGGGCGGCTGGTGGTTCTGGGACCCGGTGGAGAATGCCTCGCTCATGCCCTGGCTCGCGGCGACCGCTTTGCTGCACTCGGTGACCGTGCTCGCGACGCGCGACAGCTTGCGGGCCTGGACGGTGATGCTGGCCGTGGTCGCTTTCTCCATGTCGATGGTCGGCACCTTCCTGGTGCGCTCCGGCATCCTCACCAGCGTCCACGCCTTTGCGGTCGACCCGCAGCGCGGCGCCTTCATCCTGATCCTGCTCGCTTTCTACATTGGCGGCGCGCTGACCTTGTTCGGGATGCGCGTGCACACGGTGAAGGAGGGCGCGACGTTCGAGGCGGTCAGCCGCGAGGGAGCGCTGGTCGCGAACAACCTGCTGCTGTCCGCCATTCTCGGAGTCGTGCTGGTCGGCACGCTTTACCCGCTCGGCGTGGAAGCAATGACGGGCGAGAAGCTTTCGGTGGGCCCGCCTTACTTCAACGCCGCCGCCGGTCCGATCGCGCTGGCGCTGGTCGTGGTCATGGCCGCCGGGCCGCTGATCAAGTGGCGCCGCGACAAGGCACGGGATCTGCTCAAGCGCCTCGCCGTACCGGTGATGCTGTCCGCTGGGGCGCTGCTTCTGGTGCTGCTGCTCGCGCCGGGAGTTTCGATCCTCCCGTTCCTGGGCCTCGTGCTGGCCGCTGGAGTCGCCGCTGCTTCGCTTGCGCCGCTCTGGGGCCGCAACCTGCGCCGCACGCCACTTTTCACTTGGGGGATGGTGGTCGCGCACCTCGGCATTGCGGTCAGCCTCGCCGGCATGGCGGCGGAGAGCGCTTTCACTGAGGAGAAGCTGGTCGCGGCGCGGGTCGGCGAGACGGTGAAGGTCGGGCCTTATTCGATCCACTTCGGGGCGGCCGATCCGGTCGCGGGACCGAACTGGACCGCGATCGAGGCGAAGCTGACCGCGCGCCGCGGCGATGGCGAGCCGTTCGTCCTCAAGCCTCAGGCGCGCATGTTCAACTCGCCGCCGACCGAAACCAGCGAGGCGGCGATCGCCACCAGTCTAGGCGGGGGACAGCTCTATACGGTCCTCGGCAAGTCAGACGGGCAGGGGCGCTGGCAGCTCCGCTTGTGGTGGAAGCCGGCCGTGACCCTCATCTGGCTCGGCGGAGGGCTGATCGCGCTGGGCGGCTTGCTCTCGATCATCGGCCGCGTGCGGCGTGAGCGGCGGGCGGGCTTGCGCGAGGCTTACGCGTGAAGCGCCTGATCCTGTGGGCCCCGCTCGCGCTGTTCCTGATCTTCATGATCACGGTCGCGGTCGGCCTCTATGCTCCGGCCGACCGGAAGATCACATCCAGGCTGATCGGCAAGCCGGTGCCCGAGTTCGCGCTGGAGCCGGCGGTGGCGTCCCACCCGACCTTGAGCTCAGCCGATCTGAAACGGGGCGAGCCGCGGCTCGTCAACCTCTTCGCGAGCTGGTGCGTGCCGTGCATCGCTGAAGCGCCGCAGCTCCTGGAACTCAAGCGGCGCGGCATTCCCATCGACGCGATCGCGATCCGCGACCGGCCGCAGGATGTCGCCGCGTTCCTTGCCAAATGGGGCGATCCGTACCAGCGCATCGCCAGCGACCCGAACACTCAGGTGCAGATCGCGCTTGGCTCCTCGGGCGTGCCGGAGACCTTCGTCGTCGATGGCCGGGGCGTGATCCGTTATCAGCATATCGGCGACATCAGGCCCGAACAGGTGCCGGAGATCGTCAGGGCCTATGAGGCGGCGCGGTGATTTTTCCCGCCATCTCCCGTCATTCCCGCGAAAGCGGGAATCCCGCTTTCCTAAGCGGGCGGACTCCGCACCTTAAGCTGCAAAAGAAGAAACAGCGGGATTCCCGCTTTCGCGGGAATGACGGGCTTGCGGCTGTGATCGCGAGTGTGCTGGCCTTCAGCGCTTCGCCGGCCTTGGCAGACTCCGTCCTCCCGCCTGCCGAATATGCGCACAAGCAGCTCGCCGACCCCCGCCGTGAGGCGCAAGCGGTGGATCTGATGGAGACGTTGCGCTGTCTCGTCTGCCAGGGGCAGTCGATCGCCGACAGCGATGCCGAGATGGCGGGCGACATGCGCGCTCTGGTGCGGCAGCGGATCGAGGCGGGGCAGACGCCCGAGCAGATCCGCAAGTGGCTGATCGACCGCTACGGCAATTGGGTGAGCTACGCCCCGCCGGTCGAACCGCTGACATGGCCGCTCTGGGCCGCGCCGATCCTGCTGATCGGTGCCGGGCTCTTCCTTGCCCGCGGACGCTTCCGCAAGCGGACGCGTTGATGGGCTTTCTCCTGCTCTCAGCTTTGGCTGTTATCATCCTGATCACACTCTGGAAGTTTGGGAAGTTCGATCGCGCTGCGCTGCAGCTTCTCGGCGCCGCTTTGCTCGTGGCCGCGGCAGGCTATACCTGGCAGGGGAGGCCCGACCTCAGCGGCCGCTCTGCGCCGGCGCCGGTGCGGCAGCAGCTCCCTGACAGCCCCTTTGCACAAACGCGCGAGAGCATGCTCGGCACGTTCGATTCCGCGTCGCAATGGCTGACCATGGCGGAATCCTATCACCGCAGCGGTGACACGCAGAGCGCCGTCGAGATCATCGGCAGCGGCATCCGGAAGGATCCCAAGAATCCGGATCTGTGGGTGGGCCTCGGCAATGCGCTGGTGATCCACGCGGAGGGGCGGATGACGCCCTCGGCGGAACTGGCATTTCGCCGTGCCTCGGCAATCGCGCCGGAGCATCCCGCGCCGAAGTTCTTCTACGGTCTCGCACTGGCCCAAGGCGGCAAATATGACGAGGCGGAGAGCCTTTGGCGCGGGCTGCTGCAGACGGCGCCCGCCGATGCGAGCTGGCGGCCGATGGTCGAGGAGCGGCTCGCGATGCTCGCGCAGGCGCGGGGCGCTGTGACTGGCGGAACGCCGCCGCAAGTGCGGCAACCCTGACACTTCCTCCTGCGAGCATTGCTCGCGGGGGAGGGGACCATGCAAAGCATGGTGGAAGGGAACTTTGGATTGGCTCCGCTCACCCCTCCACCACCATCGAGTGGTTCCCCTCCCCATCGGCAGCGATGGGGAGGAACTCTAGTGGTCGATGCCTCGCCCCGTCTCATGCTGGAGCTCGTCGATCTTCTTCGACGCTTCCGCCTTGCTGAGCTCCGGGTCGAACTCCTCGCCCGCCTCGCGTGACAGGGTCTTGAGGTAGGAGGCCTGCGGGCCGGTCATGGCCTCGTCGCCGGTGACCCAATCGTTCGGGTCCTTGGCTGCGTTCTCGGCCGGGTCCGGCTGCTGGTTCTGCTTGGTGGACATGGTCGTCTTTCCTGGCTGCTTTTGCCGGATCAACGACCATGTTCCATTTCTGTTCCGAAAATCAGGCGGCTGCTTCGAACGGAAGACCCAGCGCTTCGGCAACGGCCTGGTGGCGGATCTTGCCTCCGGAGACATTGAGGCCGTTGGCGAGGTGCGGATCCGATTTCATCGCCGCTTCAGCGCCTTGGTTGGCGAGCTTCAGGACGAATGGCAGCGTCGCATTGTTGAGCGCGAAGGCCGAGGTGCGGGCCACCGCGCCCGGCATGTTGGCGACGCAATAGTGAATGACGCCATCGACTTCGTAGACCGGGTTTTCGTGGGTGGTCGGGTGCGAGGTCTCGAAGCAGCCGCCCTGGTCGATCGCGATGTCGACCAGCACGGAGCCCCGCTTCATCGTCTTCAGCATCTCGCGGGTGACGAGCTTCGGTGCCGCCGCGCCCGGAACGAGCACCGCGCCGATGACGAGCGCGGAATTGCGAACGGCGTGGGCAATCGCAGACTTGGAGGCATAAGCCGTCTTGATCTGGCTCGAGAAGAACATATCGAGCTCGGCCAGCCGGGTCATCGAAATGTCGTAGATGGTGACGTCGGCGCGCATGCCGACCGCCATCTGCGCGGCGTTCACGCCCGAGACGCCGCCGCCGAGGATCGCGACCTTGGCAGGCGCAACGCCCGGAACGCCGCCGAGCAGCACGCCCCGTCCGCCTTGCTCCTTTTCCAGATAGTGGGCGCCGACCTGGACGGACATGCGGCCCGCGACTTCGCTCATCGGCTTCAGCAGCGGCAGCGAGCCGTCGCGCGCGGTCACCGTCTCATAAGCGATGCAGGTCGCGCCCGATTTCATGAGTCCTTGCGCCTGGTCTGGATCGGGAGCGAGATGGAGGTAGGTGAAGAGCAAGTGGCGCGGCTCCAGCAGGGCAATCTCCTGCGCCTGCGGCTCCTTGACCTTCACGATCATGTCCGCCGAGGAGAAGGTCTCCGCGGCGCTCCCCGCGATCCGCGCTCCGACTGCGACATAGTCCTCGTCCGAGAAGTCGATGCCGGTCCCGGCCTTGGTCTCGACGATCACTTCGTGGCCGGCGGCGATCAGCTCGGACACGGAGGAGGGCGTCAGGCCGACGCGATATTCATGATTCTTGATTTCCTTCGGCACGCCGACGCGCATCTTCTGGGCTCCTGATTGGCGGTTGTGGGCGAGTCCATAGACGGAGCCGATTGATTTGTCGCCGTTGCGAACCCACATGGCGTCATGCTAAGCGCGCCCGCTTCCTGGCGGGTCCAGAGCTTGATGCGAAAGGTTGCTAGGCGTCCTGCCTGCCTGATCCATGACCGACACCGCCGCCGTCGCGCCCTTATTGCCTGCGGACCGTCCGCCGGCCTCGGCGCACCATCATCAGGGCAGCCTGGGCAAGTTGGCGCTGGGCGCGGTCGGCGTCGTCTATGGCGACATCGGCACCAGCCCGATCTACGCCTTCCGCGAGACCTTCGCGGGCCACCACCCGCTCAACCCCGATCCGCTCCACATTTACGGCGTTCTCAGCCTCATCTTCTGGTCGATGATGCTGGTGGTGACGCTGAAATATATCGCCATCATCACCCGCGCCGACAACAAGGGCGAGGGCGGCAGTCTGGCGCTCCTCGCCCTCATCAACCGCAGCACCGAAGGCGGCGGCCCGAGGCGCTGGACGGCGGGCATCGTCATGCTCGGCGTATTCGCGACCGCGCTCTTCTACGGCGACAGCATGATCACGCCGGCCATCTCGGTGCTTTCCGCCGTCGAGGGGCTGACGACCGTGGAATCCAGTTTTCAGCCGTTCGTGATTCCGATCGCAATCGGCATCCTGATCGGCCTGTTCGCGATGCAGTCGCGCGGCACGGCCAAAGTCGGCGCCTTGTTCGGCCCGATCATGATCGTTTATTTCGTGACGCTCGCAGCGCTCGGCATCTTCTACATCGCCAGCGCGCCCGGGATCATCGTCGAGACGCTGAACCCCATGAACGCGGTCAATTTCTTCGTCACGGACCGCTGGCTCGCTTTCCTCGCGTTGGGCTCAGTCGTCCTCGCCGTCACGGGGGCGGAGGCGCTCTACGCCGACATGGGCCACTTCGGCCGCAAGCCGATCGGCCTGTCCTGGCTCGTCTTCGTCATGCCGGCACTGATGCTCAACTATATGGGGCAGGGGGCGATGATCCTGTCGCTGCCGCCCGCCGAAGCGCTCGAAGTTGTCAAGAACCCGTTCTTCTTTCTCGCGTCGGACGCTTTCCGCCTGCCGCTGGTGATCCTCGCCACCCTGGCCACGATCATCGCCAGCCAAGCGGTCATCTCCGGCGCTTTCTCCGTCACGCAGCAGGCGATCCAGCTCGGCTTCATCCCGCGACTGCGCATCCTCCACACCAGCGCGTCGGCCGCCGGCCAGATCTACATTCCCGTGGTCAATTGGGCGCTGATGGTGATGGTGATCCTGCTGGTCGTCACCTTCGGCTCGTCCAGCAATCTCGCCGCCGCTTACGGGATCGCGGTCACCGGCGCGATGTTCATCGACAGCGTCCTCATCGCCGTCGTGCTCTTCAGCCTCTGGCGCTGGAACAAGCTCCTGGCGGGGCTGCTGCTCGCCGTCTTCTTCATCGTCGACATCGCCTATTTCGGCGCGAACCTGATGAAGGTGCCGGACGGGGGCTGGTTCCCCCTGCTCGTCGGCGCGGTCGCCTTCACCTTGCTCACCACCTGGGCGAAGGGCCGCAAGCTGATGATCAACCGCATGAACGAGGCGTCGATGCCGATCGGCGTGTTCATCAAGTCGGCCGCCAACAGCGCTGCCCGCGTGCCCGGCACCGCGGTGTTCATGACCACCTCGCTCGACGGCATTCCGCACGCGCTGCTGCACAATCTCAAGCACAACAAGGTGCTGCACGACCGCGTGATCCTGCTCACCATCCGCATCGAGGACGTTCCCTATGTGGAGCCCGGCTGCCAATATGAGCTCGCAGACCTGGGCAGCGGCTTCTACCGGCTCGTGATCCACTACGGATTTATGGAAGAAGTCGACGTGCCGGCGGCGCTTGCGAAGCTCGAGGGCTGCGGCGGCCTGTTCAAGATGATGGACACAAGCTTCTTCCTTGCCCGGCAAACCCTGATCACTTCGTCGCGGCCCGGAATGGCGATCTGGCGCGAGAAGCTTTTCGCGTGGATGCTGCGCAACGCGGAAAGCGCGATGGAATTCTTCAAGCTCCCCACCAATCGCGTGGTCGAGCTGGGCTCGCAGGTCGAGATCTGACCTCTCCGGCTGCCACGCCGATCATCGTCACCGCTTTGTTCGGCGACGGCGACAATGGCTGGCTGCAGGAAATGCGGCGCACCCACTTCCCTCCCGAGCGCAACCAGGTGCCCGCGCACCTCACGCTTTTTCATCACCTGCCGCCCGGCGTCGAGCGCGAACTCAGCCAGCGGCTCGCGACCTATGCGGCGACACCGGCTCCGCGAGCGACGATTGCAGGCGTGATCGATCTCGGCGCCGGCACGGCGTTCCGGGTGGAGAGCGAGGAGCTGGAGGACATACGCTACGCCCTCGCCGAAGCCTTTCGCGGCCTGCTCATCCCGCAGGACCAGGCGCCGTGGCGGCCGCACATCACGATCCAGAACAAAGTGGATCCCAAAGAGGCGAAGCGGCTGCAGCAGCAGCTCCGCCCCACCTTTCAGCCGCGCCCGCTCGCCATCAAGGGACTGGCGTCATGGCGTTATATGGGTGGCCCATGGGAGCCGATCCGGAGCCACGTTTTCCGCGGTTGAGCCGGTGCGAACGTACCGGAGGTTCGCAGCCATGTCCGGAGACAGGCGTCCGGCTCAATCGTTCTGCCCGACGCCTTCGCAGCTATAGTCGAAGGCGGAGAGGCCGGCTTCCAGGTGGGATGCGAGCAGCGGCATGTCCATCAGCTCGTCGATCGCCGATTCCGGGTCGTTGTCCGAAGCCTCGGCAAAGGCGTCCTCCCACTCGCTGACATCGTAGGTGCCGCGCCCGACCCAGGCGAGGGCGAGCGTCTCGGCAAGCTGGTCGTCGGCGAGGTCGTCGAGCGTCGCCCGCATCTCCTCCTCGACGCCGCTGTTAAGCTCGTCCTCCAGCACGGAGAGCGCCTGATCCTCGGCATCGTCGTCGAAATCGTCGACATTGTCCGGATCTTCGTCGGGATCGGCGGCGGGGACCTGCGCTTCCATCTCCTTTGCGCGCAAGATGAGCCGGCACAGCGTCTCCAGGGGTGTAAGCAAATCCATGTTCCGTCACTCCGTCGCGCTAACTTGCGTCATGCAACGAGAAGAGGTGCAGGGGGTTCCGGAACCAGGCGCGGAGCGGTTGACCGAAAAATTCCTGCTCCGTATAGCGCCGCCACGCCGGCTCCCATAAGCGGCGGCCCTCATGGGGCGGAGTAGCTCAGCTGGTTAGAGCAGCGGAATCATAATCCGCGTGTCGGGGGTTCAAGTCCCTCCTCCGCTACCATTCTCACAGGCATCGATGCGAAGCCTATACGCGGACACCGCCTGGCGTTAGACATTCGCGCCTGCCAGTCCGTTGTTTCGCAGGAGTTTCCATGTCAACAAAGCCGCGCAACCTGCTCTTCGGAGTGGCTTTCCTCTGTCTCACAAGCGTAGCCGGCGCCCAGGACATCAAGCCTGTCGGGAACGCCGCACCGGCACCGAAACCGACGCCGGCTCCGTCTGCAACAGCCGCTGTCGCGGCGGCCGACCCGTTCGCGTCCATCCCCCCAGCCAAGGCGGAAGACGTGAAGTCGATGGATGCGATCATCACCGCGCTTTACGGCGTGATCTCTGGAGACGCCGGCGTGAAGCGCGACTGGAACCGGTTTCGCTCGCTTTTCTATCCGGGCGCGCGGATGATCCCGACGGGGGCGAATGCCAAAACCGGCAAGGTCGGCGCACGCATCGCCTCGCCGGAAGATTATATCCGGGCGAACCAGGAGTTCCTCGAAGGCCAAGGCTTCCACGAGCAGGAACTCACCCGCCACGTCGACAGCTTCGGCACGATTTCGCAGGTCTTCTCATCCTACGAAGCGCGCAACAAGCTTTCGGACGCCAAGCCGTTCCTGCGCGGCATCAACAGCATCCAGCTTCTGAACGACGGCAAGCGCTGGTGGATCATGACGATCGCCTGGTCGCCGGAAACCGCCTCGGATCCGCTCCCCGACAGATATTCCAAGAAAGCCGAGCGCTAGGCGCTGCCGGCCGTGCGGGTTGTCAGCATTCGCCGCCTGGCATGGAGCGATCCGGATCTAGGCTCGATCCCCACGCCCAAGCGGCCGATGCGGGTTAGGGCCGGCTTCGGCTCCGGCATGGCGGTGCGGGAGGGCGATCCGCCGGGCACGGTCTGGGCTGTCTGTGATCGAGGGCCGAATCTCAAAGCTAAGACTGCAGCTGAACTTTACGGACTAAAGCTCGATCATCTTGATGCGGAAAGCGGCGCGAAGATCATGCCGCGCCTCGATCTCGGCCCGTCCATCGCCGAGCTTCGCGTCGGCGAGGATGCCGTCGAACTGGTGCGGGTGATCCGCCTGACCGACGGGCACGGCGGCGGCGTATCCGGAGTCCCGATGGCGGCGAGCGCCCACGCTGTGGCCGAGCCCGCATTCGATCTCTCAGGCGACCGCCTGGAGCCGGAGCCGGGCGGCGCGGACAGTGAGGGGCTGGCAGCGCTATCGGACGGCGGCTTCTGGGTCGGCGACGAATATGGCCCTTCGCTGCTGAAAGTGGACGCGGAGGGCAGCGTGGCCCTGCGCTGGGTGGCGCAAGGCGCTCCGGTGGAGCTGGATGCCGGCTATCCCGTTCTGGACGTGCTCCCGACGATGGCCGCGCGTCGGCAGATCAACCGAGGTTTCGAAGCGCTCACGCTTTCCACCGACGAGCAATGGCTTTATCTCGCGTTCCAGAGTCCGCTCGCCCATCCCGTTGCCGAGGCGCATAAAAAGGGACGGCACGTCCGCATCTGGCAGATCGACGCGAGCAGCGGCGCGGTCGTCAGCCAGTTCATCTACCCGCTCGATTCTCCGGAGAGCTTCCGCCGCGACTGCGCCAAGGGCAAGTTCGGGCGGAGCGACATCAAGGTCAGCGAGATCGCCTGTGCGGGCGAGGGGGCATTGCTCGTTCTGGAGCGGGGCTCCGAAACGACCAAGATATACCGCGTGCGGTTGGAACCCGAACTTGCCGCTCCCCCCGAGCACCTCGACCTCGCGACCCGGCCGACGCTGGAGGAGCTGAGTGCCGGCGGCAGCTTCGCGCTGCCGGTGCTGTCCAAAAAGCTCCTGCTCAATACCGACGACCATCCTGAGATGGCGGCCGATCAGGAAGGCATCGCGCTCCTCTCGCCAACCGAGCTGCTGTTGGTGAACGACAATGATTTCGGGATGGAAGGCGCGGAGACGAGTTTCTGGCGCGTCAGCTTCGACTCGCCCCTGACCCGTGACTGAGCTCCGGATCGGGACGGCCGGCTGGTCCGTTCCGACGGACGTGGCCGACCGCTTCCCAACCGAAGGGTCGAGCCTGGAACGTTATGCGTCCCGCTTCTCGTGCGCTGAGATCAACTCGACCTTCCACCGCTCGCACCGGCAGTCCACATATGAGCGCTGGGCTGCCTCCGTGCCGCCCGGTTTTCGCTTTTCGGCGAAGCTCCCGAAGACGATCACTCACCAGAGCAAGCTCGTGGAATGCGAGAACCTGCTCCACCTGTTCGTGACCGAAGTGTCGCCGCTCGCCGACAAGCTCTCGGTCATCCTCGTGCAGCTGCCGCCGAGCCTCGCCTTCGACCTGGCCGTCGCAGGCGCATTCTTCGATTCGCTGCGCCGGCGAACGCAGGTTCAGCTCGTCTGCGAACCGCGGCACGCCAGCTGGTTCGAAGAGGAAGCGGATATGCTTCTTTCAGCCGCACGGATCGCGAGAGTTGCGGCCGATCCCGTGAAGGTCGCAGCCGCCGCCGAGCCCGGTGGGTGGCGCGGGCTGAGCTACTATCGCCTGCACGGCTCACCCGTCCCCTATCGGTCGAGCTATGACGATGGCCGCCTCGAAAGCTACGCCCGGGTCATTGCTTCGGAGCGGGAGGGGCGGCCCGTCTGGTGCATCTTCGACAATACGGCGTCGTCTGCTGCCGGCTCGGATGCGCTCAACCTTGCCGGTCTGCTTTAAAAGAGAGTCGTGACCGCTCCCGTCACCCGGTAGGCTTCATCGACCGTCAGCAGCGCCGTCCAGCGATCAAAGGTGCCGCAAGGATGGGAGATGCCGAAGCCGACCAGATCGCCGACGCACAGACTGCCTCGTGGATCAGCGAGGCTCAGATGCTGATCCCACATTGAAAGCGTCTGCAGGTCATGAGCCTGCCGAGGTCGACCGGCACTCGGCGAATGCACCCAAAGCGGGATTGGCGGCTCCACATCGTAGGAGGCGTCGCGCTTACCGACCCCCACGATGGCAAGGCCGGGTTCCGGCACGGATTGAACGACGCCCCAGACCTCGAGCGCATGCTGAAGCCTCGCGGCGCCCGGAAGCGGTTCGCCATGCGGGCAGGTGATGCGTGCATAGACGCCATTGTCGTGGCTGACATAGCAACCGGGCCGCAGCACGCGCTCGACGGGCGCATTGTTGAGCTGGCTGGGGAGCTTGGCCGCGCACAGATCGAGATAGGCGGAGCCGCCGGCCGAAACCAGCACGGACCCTGCCGAAAACAGTTCCTCGCGAGCAGCCGCCTCCGCGACGCGGACGGCAAGATCCAGCATCGCTCCAGCGCCTTCTCGGCCGTCGCTGCGCTGGCGAACGCCTTCGAAGGTCTCGACGCCGCGCAGCGCGAGACGAGGTTCGGCGGCCTTGACCCGACGGGCGACGGCGAGCGCCGTCTCCAGGCTCCGGGCGCCGGTTCGCGCGCCGGGTTGGCCGGTCTCGAGCAGCAACTGGAGCGGTCGATCGAGCTTGTGCCGCTCGGCGGCCGCGGCGAGAACTTCGACGCCTTCGATCGTATCGACAAGGCAATAGAAGTCGAACGTCGGATCGGCAGCGATCTCGGCGCAGACGAGATCTAAATCTCCGCGTGCAACCAGCTGATTTGCAAGCAATATGCGGCTGACGCCAAGACGTCTGTAGACGCGGACATGGTGAGCGGTGGCGGCGGTGATGCCCCAGGCGCCCTCCGCCAACTGCATCGCGAACAGTTCTGGGCTCATGCTTGTCTTGCCATGTGGGCACAGCCTGGCGCCGCTGCGATCCGCAAAGGCCTGCATCTCGGCGATGTTGTGGCGCAGGGCGGCTTCCCGAAGCACGGCGACCGGCATCATGAGATCGCCGGAGAGGACATTGAGCCCAAGCCGCGCGATCTCGTCCGGCGTGCGGCCCTCGGCAATCGGAGGCAGGCCCTTGGTTCGCCAGTCGAGCCGTTGCGCTGGAATGATCAACCCTAAACTCCTGTTCCGCAGCCCCGATCGGCCGCCTGCGCATAGCCGCAAATCAGTCGTCGCGACATTGGACTTGAAGCCTGCGAATGCCTATCTCCCAACCTCCACCTTTGCTCAGCGAAAGTCCTACCGAGATGGTTGCAACCCATTCCACCCGCATGCTGATTCTCGGCTCGGGGCCGGCGGGGCTCTCGGCCGCCATTTACGGCGCGCGCGCAGGGCTGGCGCCGATCGTCGTCCAGGGCATCCAGCCCGGCGGCCAGCTCACCACCACGACCGACGTGGAAAATTATCCGGGCTTCAAGGACGTGATCCAGGGGCCCTGGCTGATGGAGCAGATGCAGGCCCAGGCCGAGCATGTCGGCGCTCAGATGATGTGGGACCAGATCGTCGAGATTGACCTCAGCCGCCGCCCGTTCCGGCTGATCGGCGACGGAGGCACGGTCTATTCGGGCGACGTGCTGGTGATCGCGACTGGCGCGCAGGCGCGGTGGCTGAACCTGCCCTCGGAGGAGCATCTGAAGGGCAGGGGCGTCTCGGCCTGCGCGACCTGCGACGGCTTCTTCTACCGGGGCAAGAAGGTGGCGGTGATCGGCGGCGGCAACACCGCGGTCGAGGAGGCGCTCTACCTCACCAATCACAGCCACGACGTGACGCTCATCCACCGGCGCGACTCCCTCCGGGCCGAGAAGATCCTGCAGGAGCGGCTCTTCAAGCATCCCAACATCAAGGTGCTGTGGAATCGTGAAGTCTCGCGCTTCATCGCCGGCGGACAGCCTGAGGGGCTGACGGGCATCGAGCTCAGGAACACGCGCACCGGCGAGCTCGAAAGGCTTGAGGTCGAGGGCGGCTTCGTCGCCATCGGCCACTCCCCCGCGACCGAGCTTTTCAAGGGGCACCTCGCGCTCGACAAAGACGGCTACATCCAGGTCGAGACCGGGACCACCCGCACCAGCGTTCCGGGCGTGTTCGCCTGCGGCGACGTGATGGACAAGATCTACCGCCAGGCGGTCACCGCGGCCGGAACCGGCTGCATGGCGGCGCTCGATTCGGAGAAGTTCCTCGCCGAAGCCGACTTCGAAGCTTCGGAAGCCGCCTGATTTCCTAAGGCAGGCGGTTCACCGCCGCCACCACGGCCTCGCGCAAGGCTTCTTCGTCGCCAGGTCCGGCGAATGTGTGGGACTCCGTCTCGACAAAGATTGGATCCTCGCGACCCAGTTTGCGCCAC
>NZ_CADCWD010000074.1 GCF_902806315.1 uncultured Sphingosinicella sp.
TCACATCCCAGCCGCTATGGGAATCCCGTTTATAGGTCTCGACCCTAGAGTTCGAGTATGGGTACTACGGTTAAAGCCCCGCCGGCGGCACCACACACGTCAACGATCTTTCCCCGCCGTATCCGGGTTGCTAGAGCGCCCCCGATCACGCGTTCGCTGCCCTCACCTTAGGCAACGGTCAGCGCATGCATAAGCAAAGGAAAGCGGAATGACCGCCGTCGGAAACAACAGCCTCAACACCCGCTCCACCCTCGACGTCGGCGGCCGCTCCTACGCTTATTACTCGCTCGCCAAAGCCGCCGCCGCGCTCGGCGACGTGTCGCGCCTCCCCTTCTCGATGAAGGTCCTTCTCGAAAACCTGCTCCGCTTCGAGGACGACGTCACCGTCACGCGCGACGACATCCAGGCGCTCGTCGACTGGCAGCAGAACAAGGGCAGCGTCCAGCGCGAGATCCAGTATCGCCCCGCGCGCGTGCTGATGCAGGATTTCACCGGCGTCCCCTGCGTCGTCGATCTCGCCGCGATGCGCGATGCGATCACCAAGCTTGGCGGCGATCCCACCCGCATCAACCCGCAGGTGCCCGTCCACCTCGTCATCGACCACTCGGTCATGGTCGACGAGTTCGGCACGCCCAAGGCGTTCGAGAAGAACGTCGCGCTCGAATATGAGCGCAACATCGAGCGCTACCAGTTCCTGAAATGGGGCCAGTCCGCGTTCGACAATTTCAAGGTCGTGCCGCCCGGCACCGGCATCTGCCACCAGGTCAATCTGGAGCACATCGCTCGCGCCGTCTGGTCCTCGCCCGAAGTGCAGGCACCCGGCCGCACCGAGGCCGGAGGCGGCGGCCGCCGCCAGGACGAGACCTTCATCCCGCACGACCGCCGCAGCGACATGGATCGCCGCGGTGAACAGGAAGTCGCCTATCCGGACACTTTGGTCGGCACCGACAGCCACACCACGATGGTGAACGGCCTGGGCGTGCTCGGCTGGGGCGTCGGCGGGATCGAGGCGGAGGCCGCGATGCTCGGCCAGCCGGTCTCGATGCTGATCCCCGAAGTGGTCGGCTTCAAGCTCACCGGCGCGCTGGCCGAGGGCATCACCGCCACCGATCTCGTCCTCACCGTCACCCAGATGCTGCGCAAGAAGGGCGTGGTCGGCCGCTTCGTCGAATTCTATGGCCCCGGCGTGTCCGAGCTCAGCCTCGCGGACCGGGCGACGATCGCCAACATGGCGCCCGAATATGGCGCTACCTGCGGCTTCTTCGGCATCGACGAGAAGACGCTCGATTATCTCCGCCTCACCGGCCGCCCGGAAGAGCAGGTCGCGCTCACCGAAGCCTATGCCAGGGAGCAGGGGCTGTGGCTCGACCGCGGCATGGCCGATCCGATCTTCACCGACACGCTCGACCTCGACATGGGCTCCGTCCAGCCTTCGCTCGCCGGCCCCAAGCGCCCGCAGGACAAGGTGCTGCTGAGCGAGGTGGACGAGGAGTTCCTGGCCAACCTCGCCAGCGAATATCGCGTCGACCGCTCGGCGGTCGCGCAGCGTTATCCGGTCGAGGGGAACGGCACTGGCGCGGGCCACGATCTTGGCCATGGCGACGTCGTCATCGCCGCGATCACCAGCTGCACCAACACGTCCAACCCGTCCGTGCTGGTCGCGGCCGGCCTCGTCGCCCGCAAGGCGCGGGAGAAGGGGCTGGACCGCAAGCCCTGGGTCAAGACCAGCCTCGCGCCCGGCTCGCAGGTCGTCACCGACTATCTCGACCGCGCCGGCCTTTCCGAGGATCTGAATGCGATCGGCTTCGATCTGGTCGGCTATGGCTGCACCACCTGCATCGGCAATTCCGGCCCGCTGCCCGAGCCCATCTCCAAGGCGATCCACGCCAATGACCTCGTCGCCGCGTCCGTGCTCTCGGGCAACCGCAATTTCGAGGGCCGCGTTTCGCCGGACGTGCGCGCAAACTACCTCGCCTCGCCGCCGCTGGTCGTCGCTTATGCGCTGAAGGGCACGGTCACCGAGGACATGGTGCAGTCGCCGATCGGCAAGGGCAGGGACGGCGCCGACGTCTATCTGCGCGACATCTGGCCGACCAACGAGGAAGTGCAGCGGCTGATCGGGCTTCACGTCAACAGCGACATGTTCAAGGCGCGCTACGCGGACGTCTACAAGGGCGACGAGCAGTGGCGGGCGATCGACGTCACCGGCGGCGCCACCTATGCCTGGTCCGCGGGCAGCACCTACATCCAGAACCCGCCTTATTTCGAGGGCATGAGCATGACCGCGGCCGGCCTGACCGACATCGTGGCCGCGCGTCCGCTCGCCATCTTCGGCGACAGCATCACCACCGACCACATCAGTCCCGCCGGCGCCATCAAACTGGACAGCCCCGCGGGCAGTTACCTCACCGAGCACCAGGTCGCGCGCGCCGATTTCAACAGCTACGGCGCCCGCCGAGGCAATCACGAAGTCATGATGCGCGGCACCTTCGCCAACATCCGCATCAAGAATCAGATGACCCCCGGCATCGAAGGCGGCGTCACTCGCTACGTTCCCACGGGCGAGACGATGCCGATCTACGACGCCGCCATGCTCTACAAGGAGACGGCGACTCCGCTGGTCGTCGTCGCAGGCAAGGAATACGGCACCGGCTCATCGCGCGACTGGGCGGCGAAGGGCACGAACCTCCTCGGCGTGCGCGCGGTCATCGCCGAGACCTACGAGCGCATCCACCGCTCCAACCTGGTCGGCATGGGCGTGCTGCCGCTGCAGTTCACGAATGGTGATAATCGCGAAAGCCTCGGCTTCACCGGCGACGAGACCTTCACCGTGCTCGGCGTCGCGGACCTTCAGCCGCGTCAGGATGTTGAGGTGGAGGTCACCCGCGCCGACGGCAACCGCTCGACCTTCACCGCCCGCTGCCGGATCGACACGCTGAACGAGCTCGAATATTTCCGCGCCGGCGGCATCCTCCACTACGTGCTGCGGAAGCTCGCCGCTTAACGCCCAGCGACCACGGTAGCATTAGCGGCTGCTCATTTGGCCTGGGAGGGAGCTTCCGGCTGCGAGTTAGCCGCGAGGGCGGCCGCCGCCGCTTTGCCCGAGGGAGCATCCGGAGCCGCTCTCGCGGCGCGGGTGAAGAAGCCTCGGGCCTCGTCGAGCTCGCCCGACAGGCCCGCCACATTGCCGGCGAGGAGGAGTATGTCGGCATCGTCGGGCGCGCCCGCGACTGCCTTTTCGATGTCGGTTTTGGCGCGGGCGAGATTGCCCTCCCGCTGGGCGAGCGCAGCGGAAAGGTACCAGCCGAAGGGATCGCCCGGGACAAGCGCCAGGCCCTTGTCGAGATCGGCGCGACCGCCGGCGGCATCGCCAAGCGCAACCAGGGCGCGAGCGCGGTCGAGATAGGCTTCGCCCTGCAGCTCGGGCGAGGCAATTCCCGCCGCCAGCGCCGCATCGAACGCCCTGCGCGCCTTGGCCGGGTCCTTGGCGGCGAGCCAGGCATTGCCGGACTGCACCCAGAATTCTGCGCGGCGCGGGCTCTTCGAGGTCTCGGCCTCACCGGCAGCCTGCTGGAAGGCGGTGGCGGCGGGCACCCAGCGGCCGAGCTGGACATAAGCGAGGCCGAGGCATTGGCGGGCATCGAGGGCACCGCCCCTGAGGCGCCAGGCATTGGCGGTTTCGATAGCCTGCTCGGGCGTGGCCTTGGCAGCTGCGGCGCAGCTTTCGGGCGTGGTCGAGGACGCTCCAGCGGCCTGCGCAGCGAGCGCCAACAAGAATGAGATCACAGACCCTCCAGCAATCCATTTACCGTCGCGATGAGGAGCGAAATGTCGCCCGGGCGCGACAAACGGTGATCGCCGTCCTTGACGAAGGTCGCCTGCACGTCGGCTGAACGCAGCTTCTTCATCAGCTCCAGCGACCAGGCCCAGGGCACGTCAGCGTCGGCCTGGCCGTGGAGAATGCGGACCGGGCATGAGATTTCAATCTCGGCGTGGAGCAGCCGCAGCGCTTCGCCGCTTTCCCAAAAGGCACGGGTGGTGACGGTCGGTTGCTCCCGGTACGGGTTGGGCTGCTCGAGCCTGCCTTCGCGCAGGATCGTCATCTTCTGATCCTGGGTGAAGCCCCAGTTGGTGAAGTCGGGCGCCGGCGCGACGCCGACGAGGCCTGCTACGCGCTCGGGCCAGGAGAGCGCGGCGAGCAGCATTAGCCATCCGCCCATCGAGGATCCGACCAGCACCACCGGGCCCTCAGTGAAGGCGTCGATCATCAGCAGGACGTCGTTGCGCCAGTCGGCCAAGCTCTGCGCTTCGAAATCGCCCGAGCTCGCGCCGCAGCCTCCGTAGTCGAAGCGCAGCATGGCCCGACCCTGAGCTTCGGCCCAGGCGTCCAGCGCCACCGCCTTGCCGCCCTCCATGTCGGACGCGTAGCCGGGCAGGAAGACGATCGTCGGTCCGCGCCCCTCGCGCAATCGGTAAGCAAGGCGGCGATCACCGCCGGCGTCGAAATGGCTGATCTCGCTCATTGCGCCTCCTAGCCAGAGAGCAGGACGGGCGAAAGGCTGCGCTCGCAAAACCCACCGGACGCCAGATGCGCCGGTCGGATATCCGGGTCACGTCCCGGCGGGCGGTTCCCAGAGTTCGATGGCATTCCCCTCGGGATCGTGTATGCGAGCGAAGCGGCCCACAGCCGGTACGTCCCACTCGGCTTTCGTGATGACTTCGATCCCCTCCAGACGGAGCTGATCGAGCATGGGATCGATGCCGCTCACTCGAAGGTTGATCATGAAGGCCTTGTCGGCTGCGAAATAGTCGCTGCTCTGTTTGAAGGGAGCGAACACCATCGGGCCGCCCTGCACCTGCCAGACCCACTCGTTCGGCTCGCCCTCGCCGGTAGAATCGCAGCCGGCGCCGATCCCCAGATGGCGCTTATACCAAGCCGAAAGCGCGTCCGGGTCCGCCGCGCGAAAGAACAGGCCGCCCATTCCAAGCACCGGCATTGCGCCCCTCCCCCTTCTCGTTGCGTTCAAGGTGCATTACCTGCGTCGGGAACGCTTGCAAAGGAACCATCCATGTCCGAGCCCATGTCCTGTCCGATCGACCGCACGCCGCTCGTGATGAGTGAGCGGCAGGGGATTGAGATCGATTATTGCCCCACCTGCCGCGGCGTTTGGCTGGACCGGGGCGAGCTCGACAAAATCATCGAGCGCAGCGCCGGCGCGTCTGCGAGCCCTCCGCCGCCCCCTCCGCCGCAAGGCGGCCATGCCCCGCAACCAGGCTTCGGCGGCGGCTATGGCTCGAGCCACGGGGGCCCGGGCTACGGACATGGCGGCTACGGCGGCTCGGGCTACGGCCATCCACACGGCAAGCGCAAGAAGTCGTTCCTGGAAGAGATTTTTGACTGACAGCTCCGGGGTTTAACGCTCCGGAAACCAGTTCGGCCTAGCCTTCGAACTGCTCCTGGCCGGAGCCCGGGACGCGTGGGGCGTCGGGGAAAGCTGCCGACCAGGCGCGCCAACCAGGGTGCCCCGCATGTCCAGCCTTTCATTCCGTCTCGCCAAGGCCCTTTCCGACAGCCGCAAGATCAAGTGGCGGCCGCACAATCGCGAGCAGGTGCTGGCGCGGCTGCTGGTGAAGCGCGCCGAAGCGCGGCAGGCCGGACTTACCGAGCTGGAGACGCAGCTTCGCCAGCAGATCCGCTGGTCGCTGCCGATGCATCATCCGGACGAAGCTGCTACCGATGCGAACGATGACGACGCGCAGGCTGTTCACGATCGGATATGAAGGCAAGACCGTCGAGGAACTGCTCGACCAACTTGCCGAAGCCGAAGTCAAACTGCTGATCGACGTCCGTGCCGTGGCCGCGTCGCGCCGGCCTGGCTTTTCCAAGACCGCACTCGCCGGAGCGCTGCGCGAGCGCGGCATCGACTATCTTCACCTGCGCCCGCTCGGCACGCCCAAGGCCGGGCGCGAGGCGGCGCGCAAGGGCCGCATCGCCGAGATGCGCGCCATCTTCGCCGGACAGCTCGAAACCTCCGAAGCGGAGCTGGCGATGGAGCAGGCCAAGGCCGCCGCGGCGGAACGTCCGTCAGCCTTGCTCTGCTTCGAGGCGGATGCGGGGCATTGTCACCGCGCCGTGGTGGCGGAGCGGCTCGCAGCGGCCGAGGCGCTCGAAATTCACGACCTCTGAACCGCTAGCGGGGCCTCCGCTCCAGATAGAGATAGTCCGGCGTAAACTCGGCGAGGCGCTGCAGCCGCTCCCAATCCTGAATGACCACCGCGCCGCTGCGGAAGGTAAGCAGCTCCTCGTCGCGCAGCTGCTTCAGCATCCGGTTCACGTGGACCGAAGTCAGGCCCGTCGCGTCGCCAAGATCGGCCTGCGTGAGCGGGAGCGGGAAGCGGTAGCTGTCGGACAGCCCGACCAATTCAAGCCGGACCTGGAGCTCGCAGATGAGGTGGGCAATACGCGCGACGGCCGAGCGGCGGCCGACCGAAAGGATGCGCTCGCGATGGATTGCGGCATCGAGCAGCGTCGAGAACCACAGCATTCGGCCAAGGTGCGGATGCTCCTCCGTGATAACCCGGATCGTATCGTGGGGAACGATCGCAGCCCGAACCGCCGTGATCGCGCCCACATTGTGCTCGAGGCGCTTCAGCAGGAAACTGTGAAGGTCCAGGAAGTCGCCGGGGACGTGCAGCTCCATGATCTGCCGCTGCCCGTCGGCCAGATCCTTGTAGCGGGCGACCATCCCGTCGATCAGCAAGGTGCAATGGCTGAGCGTCACTCCCGCTTTCACGATGACGCGGTTGGCGGGGAACTCGACGATTTCGGCCACTGAAGCGCGGAGAACCTCCTCCTCCTTATCGCTGACGAGGTCGCGGGTGCGCAGCTTCCGGAGCAGCCGTTCCATGCCCGACGTGTCACCGGTGGCAAGGAGATCATTCGCCATGCGGGCGCTCGGCGGTGCCGTCCGGGCGCACGCCCGCGGCGAGAAGATCATCGTTCAGGCGTCCGGTGAGCCAGCGCCACCACATCTTGAAGTCGGCCCCCAGCGACCAGAGCGGGTAAGTGAAGGTTGCCGGCCGGTTGCGCTCGATGGCGGCATGGCTTGCCCAGGCAAAGGAATAGCCGGCGAGCGGCATGGCCAGCAGCAGCCAAAGATTGCCGGTCACGAGACCTGCGATCGCGAGGATCACCACCAGGCTGGTCCCAGCATAGTGGAAGGCGCGCGTTCGGGGCTTGGCATGCTCGCGCAGATAAAAGGGCCAGAATTCAGCGAAGGTCTCAAACCTCCGCATGTTCTGCCTCGGGCTCGGGCGCGGGCGCCATCGCCTGCGCTGAAATGTGGCGCGCCAGGAAGCCGCCGACGATTGGCGCGGCAAGCAAAGCCGCCATCAGCCAGGCCGGAACGGCGACGATGGAAATGATCGGCAATGCCGCAAGGAACAGCAAGGCAGCGATCAGCAAAACGGGCCAGCCTTGGCGGGAGATCCTGCGCGCTACAATGCCGCCGGCGAAGGCCCCGCCAAGCCATGCAAGGACCAGGAAGATCTGCGCGCCGACCGGCGCCGTGCTAAACGCTGTCGAGATCTGCTCCGGGTCGCGCACCCCCGCATCGGCATTCGCCGGGAACATGAGGTCGCCGATCAACGAAATCGCCAGCACGGTCGCTATGGCGACAAGGATGCCGACGAGAATTCCTGCAAGCGTCCGCACAGGCTGCCCCCTTGTTGAGCAGCCGCTATATCAGGATTCCTGCGAGCTTGAAGAGCTTAGCCGTTGACGATGGTTCCGCCATTGGGATGGAGCACCTGGCCCGACATGTAGCTCGAATCCTCGCACGCCAGGAACAGGAAGCTTGGCGCCACCTCGTTCGGCTGGCCGGGACGCCCCATCGGCACCGACTCGCCGAAATCCTTCATCTTTTCAGGCGTTGAACCGCCGGATGGATTGAGCGGCGTCCAGATCGGGCCCGGGGCGACGGCGTTGACGCGGATGCCTTCTTCGATGAGGTTTTCGGACAGGCTCCTGGTGAAGGCGGTGATCGCGCCTTTGGTGGCCGAATAATCGAGCAACTCGGACGAGCCCTGGTACATGGTCACCGACGTGCAGTTGATGATGGCGGCCCCTTTCTTGAGGTGCGGCCGCGCGCTCTGGACCATGAAGAAATAGCCGAAGATGTTGGTCTGAAAGGTGCGCTTCAGTTGCTCCTCGGTGATGCCGCGTATGTCGGTGTCGGGATGCTGCTCGGCGGCGTTGTTGACGAGGATGTCGAGCTTGCCGAACTCCCGCACGGTCTGCTCGACGGCGCGCTCACAGAATTGCTTGTCGCCGACGTCGCCGGCAATGGTCACCGCCCGCCGCCCTTCCGCTTCGACGATGCGCTTGGTCTCGGCCGCGTCGTCATGCTCGCAAAGATACATGATGCCGACATCGGCGCCCTCGCGGGCGAACAAGGCGGCGACGGCGCGGCCAATGCCGCTGTCCGCGCCGGTGATCAGCGCCACCTTGCCCTGGAGCCTTCCGGAGCCGGGATAACGCGGCTGCCATTCCGGCTTGGGCTCCAGCTGGCTTTCATGGCCGGGAAGCTGGTCCTCGTGGATCATCTCCAGGGTTTCGGTGTCGCTCATCTCGCTTACTCCTTGGCCGCGATGCCGGCGCCTTCCTGGCCGAACGCTTCGATGGTCGACTGGTCCTGCTTGTCATTGGACGGGACCTGCTTCTCCATCGCGTCGGGAGCGCTCGCCTGTCCGAGCGTCTCCGAATTGCGGCTGCCGTCCTTGGGATCGTCCGACATCTGGTTGTTCTGGTTCATGGTTTTATCCATGCTGCTGGAATTGTGCTGGTTCTTGCTCATGTGATGTCTCCGGGAAAAAGGCAGGTGAGCCAACAGGCCACGCTTGGTTAAAGAACAGCCGGCCCTCGCCCCGGTTCCTGCGGGTGAAGGCGCAAGGGGTCCAACTCGCCGCGCAATCGGCTAGTGACCGTGGATCAGCGGGAGGGAATGGCGGTGGCAGAGGAAGAACAAGCAGGCGTGGTGGCGCGGCTGACGGGAGTGGGACAGTTCCAGACGCGGATCGAGGTGAGGAACAGTTCGATCCTCGCCGACGAGCCCGTTGAGGTGGGCGGGCTCGGCACCGGCCCGACGCCCTACGAGCTCTTGAGCTCCGCACTCGCGGCCTGCACGGCGATGACGCTGCGGCTCTATGCGGAGCGCAAGGGCTGGACCCTGCCGGTGTTCGAGGTTGAGGTCGCCCATTCGCGGGAGGGAAACCCGCCGCGGGACCTGTTCACGCGCCGCATCGCATACCAAGGGGAGCTCAGCGCGGAATGGCGGGCCAAGATGATCGAGATCGCCGACAAGTGCCCGGTGCATCGCACGCTCATGCGGGGGTTCGAGATCGTGACATCGGCCGGTCGGGTCGAGTCGGCGGAACGTCCCGCGGGGGAGCCGCCAAGCCAGCACGAACGGGACATGGAAGAAGCATGTCTGGACTAGGAATGGCGCCGCGGCACGAGCCGCGGCGCGCTATCGCTGCCTAGTGCAAAGTCTCCGCCGCGATCGAATAGCGAGTCGTGGCGGTGGTGCCTTCCGGGCAGCAGGTAAGGCGGGTCCATTCCGTGCGGGCCTTGGCCTCGTTCTCGAAGGGCCCGCACATCTTCTCGGTTCCAGGGATCAAGGCCTGGAAAGCCGGATCCTCATATTCCCCTCCGATTACCCAATAGCGCTTGGTCATGTCGGTCACTCCTTATTCCGCCGCAACGGCGGTGATGAACTGGTCGGCTTCGGTCGATTCCGCGAGCGCCGTGGTGGAGGCGTTGCCGCCCGAAACGGTCTGCGCAACGAGATCGAAATAGCCGGTGCCGACTTCGCGCTGGTGGCGGGTGGCGGTGTAGCCGCTTGCCTCGCTGGCGAACTCCGCCTGCTGCAGCTCGGAATAAGCGGCCATGCCGCGATCCTTGTAGCCGCGGGCGAGCTCGAACATGCCGTGGTTGAGCTGGTGGAAGCCCGCAAGGGTGACGAACTGAAACTTGTAGCCCATCGCGCCGAGCTCGCGCTGGAACCTGGCGATCGTGTCCTTGTCGAGCTTCGCCTCCCAGTTGAACGAAGGTGAGCAATTATAGGCCATCATCTTGCCGGGATGCGCCTTCTGCACCGCTTCCGCGAAGCGCTTGGCATCATCCAGGTTCGGGTGGCTCGTCTCCCACCAGAGCAGGTCGGCATGCTCGGCGAAGGCGATGCCGCGCTTGATACAATGATCGACCCCGGTGTCGTCCTTGAGGCGGAAGAAGCCTTCGAGCGTCCGCTCGCCGGTCAGGAACTCATGGTCGCGCTCGTCAACGTCGGAGGTGATGAGCTTGGCGCTCTCCGCGTCGGTGCGGGCGATCAGCACCGTAGGCACGCCGCAGACGTCAGCCGCAAGCCGCGCCGCGTCGAGGTTGCGGATGTGCGCCTGGGTCGGGATCAGGACCTTGCCGCCCAAGTGGCCGCACTTCTTCTCGGAAGCGAGCTGATCCTCGAAGTGAACGCCCGCGGCGCCCGCCTCGATATAGGCTTTCATGATCTCGAAGCAGTTGAGCGGTCCGCCGAAGCCAGCCTCCGCGTCAGCGACGATGGGCACGAACCAGTCACGCTGCGCGCCGCCCTCGGCATGCTCGATCTGGTCGGCGCGCTGCAGCGTCTTGTTGATGCGCTTGCAGAGCTCCGGTCCGGCATTGGCGGGGTAGAGGGACTGGTCGGGATACATCGCGCCGGCGGTGTTGGCGTCGGCCGCAACCTGCCAGCCGGAGAGATAGATGGCCTTGAGCCCGGCGCGCACCATTTGCATCGCCTGGTTGCCGCTGAGGGCGCCGAGCGCGTTGATATAGTCTTCGCTCCTGAGCAGTTCCCAAAGCCGCTGGGCGCCACGCCTGGCGAGGGTGTGCTCGACCGGGAGCGAGCCCCGGAGCCGCTCCACCTCGGCTACATCATAAGGGCGGTTGATGCCTTCGAAACGGTCGGCGGGAGCCGCGACGACGCTGCTGAAATCGTTCATGTGTGTACCCCGCTCGGTTCTGTTATCGTGGATCCAGTGAACACCGGAAGTGGGCCGGGGGGAGCATCGAAAAGGGTCGCTGTGTCACAGCTCGACTTGCGACATCTGTAAATCTGTGACAGCTTCACAAAAATTGCCGCCGATCCAAAACCGTTCCCCGGAGTGCACCTGTCGTCGCAAA